>CATXLW010000001.1:0-158352 GCA_958371715.1 uncultured Collinsella sp.
AAGGGCGGAGGCGGGGCATTCCCCGCCTCTTACACCACATCTCTGCGCGCTACCTTAGGGACGACTCAAAATAGCAATTCCGGCACTTAGACGCTCTCTTCTTGAATGACTAGTTGTTAAAGAACACTCAGCGACTACTCCAATTCGCGACACACTGTGTCGCGAATTGAGCTGTTCTCACCACCGAAGACCGGTGAAAGCTCCTGGCCAGAACCTCGATAGTTTGTTAAAGTGCCCCCCTCTGCAGGTTCAATGAGCGCTCATGTTCCAACCTGGAAAGTGAAGAAATATCGAAGCCATCGATGCCCATTTCCTATCGAAAAAACTAGTCAAAACACGCTAATTAGCTTGATAAGCTGCTTGTATTTTTGTCTACAAAACTGTATACAAAAAGAGATTCCGAGAACCAGCGCTCGACATTATGTCGATCGATAGGAGGCGCTATGGACGCTAAGCGGCTCGAGAAGATGATGGGGTTTGCTCCCGGAGAGCTGAAAAAGGCAGCAGAGGCATACGAAAAAGATGAGTGGCCAAAGGGTCGCACCATCAAGTTGGGAAGGCCGCCGATCTCCGATGAGCCAAGCGTTGTTTTGTCGGCACGCGTGGGTGAATCGGTTCTTGAAGCGTTTGACGCAAAGGCAAGGCGTCACGGGCAAACACGCACGGAGCGACTCAGAGAGCTCATTACGCTCGATGCAATGATTGCCTAGCCCCCGCCGAGCCAAACATGTACGCCAGCATCCAAAGTCGACATTTTTCGACATCTTTGGATGCTGGCGTACAGTTTTTTGCGTGGATCCCTCACAACCGCTCATTGGGGACGCACTTAAATGAGTAGTCGTTTAAGAACGTCCCCAACGACTACGATGACACGGCAATCCTATTCCTCGATCTCTTTCCAGCACTGAGGATCGGCTTCGTACATATCGCCTGTGTAGTCATACGTCACAGCGGGGCAGCCGCGGCACCAGCCAAAAAGCTCGCATTTGGAGCACTTCTTGAACTTTTTAAAGTCGCGCTTTGCTTCCATCTGCGGTGAAAAGAACAGCTCCTCGAGCGAGTTCTCGGCAACGTTGCCCACCTTGCTCTCCATGCGACGGCACGCATAGACGTCGCCCGTAGGCAGCACCGTCATATGGCCCGTACCGCAATGGCAGCCGTCGTAGATCATGCCGGGCTTGGCGCTCTTGGGGATGGTGAATTTGCCCTGCTCCCACAAAAGAAGCGTCCACAGGTGATCTTTGAGCTGGAAGAACGTTTTGCAGCCCGCAGCCTGGTGAAACTCCATACGCTCTTGCGCGGCCAGCAGCACGTCGCGATATTCCAGCGGCTCCAGATGGAACTCATCGCGCTTTTGGCCCGAGGTGGGACAGTATCGTCCAAAAGCGAACACGTCGACTTCGAGGCTTGCCACAAGGTCAATGAGCTGCGGCAGCTCGGCGGCATTCATGCTCGAAACCGTGTTCATAACGGCAACCCAGATACCAGCGCGCTTAAGACACCCAATCGCACGCAAGGTCTCGGCAAACGAACCAGGCTTACGGAAGTAATCGTGCGTTTTCTCGAGTCCATCGAGCGAGAGCTGGTATTTGCGGCATCCCAACTCTTTCATGCGGGCGCAGACCTCGTCGGTCAGATGGAACGGATTGCCCATCACGCACCACATAAAACCCCGCTCGTGCAAAAGCTTGGCAAGGCGCCAAAAATCGGGATGAAGAATGGGGTCACCGCCCGTAACGTAAAAGTACGGCTTACGTCCGATGCGCTCGCAGAGGGCCTGGGCCTGATCGACGACCTCGACCATCTGCTCCCACGGCATGCGCTCAAAACCAGCGCAGGCACCGTTGGCGAAGATATAGCAATGTTTGCAACGCTGATCGCATTCATCCGTAATATGCCACTGGAAGGCAAACGCAGGCTTTTGCATCGTGGGGCTCCCTTGGTCGATGTTCAAATTGATGACGGTATTGGGCTACAGGCGCTCAACGGCGCCGACGGGGCAATTCTCTTCACAGGCGCCACAGTGCAAGCAGTGCTCAGGCTCTATGCGATACGAGTCACCCGGCTCGATGCACTTCTGCGGACAGTGCTCAAGACAGGTACCGCAACCAATACACGCATCGGAATCAATGCGAAAACCCTTAACGGGCGCGGGTGCCATGTCCTCGTCTAGGGTAAAGACGGCGCGTTCAATTGGACGGACCCCCAGGTTAAAGTAGTCGAGCACGATGTTTTCGACCTTAAAGATAATGTTGATATCACGCGTATCACCGGGATAAACGTTGGCAAGATACGGCTGCTCGGCATAAATAACGTCACGCCAGTAAACTTGCTCGGAGTCCAAGGCGGGAGTGGCGACGCCGGACATGCGGATCATTTCGTTAAACCGCGTGTGAACGAGCGTTTGGACACGCCCATCGGCCATAAGCTGGCGGGCCATCTCCTTGCCGCGCGCCGTGAGGAAGTAGACAGCGCAGGACTCGTAATGCACAGCGCTCACGCAGCGAATTTGCGGCGCGCCATTTTCGTCCACAGTTGCCAGCGAGAGCGTCCCGGCAAGCTGCATCTTCTTGAGACAAGTCTGAGCATCCATTATGAGTCCCGCACCTGCGATTGCCTACTGAGCGTCCGCAGCGCCGCAAGCGGTGCCGCAGGCCGGAGCAGCCTTGGGATCGGCGGAGCCGCAGGCAGGGGCGGCAGCAGGATCGGCGGAGCCGCAAGCAGGGGCGGCAGCAGGATCGACGGAGCCGCAAGCAGGAGCAGCCGCGGGATCGACGGAGCCGCAAGCGGTGCCACAGGCCGGCGCGGCCTTGGGATCGGCGGAGCCGCAGGCGGGCGCGGGATCGGCGGTACCGCAAGAAGCGAAAGCGGCAACGTTCTCGAGATTCTCGGACATGGCAATTCCTTTCGATTGGGGGCGGCTGGGCGAAGCCGCCCGGACGTAGACGCTTTTGCGCCTAAGCACATCATGCGAGGAATGCACCCCACCCAAAAGAAGGCACTAATCTATTAGCCAGTTACCAAAAAGTAAGTTGTAGCCGCGGGCGCCAGCAGCTGCGATAATGCAAGCAACCTACCCGATTGCGAGGTTACCATGCTCACCAAAGAAGAACTGCCTCCCTGCCCCGTCGCTACGTGTTTTCAGCTCTTTGGCAACAAGTGGAAAATCTATATCATCCAGCAGCTCATTGAGCAGCCCCCGGGCTTCAACGCGCTACATCGCTCTATTCCCGGCATCAGTCAAAAGGTGCTCTCGTCAAACCTAAAGGAAATGGATGCCGCGGGACTTATCACGCGCACCGTCATTCCCGAAACGCCCATCCGTACCGAATACGCGCTGAGCGAGCTGGGTCAAAGCCTTATGCCCATCATCGATTCTCTTGTGGAATGGGGCACCGACTACCAGCAGCTTGTGCGAAGCTCCTAGCAGCTACGGGCTTTTGCAAATTGAGCGCCGTGGGGCATACCGCTCCACGGCGCTTACCTTTTTGTGCCCTCTTTTGAAGAAGCGGTCCGGGTTGCACACTGCTGTCAAACACGCCCAACTCAATTGGACAGGAGGTCAGCCATGAATCAAGCCGAGCGTCGTATTTGGCTTATCAATGCATTGCTCAACGAGCGAGCGGACGGACGCGGCATCGCCGTTCCCGCCGGAGCCGGTGAGCAGTGTGATTTGCTCAGGGCCCTTATGAACGTGCGGTCGCCCGAAGCGCTCGCGACAGAGGTGCTCGATATCCAGGATGCCTACTTGCAGCAGCGGCTTGTTGAGCGCGGCGGCGCAACCGATGCCGGCACGCTTCCCTACTGCAATCGCATTGCCGTCTGGCGTGGCGACATCACGCTGCTTAAGGCCGACGCCATCGTCAACGCCGCCAACAGCCAAATGCTCGGCTGTTTTGTGCCGGGACACCATTGCATCGACAATGCCATCCACACATACGCCGGCACGCAGCTGCGCCTGACGTGCGCCAGCCTCATGTGTAAACAGGGGCATGAGGAACCGACCGCATGCGTCAAGGTCACGCCAGCCTTTAACCTGCCCAGCAGTCATATCTTCCACACCGTCGGTCCCATCGTGCCCAACCATAAGCCTGGCCCGCGCGAGGAACTGCTACTGCGCCGTTGCTACACCAGCTGCCTGGAAGAAGCGACGAGCCGAAAGCTCGACACGCTTGCCTTCTGCTGCATTTCGACGGGCGTCTTTGGCTATCCCCAACAAGCCGCCGCGCGCGTTGCCATCGATGCCGTTCGTCATCATCTAGACCATAACGACCCCAACCTTAAGGTGATCTTCAATGTTTTTCTCGCGTCTGACGAGTCAATCTACCGCGACCTTCTCCAAGCAGATCGCTAAGCTCCGAGCCGAACTCGATGCATCCGACGCCGTGATAATCGGCGCCGGCGCGGGTCTTTCCACCGCGGCTGGCTACGCCTACGCGGGAGAGCGCTTCGAGAAACTCTTTGGCGACTTCGCCGCACGCTACGGCTTTACCGACATGTACTCCGGCGGTTTCTCCCCCTATGACTCCCTCGAGGAATACTGGGCATTTTGGAGCCGCTATATCATGTGCAACCGATATGACCCCATACCCAAGCCCATCTACGAACAGCTTTTGGGCCTGCTGCGCGACCGAGATTACTTTGTGCTGACCACAAACGTAGACCATTGCTTCCAACGCGCCGGTTTCGATAAACAGCGACTCTTTTACACGCAGGGCGACTATGGTCTATTCCAGTGCAGCAAGCCCTGCTGTCAGGAAACTTGGGACAACGAAGAGCTCGTACATTACATGGTCGCCGCCCAAGAAGACCTGCGCATTCCTTCTGCGCTAGTGCCCCGTTGCCCCCATTGCGGCTCCCCGCTCACGATGAACCTGCGCGCCGACGATACGTTTGTGCAGGATAAGGGCTGGTATGCCGCGGCCGACCGTTACCAAGATTTCCTGCGCCGCCACAGCAATATGCGCATCCTGTTCTTGGAGCTTGGTGTGGGCGGCAACACGCCCGTCATCATCAAGTACCCGTTTTGGCAGATGACTGCCAAAAACGAGCGCGCAACGTACACATGCGTCAATTTTGGCGAGGCAGTCGCTCCGGCAGAAATCGCCGATCGCAGCATTCTAATCAACGCCGACGCAGGGCGTGTGCTGGACGCACTTGCCGTCCAAGCCGTCAGATAGCAAAGGCGATGCTGTCTCACATAGTCGTTGGGGACGTTCTTGAATGACTAGTCGTTAAAGAACGTCCCCAATGACTAACTAGCCGTGAAAGCGGGCTATGGGCGCCAGAGACTGCTCGCGAAAGACGCGCTCGACGGCGGCGCGGTATTCGTCGACCTTTTTGGTCTTGCGCACGATCTTGTGAACGGTAGCGGGATCGGCGAAGGCGCACTTGGCGTAGAACCACCACTCCTTCATGCGAAAGACTGCATTGCCGCCAATCTCATCCACATAGGCTGCGAACAGCGTGTCGTGGAAGCGCTGCAGCTCAGCTGCCGTGGCAGCAGGACCGCCCTTAACCATGCGAGCCAGTGCGGGGTTCGCAAGCAAGCCGCGCCCCAACATTACGTGACGCGTTCCGGGATAGGCCTCCACCAGCGCATCCATGTCCTCAAGATCAAAGATGTCGCCGTTATAGGCCACGGGAAACGGCGCCCGCTCCAGCGTCTCGCCGTAAAACTCTTTGCGCGGCGAGCCCGTATAGCGGTCCTTTTGCACGCGCGGATGCACGATCAGCTCCGCCAGCGGCATGCGGCAATAGATGTCGAGCACGCGCTCGTACTCCTCGTCGTTCTCCAGTCCCAGCCTGGTCTTGACCGACACCGGCAATGGCGAGCGCTCGCACACGTCGCTCAAGAACACCTCGAGCTCATCCAAGTTGCGCAGAAAGCCCGAACCCTTCCCCTTGGCGACAACCGTGCCCGAGGGACAGCCAAGGTTAAGATTAACCTCGCGGTAACCCATGTCGGCGAGCACCTGCGCCGCCCACGCAAACTCGTCCGCGTTTTTGGACATCAGCTGAGGCACCACGTTAAGCCCCTGGTTATTGACAGGGTCGACCTCTTTAAACGCCTTACCGCCAAAGCGGTTACCCACCCGCGGCGTCGGCAAAAACGGCGTGTAATAACAATTGAGCGCACCGAAGCACTCCGCATGCACGCGACGGAACACATGCCCGGTAATCCCCTCCATAGGGGCCAGCGATAAATACATCGACATCCACTCTCAACTCACAATGTGACAAAGGGACAGTCCCTTTGTCACATTCGCAAATCATCATTCGAGTGATTATTTTGGCACAGCAGAGCAAATGACCCCATGCATGTTATTTGTCCTTCGGCAGTGGCTTCATGCTCCAAAAGACGACGTTCATAATGACGACAATGACGAGCACGACGCCGTTGGCCACCCAAAAGCCCATATCGAGGCCGAGCCACTCCGAGGTACCAAACAGGTCAATCCAAATCTGCGTCCAGTTCATGCGAACGCTCCTCTCATGTCAAATCCCCTGTTACAGCAACTCGCCATAGCGCTTGACATATGCCTTCTTAAGGCTTGTCGCCAGCGCCATGTACAGCAAGACGCACGGAATCAGGAACAGGAAGTACTCAATGGGCAAGGCACCCAGACCCAACGTGGGTCCAAGCGGGCTAAATGGAATCGCCGTGAGCAGCGCGATGCCCGTCATCGTGAGCAGCATCACCGGCGCCGAGGCACGGCTCTGAATAAACGGCAGCTTGGGCGTGCGGATCATATGAATGACCAACGTCTGACTCCACATGGACTCGACAAACCAACCGGCCTGGAACAGCGCGATGTATGCCAGCTGCATCTGCTCCAGCGCAGCGCCCGAGTAAACGTGCGCAAGATCGTTAAACAGCACGCCGTGGCTCACAAACAGCGGACAGAAGACAAAATACATAAAGATATAGGTCATAAAGTCAAAGATGGAGCTGGTGGGCCCGATCCAGATCATGAACCTGCCGACACTCGACGCATCCCAGGTACGCGGCACGCGCAGGAACTCCTCGTCCACGTTATCCCAGGGAATCGCCAGGCAGCTGCAGTCATAAATCAAGTTGAGCAGAATCAGCTGGATGCTCATCATGGGCAAAAACGGCAGCAGGGCAGACGCGGCAAGCACGCTAAACATGTTGCCGAAGTTTGAGCTCGCGGTCATCTTTATGTACTTGATCATGTTGGCGTAGGTCTTACGCCCCTCGACGATGCCTTCCTCGAGCACCATCAGGTCCTTCTCAAGCAAGATGATGTCCGCCGACTCCTTGGCAACGTCGACGGCGGTATCGACCGAGATGCCGATATCGGACGACTTCATGGCCGAGGCATCGTTGATGCCGTCACCCATGTAGCCCACAACATGCCCGTTGTCGCGCAGGACGGAGACGACGCGTGCCTTTTGGTCGGGCGTGAGCTTGGCAAACACCTGCACGTCCTCGGCACGACGAGCGAGTTCCGCATCATCCATGGTGGCAATGTCGCTACCCAGCAGCATGTTGTTGACCTGCAGCCCCACCTGCTTGCAGATGGTGCGCGTGACCTTCTCGTTGTCGCCGGTCAAAATCTTGGTGACGACACCATGGTTGCGCAGTGCCTCGATGGCATCGGCCGTCGACTCTTTGGGCGGATCCAAAAACGCCAGATAGCCGATCAGGACCATATCGCACTCGTCTTGGGCGCTAAAGGCACCGGCCGGCGAAGGATTGGACTTTTGCGCAATCGCCAACACACGAAAACCGTCGTCGTTTAAATCGGCGACCGTTGCCAGGATACGCTTGCGCACCTCGTCGTCCAGCACGCGAACCGCGCCATCGATCTCGGCGTGCGAGCACACCGAGAGCATTTCCTCGACAGCGCCCTTGGTGACCATCTGAGTCTTGCCGCTGCGATCGCGCACCACGGTGGTTAGGCGACGGCGCGTAAAATCAAACGGAACCTCGTCGACCTTAACATATGCCTCCGAAAGATCGGTGAGACTCGGGTCGTTTTGCTCCTCTTCCTCGGCGCACTTGATGATCGCCAGGTCCATGAGGTTTTTGTAGCCCGTCTGGAAATAACTGTTGAGATAGGCATGGCGCAGAACGCGCGAATCCTCCTGACCGTTGATGTTCCAGTGATACTCCAGCACCACCTGGTCCTGCGTCAGCGTACCGGTCTTGTCCGTGCACAGCACATCCATGGCGCCAAAGTTCTGAATCGAGTTGAGGTTCTTGACGATGGTCTGCTTTTTACTCATGGCAACTGCGCCCTTGGCAAGGCACGTGGTGACGATCATGGGCAGCATCTCGGGCGTGAGGCCCACGGCGATGCTGATGGCAAAGAGGCCGGCATCGAGCCAATCGCCCTTGGTAACGCCGTTGATCAAAAAGACGAACGGAACCATCACCATCATAAAGCGGATGAGCACCCACGAGACGCCATTGACGCCTTTGGAAAAGCTGGTCTCCACGGCGTCATCCGAAAGGCTCGACGCCATGGAGCCAAACAGGGTCTGCTCGCCCACGCTAAAGACGACTGCGGTCGCGCTGCCCGAGATCACGCTGCTGCCCATAAGGGCGATATTCTCGAACGACGTTGCCGAGTCGGATTCTGCGCAGGTCGCGGGCACCTTCTCGACAGGCTCGCTCTCGCCCGTCAGGCTGGCCTGGCTCACAAAGAGATCCTTTGCCTCGATGATCCTCACGTCCGCGGGGATCATGTCGCCAGCGGAAAGGTGCACGATGTCGCCGACCACCACGTCGTCGATGGGAATCTCCTTTTTGGGAGCATCCTTTCGAGTGACCGTCACGGTCGTCGTGATCATGTCGAGCAGCTTTTCGGCCGCGTTGCCGCTACGCGCCTCCTGGATATAGCGCAACGTGCCCGAAAGCACCACCATCGTGGTGATGATAATCACGGTCAGCGGATCGAAATCTTCCGGCGTGCTTCCCATAAGCGAAAGGGAGGGAAACACCATGTCCGTTGCCGCCGAGATAATGGCCAGGAAAAACAGGATTGCCGTAAAGGGGTTGACGAAGGCATCTGCGAGCCTGCGGGCCAGCGACTTTTTCTTGCCGCGCGTGACCACGTTGCGCCCGTTGTCCGCCTCGCTGTGTGCGACCCCGTCGCGGTCCAGGCCACCCAAGTTGGACCCGACCCATGCCATAGCATCGGTCAGCGGAATGGTCGCCGCATACTGGATGCGCCCCTCCGCACGATGCCGAATCAAATCGTGCTGCGCTTGAGCCGTCGATGCCGCGCGATGCATGGTTAACATCTTCACTTATTACGCTCCGTTCTATCGATTGCGTGCAGAGCAACTTAGCTGCGGCGGTCCTTAACAAGATGGGCCCGCGGCGGCGCACATCGCCCTGCGCTTCCGGTACTGTCACTGCCGCTCAAGGTCCTCACCTCTCCTTCGCGTCTGCGACTGTTCACAGAATAGAAAAGCCGCAAGACCCAGCACATGGCTGGTTTCTTGCGGCTTTCTTGCGATTCGGCAAGGATTGTTCTGCTGTTTTCGATCGGCAGCGGCAATAGGCCAAAGCGTCATTCGGTCATCTTGTAGCCAACGCCCCACACGGTCAACAGATAGCGCGGGTTATCGGGCTCGGGCTCAATCTTCTTTCGTATCTTTCGGACAAAGGCCATGATGTTGCTGTCGTCGAGCAAATACTCGTCCCGCCACACGGCCCGATAGATTTCTTCCTTGCTAAAGACCGTGCCCCGATTGGTGGCCAAAAAGGCAAGGATGTCAAATTCCTTGGGCGTGAGCGAGACGGGCGCCCCCAGGACTTTCACGGTGCGCGAAGCCAGGTCAATCGACAGCCTATCGATAACGATGGGTTCTGTGCCCGAACCGGGCTGCGAGCCCGCGAGCATCAGTTCAACGGACGTAAGCCTGCCCGACGCGATATCGGCAAATATGGGCGCAAGCTCAAGGGCGGCGGCACTACCGGACGAGAACAGCGCACCGCTGAGCTCGGCGGCCTCGGCGGGCGTGATCGCTATGTTGGTTCTGTTCGTTCGCATAGAACCACCCTAGAACAAGCTGCTCGCACGGGACAGATAGACCCGCTTGATGACCGAAACGACAACAAGGTACAGCACGCTGAGCAGCGCGACGACGCCCAAATGCCACGCCGGTAAAGCGGCGAGGCCGATCAGCTGCACCGCCGGGCCAAGTGCGAGCAAGGCAGACACGACAAGCATGACGCCAACCATCATCACGAGCAGACGGCGCGGACGGTCCGCCCCGCGAGCGCATCGTGTTCGCAAGACCAAAAGCACCAGAGACTCGGTCCATGCGCACTCCAGCAGCCAACCGGCTTGGAACGTGGCGATAAAGGCCGCCCTACCCGCGGCATCCAGTGCCATAAAAGATGCGCCGCATACGGCAGGGCACACGCCAAAGAACAAGATGGCAAAGGTGATGATGTCAAATGCCGAGCTTGCAAAACCAAAATGGAGCATAAAGCCGCCCAAGCCCTTGCCCGACCATACCTTGGGGCGAGAAATCTCCTCGACGTCAACGTTATCCCACGACAGCGCCAGGCAGGTCGCGTCGTAAAGCAGGTTGAGCAGAAGCAGCTGTGTGGCGGTCGCCGGCACAAAGGGCAAAAAGATGCTGGCGGCAGCCACCGAGCAGATATTGCCAAAGTTAGAACTTGACGCGATGCGGATGTACTTGGAGGCATTGGCGAACGAGGCCCTGCCCTCGCGCACGCCCTCAGCAACGACGCCCAGGTCGCGCTCGAGCAGCACGAGGTCGGCGACCTTCTTGGACTCGGCGGCGGCAGAATCCACGACGATGCCGACGTCTGCCGCCGTGAGCGCCGGCACGTCATTCACGCCGTCGCCGATATAGCCGACGGTATGGCCCGAAAGCCGGATGAGCCCTACGATACGCGCCTTTTGCGCGGGCGTGAGTTCGGCAAAGACGCGAGTGCGTCCCACCTGGATAAGCGCCTCGGACTCCTCCATGGCATCGAGCATGGCACCCGTGATGACATTACTGGCGGGAATCCCAAGGCGCGCACAGGTAGAACGAGCGACCGATGCCGAATCACCGGTCAGTACGCGTACCTCGACAGACAGATCGGACAGCGAGCGAACGGCAGCGCGGGCACTGGTCTTTGGCCGGTCGAAGAAGCCCAGAAAACCGCACAGCGCCAGGCCGTCCCAGCCTGCCGCCGTCGTACTGTAGGCGACAGCGAGCAC
Source organism: uncultured Collinsella sp. (assembly GCA_958371715.1). Classification (GTDB taxonomy): domain Bacteria; phylum Actinomycetota; class Coriobacteriia; order Coriobacteriales; family Coriobacteriaceae; genus Collinsella. The sequence continues at coordinate 11,217 of CATXLW010000001.1, forward strand.
TTTGATGCCATCGGCGCGCATGTCCTCGGCAACCTCGTACGCACTCCGGCGCCCTTCTTCGTTCATGGGAACGAGCTCGCCTTTAAAGTTCGCCCAGGCGCAATGCGCGCAAACGCTCTCGACCTCGCCTTTAACAATGGTCAGGTGACTATCGGGACGAGCCGGCAGCCCCAAGCACCCAAGTGCCTCCGGCGTAGCGTCGAGCTTGACGCCTGACGCTTTGGTAACGTGGTCAAAGGGATCGGACGCATGCAGGAAAAATGCACGGCCAAGATCTTTGGCAGCAAGGCAAAGCTCGGGTGCGGCACACGCATCGGCAATAGCCCGGTTAAGTTGATTGGCGGCAACTCCCTGATTCGCACTCTCGAGATACGCTAAGTTGAGGGTCTGCTCGCTCTCGTTGCCCAGGATATCGGTGTAGTACTCCAGCACTGCGGCGTCTTCGGTCAGCGTACCCGTCTTGTCTACGCACACCACGTCCATGGAACCCAGCGACTCCATAGCGTCGACGTTTTTAACGATGACCCGTTTGCTTTTGAGGCGGCGGGCGCTGCCCGACAGACAGACGCTCGTAACCACCGGAAGCATTTCGGGAACCAGGCCCACGGCCGCTCCCAAAGCAAACAGCAGCGCTTGCGTCCAGTCGCCCAGCACGACGCCGCGAATCATGATGACAAACGGCAGCACGATCAGCATGCACTTGACCAAAGCCGCGCAAATGCTCTGGGCCCCGGCATTAAACTGCGTGGCAGGGCGGACGCGCCGACGCGGCACGGCCTCCTCCTTGTTGGCACTCGCAAGAACGGTTGCCGAGGCCTTGCCGTCAACAATCGTCGTCCCCGCGCGAACGGCATCGCCCTCACGCTTGGCAGTCTGGCCGCTCTCGCCCGTAAGTGATGACTCGGAAACAAGAATGTGATTGCCCTTGGCAAGAACCGCATCGACCGGACAGAGCATGCCGGCGTACAGGCGAATCACATCGCCGGGTGCAAGCCGGTCGGCATCGACTTGGACCCAGCATGCGTCGACACGTTTCCAAACGGCCGCATGGCTCGCCTTTAACATATGGCGATCAAAGCTGCGCTTGGCCTCATTTTCGTAGAACAGGCGCACCAAGCCGCCGGCCAGCCACATTACAAACAGCACGGCAGGCGCAAACACCCCCGTCTGGCCCTGCGCCTGCGGAACGACATCGACCAAAAAAGCCAAACCGGCCAGCGCAAGCAGCAAGGACGAGAACGGGTTGAAGAATGATTTTCTAATCATCGAAGCCTCTTTCTAGCGTAGCTTCGATTGTATCCGAGGTGTATATCGGCACCCCCGCCCCAGACCTTGCGACTTCCTTGCTTTTACATGTGACAAAGGGACAGTCCCTTTGTCACATCCCATTCAAGCGGTTCAGGAACTCTTCGCAGGCGCGAGAACGCAGGCGATATTTTTTCCACACCAGATACGACGCAATGGTGAGTGGCGGCTCAAATGGGACAAAGCGCAGGTCGCTGGACTCATCTATCTGCAGCAAGCTTCCAATGCCAACCGCGCACGCAGTGCCCGAACGCACCAGATGTGACGCGTTGCCGATCAGATCGAAATGCCCCACAACGTTGAGCTCGTCGACGGTGAAAACGCCGCTCGCCCACGCTTCTAGATCCAGCGCTCGATTCGAGGTACGCGAACTCACCAGCAGCGGCATCTTCGCCACGTCCGTAGGCGTCAGCACGTCAAGCTCGCCCCATGGACCGCTCGCGGAGACAACGGCACCGACTCGGTCCGCCTCGGGCATGCGGATCCATTCGTATTTCTCGACGTTAACGGGTTCCAGCAGCAGCGCAAAGTCAAGCAGGCCACGCTCCAAGCGCTCCTCTACCGCATCGGCATTACCGGTATAGAGTTCTATCGTCACTCCTGGATGATCCCGATGCAGCTCCGCAAAGATATCGAGCACCGGCCGCATCGATTTGGTTTCACCGGCGCCAATGCGGACAACGCCCGCAATACCGAGCTCCCGATCCGCCAACTCCAGCTCGGTCTGCTCCACCAGCGAGACGATTTCCTCGGCGCGCTGACGCAGTCGCATGCCATCGCTCGTAAGCACACATGATCGATTGGTGCGCTCAAAAAGCTCGACGCCCAGCTCGCGCTCAAGATCGGCAATCTGACGTGACAGCGTAGGCTGCGTCACGTGTAGCACGTTTGCCGCCTCGGTCATGTTTTCCTCACGCGCCACCGCCAAAAAGTAACGCAACGTCCGTAGCTCCATTGCACCCCAATTCAGTCAAGGCGTCCCGCTTGCCAGATATTTGGTATTCGTATATCCAGCTAGTCGATATAAGCAATATACATCATTGGCCTATCAACGTACGCTATAGCCATCCCCTCAAGAATAAGGAGAACAGGAGAACACCATGCAGTACACCACCCTTGGACATTCCGGCATCAACGTCTCTAAGCTCTGCCTGGGAGGCATGAGCTTTGGCGAGCCCAGCCCCGACTTTCACCAATGGACCATCGGACCCGACGACACGCGCGCCGTCATCAAGCGCGCGCTCGACGCCGGAGTCAACTTTATTGACACCGCAAACTGCTACAGCTTTGGCACAAGCGAAGAGTATATAGGCGCCGCCCTGCGCAATCTGGGAATCGCTCGCGAGAGCGTCGTGCTGGCTAGCAAGGTTCACTTCAACGAAGGCGGCCTTTCCGCCGACGCCATCAAACGTGAGATCGAAGGCTCGCTCAAGCGCTTGGGCACCGATTACCTTGACCTCTACATCATTCACCGCTTCGATTACGACGTTCCCATGGAAGAGACCATGGAAGCACTCAATGACCTGGTACGCGAGGGCAAAGTTCGCGCACTCGGCGCCAGCGCTATGTATGCTTACCAGCTGCACAACCTGCAGATCGTCGCACGCGACCACGGATGGACGCCCTTTACGAGCATGCAGTGCCACTACAACCTGCTGTACCGAGAGGACGAGCGGGAGATGATTCCGGTATGCCGCCAGTTCGACATGGCCCTTACGCCATACAGCCCCCTGGCGTCGGGACACCTCTGCCGCCCCACGTGGGAAAGCTCGAGCACACGTGGCACCACCGACACGACCATGGCCAATAAGTATGACCATGACCGCGCCATCGACATGCCCGTCGTCGAGCGTGTGGCCAAGGTTGCCGCCGATCATGACGTGTCGATGCCGCAGATTGCGCTGGCGTGGCACTGGGCGCGTGGAGTCGAGGCGCCCATCGTGGGTTGCTCCAAGCCCGAGCGAGTCGACGACGCCGTAGCTGCGCTCGACATAACGCTCTCCCCCGCCGAGATTGACTTCCTCGAGGAGCTTTATCAACCGCACGCGCTCGTTGGTCCCAAGGCCCGTCCCGGCGAAAAGCCGCTTGCCGGCACCACCAAGGTCAAAACCGCAAAGTGATGCCATGGACGACAACATCATCGACGGCCTACGCGACGCCGGCTGCAACGAAGAGTTTATCGAGCTGTACGGTACTGCCGCCAGCGACTGCGCGCGCATTTGCCTACTAAAACGGCATCGCCGCGAATTGCTCAACGATATACACGCGGGGCAACAGAAGCTCGAATGCCTTGACTATCTCATCTATCGGCTACGCAGTGCCTCGACCGGATGCTGTTCAAGCCGCTCAGCATCGCAGCCATGAGGCGTCACTTAATAGCACCTCACCATAAAGCCTAAACCGCAGCAACGAAAGGGACTCCAATGACTAAGACACTTGTGGCATATTTCAGTGCATCGGGAACCACGATGGACGTTGCAAACCACTTGGCTCGCGTGACGGACAGCGACCTGTTCGCCATTGTGCCCGCCAATCCATACACAAGCGCCGACCTTAACTGGCGCGACAAACAGAGCCGCAGCACGCGCGAGGCCGCCGACCCCTCCTGCCGCCCTGCCATAACCTCCAGAGTCGAGCACATCGAAGACTACGACACCATCTTTTTGGGTTTCCCCATCTGGTGGTACGTGGCGCCGGCGATTATCAACACATTCCTTGAGTCTTACGACCTGACGGGCAAAACGGTCGTCCTGTTTGCCACCTCGGGCGGAAGCGGAATGGGCAAAACGGCGTCGGTCCTTAGGGTAAGCGCTCCAGGCGCAAAGATCGTTGACGGCGGCATTCTCAACAACGCAAGCAACGCCGACATCGAGAAGTTCGCGGAAAGGTGCCTCTAACGCTGCAAAGGTACGAATGGCAAGCCCGTCGAGCCGTCGCGCCGTCGCGCCGTCGCGCCGTCGTGGCAGTTTTGTCGTATGACCATGCGCTCATCGATGGTGGGATTCCCTATACTGAGTTGCATATGACGGCATCGTGCCACAACGACCGCCACGACACCAAGGACCAGCTATGGCAACACTCTCCGAACAAGAACGTAAGCGCATCCAGCGATACTGCATCTGCCCCAAGGTTGCCGGAGCGGCGCTCGCCATGGCGTTCGTACTGCCATTTTTGATCATTCCCTTCGAAATGATTGACGACATCGTATTCCATCACGAAGGCTTCCAAGAGACGGGCATGATGACCGCCTTGGTGCTCACCGCCGTCGAGCTCGTCATCTTCTGCTACTGCGCGCTCGCGCCGCGCTTTGGCATGCGCGGCAAGCAGTGGAGAGAAATGCAGCACCGACTTGCCGTCGAGCAGAGCGAAAAAGACCGCTCGGCACAAATTGCGGGCGTTGTTGGCACGCAGGCCGCCGCGCGTCTACTCAAGAACAGTGACAACGAGACCGCGCGCAACCTGGGCGGCGCGGCAGAAGTCGCCGCTGCCGTAGGCGCCGTCGCCACTGCAGCTGACGTGCTTACCGAGAGCTTCGCTAACGCAAGGGCCATGGCAGAGGCCTGTGGCGTGCCCATCCCCCGTGCGAAAAAGTGGATCATCGCGCTTGTAGCACTGCCCCTCGTAATCGTGTGCGGTGCCTATATCCCGCAGCTGGCGCAGGGAAACATCGAGATGCAGGAGAACGCCGCGGCCGCGGCCGAGCAGATCGCCATCGCTCGCAAGGCATTAGAGCCCGCATGCGAGTACGTGTCCGCCGATGACCCCTACGAGCGATATCAAGATTACGGCTATCCCGTCCGCGGCTATCTGCACGAAGGCGACTCAGGTACCCAGAAGGCCTATACCTATCTGGACTTTGACAACAAGGGGACACTCAAGGAAGTGAGCTACGCGGCAGAGGTCGACCCCAGCGCGAGCCTTGAGGACAACCTTGCCCGCATCGAACGCGAGCTTGACGAGCTTTCCTCTGCCGTTCAAACCGTTGACGTCAAGACGGTGAGCCCCGAGCTCCTGGCACCGCAGAAACTCCCCGAAGAGTTTAGGCAGGCATTTTTGAACGGCTCACTCTACGAGAGAATCTCTATCAGGACGAGTGACGACCCCGTCAAAACGTATTATTCGTTTGACACGGAACCCGAGGACGAGTTTGACGAGTACACCCATCCAAGTATCCGCATCACGCTGATGGGCAAAACAAACTAAAAGGCGCGGGAGGGGCCACCCCCTTCCCGCGCCTTCTATCAAACACGACGGGCATCAAAACCGCTCGGTCTTACAGGTAAAGCTCCGGCTCCCTGTGCCTGGAGCATTCTTTTTCGAGCCTCATTGCCGTGGCTTTGAGCATGAGCTTGCTTTCTTGGGTAGCAAATCCGAGCTATCGAAAGTGCCGCCACTTGGCACCGGCTAATGCACTACAAAGTAACCGACAATCCGAAAGGAGTGCCCGAGGAAGAGTTCGACGAATACATCCGTCCGGAAATGAATCTTATGCTCTCAGCGAAGAAATGCCGGGGGCTTACGCTCTAGTTGGCGCTCGAGAACGCCGTCTATCTCTCGAGGTCTAATACTTTTCCCGAGAAGTGAACGGCTGTATTTGGACCCCCGAAGCATTGACATTTTTAGACGTCAAAACCGCAGGAAATTGCTCGCCAAAAGTATCGATGCTTCGGGGGTCCGTTTTCGCTCGTTCACTTCTCGAGAAAAGTATTAGACCTCAATTTACATGCCACTCAGTGTGACAAAGGGGCTGTCCCTTTGTCACATTATTCGGAGCGTAGGGCCTCCACGGGGTCTTTCTTGGATGCGCTGCGGGCCGGCAGCAGGCCGGCGACGACCGTCAGCAGCACCGACATCGCAATGAGTATCAACGCATCCTGCACGGGCAGGCTCATCAGGTTGGGGACCTGCTTGGCCGCAAGCGCCCAGGCATTAACCGGAAAGCTCACGAGCACCACGACGACAATGGCAAAGACGCCGGCGATGAGACCTTCGATAAACGTCTCGGCGTTGAACACGTTTGCCACGTTGCGCTTCGACGCGCCGATTGCGCGCAGAATACCAATCTCCTTTTTGCGCTCCAGCACGCTGATGTAGGTGATGATGCCGATCATGATGGAACTCACCACTAGGCTAATGCTCACAAACGCAATGAGCACCAAGCTGATAGTATTCACGATGTCGGTCACCGAACCCATGATGATGCCCATGTAGTCGGTGTACGAGATTGCCTGCTCGTCGTGGCCGGCGGCTTTGACCTGCTTGTTATAAGCATCGATGTGATCGAGCACGCGCTCCTTGGCCTCAAAATCGCGCGGGAAAATCTTGACCGAGATGGGGTCCGCCTCATCCGCATAGCCCAACGTGGTCAGATTGTTATCGTAGGTGAGCTGCGACGCCTTGGCGTAACTCATCATGAGCGAACTCAGGTCCTCGGCGTCCATGTTGAAATGGATGGCACGAGCAAAGGCACTCGCATCCACACGCATAGCGCTCGCCAGGTTGGCAATACTCGACGACATCTGTGTAGCCATCTGGCCCATGAGCCCCGCCGCGCCTGCTTTAAGCTGGGACGATACCGTTGTCGCAATCTGGTCGCTGATTGTCTTGGTCACCTGGTCCATTGCCTGCTGCAGATACGGAGCCAGCTGCTTTTGGACATAGTCGGTCATCGCCTGTTGCAGGCGCTCGGCCAGGACATCGCCGCCGAGCGCCCTGAGCTGAGCCAGGTATTGCTGGGCTGCGGCATCATTCTCAAGATATGCCGAGAATGCGGCAGCGAGCTTTGACGCGTCTTTAAGGTCTTCGGGTGACAGCGCCTTAAACTGATCAGAGCGCATAAAGCCCTCAAACAGCTGGTTGGCAAGTGCTCCCACCTGCTGCATTTGCTCAGGCGTGAGCTCAAGACCATCAAAGATGCCCGAGAAATCTGGGGCCGGCGCTTTGGCCATGATGTCGCCGAAGTCGATGTCCTTCCCAACACCCGAAAGGTCAATGTCCAGGCCGGACAAGTCGAGACCAGAAAGGTCCATACCGCCGGCTGCGCCCGAGAGCGCAGACGTATCGAGTGAGAACGCGCTCTTCAGCGCCGCCTCGTCCACACTGAACATGCTGCTCAAATCCACGCCTTGCTTGGCCTCGCCCTGCAGCTCGTCGAAGGTTTTGCCCGTAAAGACATCCGTCTCGGGGTGGGCAAGCTGCTCCTGCACAATCTGCGAATCGGCAGCACGCTCCATAAGCTGGCGAGTCAGCGCATGCGTATAGGCAATGCCCGGGGACAATGCGCTCGCGTTTGCCGTCTCGTTGGGTCGCACCACGCCCACAATGCGCACGTCAATACCGTCGGCAACCTTGGCTTTCATAAAGTCGGCGTCGCCAGACATGTCAGTCCACATGCCGGTCTCTTCGTTTTTGCGATAGGCATCGGCCGGCGACAACACCTTAAACGTCGTGGACAGTGCATCGTCGTAGGTAAAGTCGCTGCCGGTCTTGGGCGTCTTGACCTTGCCGTCGGCCGTCATGGCACTGTTAACCAGGTCGTTGAGCTCATCGATATCCAGCGCGCCGATACTGTAGAGCGTGTAGTCGCCCACTGTTCCGCGGCTCGAAAGCACCATCACGGCCTCGTTGGCAGACGTAGGCCAATGGCCGGCAACGACATCGTACTGGCTGTCGAGCAGACTCTGGTCGTCAATCATCTCGTTAAAGACCGAGGTTCCCATGGAATCCATGCTCACCGTTGCCGCCGAACTTGCGCCGCCGCTCATGGCCTCGGTCATAGCGTTGGGCACCAGCCGGACAGGCTTCTCATCGCCCTTGCCCGCACGATAGACAACCGGCGTCACGCCGTAGCCGTACTGGATAGCGTTGACCTCTTTGTCGATACCGTCGCCGCCGTCGTCAAGCCATGCCTTAAAGCTTGTCATATCGTTAGATTTAACACTTGCGAACATGTCCTTTACGGCTGTGACCACAGGGATCTTGTCGGTTCCCTTAGCTTTGCCACCGGTAGCGTCATCGGACGAGCCCTCGCCCTTGGACGCCTCCTCATCGGTAGCCCCATGGCCGCCCATCATGGACGACAGGTCGTAGTCTTGTTTGGAAATCGTGAGCGGGTAGCTCGAGAGCGTGTCCTCCTCGACCTTTTTGATGTAGTCGTTTACGCCGTTGGAGAGCGCCAGGATTGCCGCAATGCCGATAATGCCAATCGAACCCGCAAAGGCCGTCATGACCGTGCGGCCCTTCTTGGTCATGAGGTTTCGGGCAGAAAGCCCCAGCGCCGTCACAAAGCTCATCGAGGTTTTGCGCGTGGGCTTGGCCTCGCGACGCGCGGCCTCGGCAGCATCAAAGGGATCTGAATCGTCGGTGACCTTGCCGTCCGCCAGGTTGACAATGCGCGTGGCGTACTTGTACGCCAGCTCAGGATTGTGCGTGACCATGATGACCAGACGGTCGCGCGCAACGTCCTTGAGCAAATCCATGACCTGGACGGACGTCGTTGAGTCCAAGGCGCCGGTCGGCTCGTCAGCCAGCACAATCTCGGGGTCATTGATCAGAGCGCGGGCAATGGCCACGCGCTGCATCTGCCCGCCCGAAAGCTGGCTCGGGCGCTTGTCAACGTGCTCGCCCAGACCGACTGCCTCGAGCGCCTTGCGCGCACGTTGGCGGCGCTCGGCATGCCCCACGCCCGTGAGCGTAAGCGCCAACTCCACGTTTTCCAAAATGCTCTGATGCGGAATGAGGTTATAGCTCTGGAACACAAAGCCGATGCGATTATTGCGATAGGCATCCCAATCGCGGTCGTTGAAGTCCTTGGTCGAGATGCCGTCGATCAGCAAATCGCCCGAATCGAAATGATCGAGTCCACCGATGACGTTGAGCATCGTAGTTTTACCCGAACCCGAGGGACCCAGAATGGCTACGAACTCGTTATCGCGAAAAGACAGGCTTACGCTGTCGAGCGCTACCTGCGTAAACGACTGCGTAACGTACCTTTTGCAAATAACTCTGAGATCCAGCATGGACGGCAACCTCTCTCGCGCGGGCGCGCTCGCCCGCTCCCCCCGCCGTTCACGTTCGGCGCGTTTGTCCTACTCTATCCTCATTTTTGGCCTGCTCCAGTGAGAAATGTAACGTACTGCCCCAAAAACGAACGGGACGGCACGCCACGTGGCGCACCGTCCCGCACTTATCATCGATGATGTGACAAAGGGACTGTCCCTTTGTCACATTCGCACCTACTGCTCGCTCTTCGCGAGCGCCTGATCGATCAGTTTGTTGAGCGCCTCTCGCTGCTCGGCGGAGTTGATGCCGCCCATGATCGGCTCTCCCACGATGTTGCCGTTCTGGTCGATCACGTAGGTGGTCGGGAACGAGTACAGGTTGGAGGTGAACTTTCCGGCCTCGCTGTCCGACTTAAACCAGATGTTCTTATACGTCACGCCCTTCTTGGAAAGCACGTCCTTGGCATCGGCCACCTCGTCTTTGTTGCCATCGAGCGTAAAGGAATTAACGCCCACGACCTGGCCGCCCTTCTCGGCAAGCTCCTTGTTGAGCTTCTCCAGATCGCCCAGCTCTCCCACGCACGGCTTGCAGGTGGTAAACCAGAAGTTCATGACGGTGACCTTGTTCTTGGAGAACAGCTCGTCGCTGTTTACATCGTTGCCGTCCAAGTCCTTGCCCTTAAAGCTGGGGAACTTCGTCTCCCCGCTCTCGCCGTTGGTCATGCCTGCGGTCGAGGCATCGACGCTCTCCCCCTCGCCGGGCGTGCTGCCGCATCCGGGAAACTCCTTCTCCAGCGCCATGAGCTTATCCTCGATCTCCTTGACCTGCTGTGCGCCGGCCTTAAGCGTCTTGAGCTCGTCAGCCGTAAACTGATCCTTGGCGCCCTCGATGGTATCAAGCAAAAAGTCGCCGTAATTGCTACCGTCCTCAATCATTGCCGAGTCTTTATTTGCGGCATTGAATACCTTTTCCCATAGGGCGTTATCGCTCGCAAAGATCTCGTTTTCCTTTTGCAGCAGCTGCTGGTACAGCTCGGCCGCCTCCTCGGCGCTCGACGGCTTTTGTGCCACAAGCTCGGCAATCTGCGCATCGCCGCTCGTGGCATCCTTCGCGTCGCCCTTGGGGGCAGAGCACGCCGCGAGAGTCAGCGCCAGCACGGGCAGCATCAACAGGGCCGCAATTTTCGACAGTTTCATGGTTCCTCCGTTGTATCGAAGCTTAATAGGTACCTATTTGTTTTCGCAGTCCTGCGCGGACTGCGCGGTCTTGTCGCCCGTCACGCCCAGCCCGTAGCGAAAGCTAATGGCATCGACGGGGCACGCGCCCACGCATTTGCCGCAACGAATGCACTCGGCATGGTCGGGCGTACGCGTAACGTCCACGTCCATCAGACACACCTTGGCGCACTTGCCGCACGAAACGCATTTGCACTGGTCAACCTGAATCCCCAACAACGACACCTTGTTCATGAGCGCATAAAACGCACCGAGGGGGCAGATCCATTTGCAGAAGGGGCGGTAGAACAACACGCTCAGCACCGCAACCGCAATGAGAATCGCGAGCTTCCAGGTAAAGAGCTTTCCCAGCGCGGAGCGGATTCCCGTATTCATGATGGACAGCGGAATCGCACCCTCGAGCACGCCCTGTGGGCAGATGTACTTGCAAAAGAACGGGTCGCCCATGCCCACATCGTTGACCACCAAGACAGGCAGCAGCACCACGGCAAACAGCAGCACGGCATACTTGATGTACGTGAGCGGCTTGAGCTTTTTCGTTGATAGCTTTTTGCCGGGAATCTTGTGTAGAAGTTCCTGCAGCCATCCAAACGGGCACAAAAAGCCGCATACAAAACGCCCCAACAGTACGCCGATCAGAATGAGCGTTCCGGTGACGTAATACGAAAAGCTAAACTTAGACGAGCCCACCACCGACTGAAACGAGCCGATGGGACACGCACCCGAAGCCGCCGGACACGAGTAGCAGTTGAGTCCCGGCACACAGACGGCCTTGCCCGCCCCTTGGTAAATGCCTCCCTTGGCAAAATTGGGCAGATGAATATTGGTCGCAAGCGTCGCCGCCGCCTGAATCAATCCGCGAAATCGCGCCAAAAGATGCGATCCGGTGTTTTTTCTTTTATCCAATTCCGATACACTCCAAGCACAGCCTAATCGCTTTGGCCAGCACGGCATCCGCCTCGCCACGCATAACACCAAAGCACACCATGGTAATTCCGACGATCAACAAAGCGACCTGTACCACGGGTTTTACCGCTTTGAACAACACGACCACTCCTTTCGTTACGCGACCATTGGACCATATCGGCTATAAAATCCGTGTTAAGCGCGATATGGAATGTGCAAGGAGACTGTTATGCGTATTTTGATCGTCGAAGACGAGCGAGCACTGTGCGATGCAATCGCGCACAGCTTGCGAAACTTGGCGTACAGCGTCGACTGCTGTCACGATGGACAGGAGGCGCTCGACCTGCTGGGCGTCGAAGTCTTTGACCTCGTGGTGCTCGACCTCAATCTCCCCCGTATCGACGGCATGACCGTGCTCAGGGAACTTAGGAAAACCGACTGCGAGACCAAGGTACTGATTCTGTCCGCACGTGGCGAAGTATCCGATAAAGTTGCCGGACTCGATGCCGGCGCCAACGATTACCTTACCAAGCCGTTTCATCTGGACGAACTTGCGGCAAGGATCCGCAGCCTTACCCTCAGGCGCTTCGCACAAAGCGACATAGTATTAACCTGCGGAAAGCTCAACTTTGACACCAAGGCGCGCATCGCTTCCGTGGACAGTGAGGCTCTATCTCTTACACGCAAGGAAACGGGAATCTTGGAATACCTGATGCTTAATCAGGGGCGACCGGTAAGCCAAGAGGAGCTTATAGAGCACGTTTGGGATAGCACCGTGAACAGCTTTAGCAACGCAACCCGCGTTCACATCTCGTCGCTCCGAAAAAAGTTGCGCGGCGCTTTGGGATACGACCCGATTCGCAATCGGATTGGAGAGGGCTACGTTATGGAGGATGGCGAATGAAAGGGCTTTCGCTGCAATGGCGCATAACGATCATGACGGCACTGCTGACGTGCGCGGCGTGCGTGCTGACGAACTGCCTGGTCGGCTATACGGGTATGCGCTACATGGATGCCATCGGCAGTGACATCTCGGCCTTTAACGCAACCGGTGAAGATTCGCCCCAAGCGTTCGACCCAACGAAAGCGACCCTCGATGAAAAGGTCACGATCGTCGTAAACGACGCACAGGAGTCTTTTGGCACGACAACCTGGTACATCACGGCTGGAGTCACACTCCTTGGCGGCGCGCTGGCATACTTTGTGAGCGGCCGTGCACTCAAACCGCTACGGGCTTTTGCAGCTCAGGTTGAGCGTGTGCAACCTGACAACCTAAGCGAAATCAGACTCAATGAAGATGTGCCCACCGAGCTACAACGATGCAGCGCCTCTTTCAACGACATGATCGCTCGTCTTGGCGAAGGGTTCTCTGCACAGCGTCAGTTTACCGGCAACGCCGCACACGAGCTTCGCACCCCGCTCGCCCTTATGCAAGCACAGATTGAACTATTCATCTCCGAGCACTCCGGTTTGCAACCCGAAACAGCCGAGCTGCTCGGCCTGCTACAAGAACAAACTGAGCGGATGTCGCGGATGACCAAGGTGTTGCTCGAGATGAGTGAGCTCCGCAGCGTTCCTTGCGAGGACGATGTTGAACTTGGTCCCTTGTCCGAAGAGGTCCTCACCGACCTTGCGCCACTTGCCGAAAATAAGGGCATAGCCCTCAATTGTGCTGGAGACGCTTTAGTAATCGGGAGCGACACGCTCCTCTATCGGCTGGTGTTTAACCTGGTCGAAAATGCCATCCGTTACAGCCGCCCCGGCTCGACTGTCAACGTCTCCATCTGCGACAACAACAGCCGCGTGTTCCTGCGAGTCGAGGACCAGGGCCCGGGAATACCCAAGCAGTACCGCGAGAGCATCTTCCAACCGTTCTTTCGCCTGGATAAATCCCGCAGCAGGGCATACGGCGGCGCAGGACTCGGACTCGCGCTCGTTTGGGAGATTGCAGCGCTTCACGGTGGCGCTGTAGAGGTCGAAGCAAGTTCCGAGAACGGGACCACTATGCTCGCAAGCCTTCCAAAACGATCCGCAGCATTAACCGAACAGTAAAACGAAAGGGGTCCCGCACACGTTTGCGCGGGACCCCCTCCCTGTCAATGCAATTCGCCCAAAAGAGTAGAAGCCTACTCCCACTCCACCGTGCCGACGGGCTTCGGCGTGAGGTCGTAGCACACGCGGCAGATGCCGGGAACCTCGGCGGTGACGCGGGCGGTAATGCGCTTGAGCAACGCCCAGTCGAGCTCAGGCACCTCGGCGGTCATGACATCGACGGTGTTGATGCAGCGGATGATACAGGGCCAATCGTAGGCGCGCTTGCCCTCGCGCACGCCGGTTGCGCGGAAGTCGGGCACGACGGCAAAATACTGCCAGATGGTTAGACCGGCCTTGTCGATCTCCTCGCGCACGATGGCGTCGGCTTCGCGCAGCGCCTCAAGACGGTCGCGGGTGATGGCACCAAGGCAGCGGACGCCCAGGCCGGGACCGGGGAACGGCTGGCGCTCAACCATGTTCTCGGGCAGGCCGAGCTCGCGACCCACGACGCGGACCTCGTCCTTGTACAGCAGTTTGACGGGCTCGCAGAGCTCAAACTGCAGATCCTCGGGCAGACCGCCCACGTTGTGGTGAGCCTTCACGCCGTCTTGGGACTCAAGAATGTCGGGATAGATGGTGCCCTGGGCGAGGAAACTGACCTCGTCGCCAACCTTGCGGGCCTCCTCCTCGAACACGCGGATAAACTCGGCACCGATGATCTTGCGCTTGGCCTCGGGCTCCTCGACGTCCACGAGCTTATCCAGGAAGCGATCGGTCGCGTCCACATAGACCAGGCTAGCGTCCATCTGGTTCTTGAAGACGTCGATGACCTGTTCGCTCTCACCCTTGCGCATCAGGCCGTGGTTCACATGCACGCAAATGAGCTGCTTGCCGATGGCCTTGATGAGCAGGGCCGCGACAACCGAACTGTCGACGCCGCCGGAAAGAGCCAGCAGGACCTTCTTGTCGCCGATCTGCTCGCGGATTGCAGCGACCTGCTCATCGATGAACACCTGGGCAAGTTCGGGAGTGGTGATACGCACCATGTCGTCGGGACGCTTGTTGGGATCCATGCAGAGCTCCTTCTCGATTCGATGGAAATGCGCCGCGCGTATGCAGACGCACCGTCATATGACCTCATTATATGCAGAACGAGATACGTTTCCCATCGCTGCGACAGAGCTTTTTGCAGGGGCGGCAGTTTTTCTATATCCCAAGGTCAGCTAGACTTCGGTAGCCACCTTGGGAGCATCGCCAATAGACTCTTCCTTTATACGTTCGGCACAATCGTAGGCGATACCCACAAATTCCAGTCCCGAGCAACAAGAGTACAATTGCTGCTAGTGTTGCCAGCTGTTGGGAGATGGAAGATGGACTGCGATGGCTACCCATGCGTTCCCATGCCGTTGATGTGCACCGCCTTTGTGCCGGGGCAGATTGACGCTGCGGTTGCAGGCATTTCCGACCCCGATTCACGCGCCATCGCCACGGCAGAAGCGCTGTACTTTCGCGGACAGGCCGCACTCGCCGCCAAGACGGCGCACCCCTATCTTGACGTCACCGATCCCGCGCTGCGCTATTCCGCATGCTTTATCTGCGGATACGCCAGTCTGTCGCTCAACCGTATCGCCGACGCCCGCCGGTGCCTTGCGGGCATCCTCGATACGCCGGCCGACGAGGAATCGCCCGCCGTCCACGCCACGCATATCCTGTTCGCCTCGGCCGCGAGCGTCCTGCTGCACTTGCCTTCCCCGTATTCTGCCGAAGAGTTTTATCCACTTGCGGCGCACCTACCCGAAGGCCTGCGACTGTTCGCCAGCTACGTGATGGCGCACGCCTTGTATCTGCGCGGCGAATACGGCCGCAGCCTGGGCATGGCGGAAAACGCCCTAATTATGAAACAGGGAAGCTATCCCATCTCGGAACTGTTCCTGCACCTGGCAGCTTCCATGGCATGCATGAGCCTCAAGGACATCGACGCCGCAAAAGCGCATTTTGGAGCCGCTTGGGACATTGCGCGCCCCGACGGCCTTATCGAGCTCATTGGCGAGCACCACGGCCTTTTGCAGGGGCTCATCGAGGCATGCCTAAAAACGCAATACCCTGACGACTTCGCACGCATCATCGAGATCACGTACCGCTTCAGCTACGGCTGGCGGCGCATCCACAACCCCGATTCGGGCGAGGACGTTGCCGACGATTTAACGACCACAGAGTTCACCATGGCCATGCTCGCCTGCCGCGGATGGACCAACGCTGAAATCGCACGCCATATGGGAGTATCGCCGGGCACCGTCAAAAACCGCCTATCCGGCGTATACGCAAAGCTTGGCATCGGCACACGCGCCGAGCTGGTCGCGCACATGTTGCGTTAGCGACCGGGCTGCCAAGCGCATCGAACGCGTTCCGGAACCCGGCGCTTCGCTCGATCAATTTGGACATTTTGACCCTTGAACGGCACTACCGCCACGAAGCGTCTTCTCGCAAAATTGGATTATTTCCACCGATATTTGCGGGATGGGAGCCCAAGATGCTTGATCGCCGTTCGTTACTTGTTGCCGGAGCGTCCTCACTAGCGAGCATCATGTTGCCTCGCGTGCCGGGAAGCGAAAATGCCTTCCTGCTGCCGTTCGCGCCCACCGCGGCCTATGCCGACGAAAAAGACCCCTTCAGGGTGCTCGTTCTCTCGCGCACCATGTTTGGTGTGGTCGTGGTCGACGTCGCCAACAAGAATATGCCCATCAAGGGAGCGCAGGTCACGCTCACGTCGCGCTACGCCGCAGGCAAGCAGCTCGCCGCCACGACCGATGACGAAGGCACCGCCATCTTTGAGATTGCCTCGCTTTCGGAAGGCTACGTAGACGAGGCAAAGCTCCTTGACGCGTACGACTTTAACGGCGGCATCTCCATTAGCATGGCGGGCTACCGCGATGTCGAGATTCCCCTTGCGCGTATCCAGGGCGGCACCGCCATAACCGCGCCCACGCGTCCGCTTTCCGACGGCGAGCCGTACTTCCGCCAGCTCACATTCGACGAATGGGACATCCAGTACGCTGAAGCCACGTTCATGGCATTGCCGAAGGACGACACGGCAAACGAGCAGCCCGATACGCACGCATTTACCGTGCAGGCTCATCTGCCGCAGGGCGGGCAGGCAACATTGCATATCAATAAAGTGATGCCCGCTGCGGGCAGCTCAACCGAAACCGTCACGCAGATTGGTCAGATCAAGGCCAGCGCATCGAGCGCGGATAATCTGGCGACGTTCACACTCGAAGACAAGTTCCTCGATGCAGCGTCGAGCCTTCTGGAAGAAGGATGCAAGCTGCGCTTTGTCCTCGACTACCAGGACAAAACCTACACGCTCTCCTCCCCCATGGCCGTTGTTACCGCGCCGGCGGCAAAGGCGGAATCCGGATCGACCACTATCGTCCCCACCACTATGGACCAAGAGATCACTCCGTTTGATTTCCCCGCATCGTTTCCCGGCATCGGTGGTAATAAGTTCACGTGCTGGATGCCCTCGTTCCCCATTCTGTTCGATTTCTCGTTTGCCGGGTACGTACTGTTTGGCGGAGGATACAAACCAGCCAGCTATATGAACGATTCGGGCAACCCTGATCCGGAATACTGGAAGAAATCGCCGCGTGAGTCGGGCGCCAAGCAGGCAAACCGCTACCTCGACGAGATGGAGGGGAAGTGGAATCAGTACAAGAGTATGAGTGCCGGTTCGGGCACCGATCCAAGAAACACCAAGCTCCTTCGCCACCATTGCACGCCGCTGTTCACGATGGATATCGCCACACAGCTGTACGGCTCGCTCGCCTACGATTGGGTGGGCAAAACCTGGGGTAACAACAACGACCCTGCATACGGCAATATTAAGGCCCTCTTCCAGGTAAGAACTGACCTCAATTGGACCGAGCAGTTTACCCTAGGACCGGTGCCATTTTTCCTAAACGTCAACCCTTGGGTGCTGGCGAAGCTGGCGCTCGCTGTGGGTGCCCACACGCACGGCAGCGGCGCGGCGTTTTTCAAGAACATTTCGCTCGACTATTCCAACACGTCGGGCTCGTTCACCATCCAGATCGGACTTGCCGTCACCTTTGGAGCCGGCGTTGCAGGCGTCGCTTCGTCTGCCGTGCGCGGTGCCGCATCCCTCACGCTGTTCATTGGGTACGAGAAGGCAGATGGACACCAGCTTCCGCGGCTGCGCGTGGGTGCAGACGTCGATGTCGATGTGATACTCCAGTTCGTAATGTTCAAGTGGACCACCAAGGCTTGGTCGGGGTCGTGGCCCACACTCATCGATTCGTGGAATATGTCGGTGAACAATGACGACCGGTATGTGCCCCAACGCTCTGAGCTGGCATTGGGTGGAGATACGCCTTACACGCTGGATGCCTGCTTCGGCACGCCCGGCAACACCGAGGCAGGTGGTGTGCCGCAGTTTATCGCGTCGGCCACCATCGTCACCAATTCCGAGCTGCTCGCACGCGCCGAGGTTGCAGCCGCCGCGATAAACGTCGCGCCTGTCGTGCGCGATTGGGATCAAGCGGTCACGCGCATTGAGCTCGAGGCGGATGCAGAAAGCGACGACACGGGACAGGTTGAGCATTTCGTCCACGCACTGATGGAAAACGACGAAAACGCCGCGCCGATGTATGAGTACACCTACATCGGTCAGTCAACGAACGCCGTTGCGGACCCGAACGCCAATTCTGCCGGCGTGTCGGAGGACGAGCGTGGCGGCATAAAACCCTCGAGCGACAACGTGCTGTTTTCCGGCGTGCTCAGCGAAGCCCACATGAAGCTAACGATGATTGCCGGCGTAGAATGCCTGTTCCGTATCGCCTCGGTGCGCTACGGCGACAATGGCCGCTCGCGCCTGGTGGTGCACACAAAGGCAAACGGCACGTGGTCCGCTCCCACGCCCGTGGACTTTCCCCTTGGGTTTGGCGAGGGCGACGTGGAGCGCGACGGCATATTCGATTACGACTTCGACGTGGTGGAATATACGGACGGAAGAGGAAACCAGGACGCCTACGTGCTGCTGGTCTCGGGCGAGCGCCCCGCCGGCGACAACACCCTTTTCGATACGGCAAGCACAGCCGGCATACTGTCCGTTGTGCGCCTGCGCATAAGTAATGACGAGATCCGCGTGGTGTCGCATACGTCATGGCGCAGCATCTCGCGCGGCCGCCTGCAAGAGGATGGCTACCATTGCCTGCAGTGCCCGCGCATCACGGCAGGCAAGACGCTGGTCGACGGACGCCTGTCGGGTGCCTACCTCCACCGCCGCGGAACCACCGCAGAGAAGGCGCTCGGCAGCGAGGCCGAGGTTGCGCTGGAATGCTTTACCCTGTGGTCGGATGATTTGGGCGACAGCCTGACGTTCCGCCAAGTTCTTCGCTTTCCGCAGGCACCGTCGAGTATCGAGCTGAGCGAGCCCGAGAATATCAACGGCAAAATGGTGGTGCCCGTTGCGTACGAGACCGCAGACGGTTGCGGCTGCGCATCGTACGCCGTGATCGGCCAGTCCATTGCGGGCTGGGGCGTTATGCCACCAGACGCCACGGTGCCCCATGCGGTGCCGTGGCCACAACATTCGGGCTTTTTGGCCACCGTCAACGAGCAGCTGCAGCATATTACTTGGACGCGAGGCGCATCGGCATTTGCAACGCAGCCCGTGGGTGCCGCAGGCTGTGGCCCGGCATCGTTTAGCGTAAGCAACAACGGCAGGTGCGCGCTCTATGTAGAGAACACCGATGGCAAGGTGGGGCAAACCTACGACGAAGAAGGCAACCCGGTAGCAGTGATGGGCAAGCACTTCCGCATCTTCGCCAGCACCTTGGCAGGCGATCTGTTCACGGAGCCGTTCGTGATGTGCGAGCTGGACCATCCCGTCGATCAGATAACGACATTTTTGACGTCGGGAGGCATGCTCTCCGCGCTCGCCACGCACATTGTGAGCGCGGAGAAGAGCGAGGCAGAGCTGCACGGCATCGAAGTGCCTCTGGTGGCGTGTGCCACTCCGACGGGCGCGGTCGCTACCTCGGGCGCGGTGGTGCCCGGAGCAGCAGGCGAATCCTTCATGGTCACGGTGCGAAACGACGGCAACACTTTGCTGACTGCCGGCACAATCAATCTGTACCGAGAGGGCTCCAGCCAGCCGTTCTCCAGCGCATCCATCGGATTCGGAGCGAACGCACGCATGGCTTCGATCTACGATCCAGAGCTTGCCGAAGACGCTTCGGCCAACGACATGACACACGTAAAGTACGCGCTCGAGACGCTGGGCGCACGTTTTGCAACGCACCCGCTGGTAGCCGACAACGGCAACGCCGTGCTGGCACCGGGTTGCACGGCACAGTTCCGCATGAGCTTCGCCATCCCCGAGAGTTGGAGCGACGAAGTGGGCAAACGCGTCACGCTGTATGCGAAGGCGCGTAATCTGGTGGCGCTCGATCCCGTAACGCTCGAGGAGATCCGACCGGGCGCAAACTCGGCGCTGAGTGCCGTTCTGCACGAGCTTCATGTGCCCGACGCGGCATGCGAACGCTCAGAAGTGCAGGTCGGCGTATGCGACAGCGCGGATACGACAGGACTTCACGACGCCCCGATGACAGCAGACGGCGATGGTGGCTCGAGTGGCAGCGGTACTGACGAGGGCGGCGGCTCCGGCGGAAGCAGCTCCGGCAGCGGCAAGAACCACGGCAATAACAAGCGCTCCGGAAAAGCGGGCGCGCTTGCGGGCACGGGCGATGTCAACGCTCCCCTTACGGCAGCCGCTGCAGCACTCGCCGCGGCAGGCGCGGGCCTCATCGCCTACAGCGCCCGCCGCACGGCGGTCGAAACCGACACCGCCAATGAGGTCAATTTGGATAGGCCTCGCTAGCTCCTACTTACTTTTGTGAGAGACGCTGAATCGGCTCATCGAACATCAAAATGGGCTGGTTCTGGATACCCAGAGCCAGCCCATTGCACATTAAATGTCGTCTGAGGAGTCGAGTTCTGCCTCGAGCTTGGCACGGCGTCTTTTCGCCGTGAAAAACGTTGCGCACAGGACAGCAAACGTGGCCGCGAAAATCGTCGCACCGCAGAACACGCCCGTGGCCAGGTTCGCCAACCAAAAGACGCTTTCGAGCGGTACGATCTGCGCCTCAGCGACACAGCGCATTGCGGCAATAACAAGCGCGAACGCGGTGCCGCTAAGACCGCTGACAAGCAGGAAATATCCAACAGGAAGATGCTCGGTTTGCCCAAAACGATTGGTATCGACATAGCCCTTCCGCGTTTGCAGTCCTGCGCAAATCAACATCACGAGAATGAGCCACAAATACATGGCTGCCTCGAACGGCGTTGCAAAGCCATGCGGCATTTCACTGGCGTCGCTGTGAACCCACGCAACCTGTCGAGCTATAAACTGGTAGAAAAAGATCATCAACATGCCAAACGAAAGCAGCACGAAACCAATCTTGTAGATCTTCGCGCTCTCAGCCTCCAGGCGCTCATCCTTTGGACCGGCATATTCACGCCACTTTTGCACGAGTTTTAAATCTTCAAATTTCATAGCGAACTCCTAAAGAGCGTCAGGGTCGACGTTGCTCTCGTCTTCCCAAAACAAGTCGTTCAACGTAACGCGTAGCGCTTTACAGATTGCCACGCACAAATTGAGCGTGGGGTTGTAGCCGCCCGCCTCGATAAGGCCGATGGTTTGGCGCGTAACGCCCACGGCTTGGGCTAAGTCAGCTTGCGAAAGGCCAGCCGCCGCGCGTGCCGCCTTCATGCGTAGGTTCTTTTTGCCCGGCATGGAGTTCCTTTCGTAAATGTGGACAGATATCCGTTGCAACATGACAGAAATATATTGCATCCTTCACAAGATGTCAACTATATCTGTCATTATGGAAACCATGTTCGCCATCGCCATGTGGACATAACAATCTCGATTCGCTATTCAAACTTACTCGGACAGAACCGACTCGGTTTTGTCCGAGTAAACGTGATTGATAGTCGATCGCTGTGCCCGCTCGTGCAATCAGCATCATTCGATTTTGTTTAGTAAAACTAGGTCCCTATTAAATAAAATTCGTTTGTATCCAAATTTGTTTAACAATGCCGCGTTACCGCTAAACACTATACCCGTTAATCCGAACGATTGTTCGATGGATTTCGTGTTGGTTGGAATCGCCTATGGGCCGGGCTATGCTACCTTGACTATCTATATGACTTAAACGCAGCAAAGGAGCATCGAGAGAGCGAGCATGGCAAAAAACACCGCAAACTATGGTAACGACAGTATTCGTCAGCTCAAGGACGAGGAGCGCGTACGCCTGCGCCCCGCCGTCATCTTTGGCTCTGACGGGCTCGACGGCTGCGCGCATGCCGCCTTCGAGATCCTGTCCAACGCCGTTGACGAGGCGCGCCAGGGCTACGGCAAGCTCATCACCCTTACCGCCTTTCGCGATGGCTCCATTCAGGTAGAGGACAACGGCCGTGGCTGCCCGCTCGACTGGAACCCTTCCGAGAAGCGCTTTAACTGGGAGCTCGTCTTCTGCGAGCTCTACGCCGGCGGCAAGTACAACAACAACCAGGGCGGCGACTACGACTTCTCGCTCGGCACCAACGGCCTGGGCTCGTGCGCGACCCAGTACGCATCCGAGTACATGGACGTCACGGTTTGGCGCGACGGCAACAAGTACTCCCTGCACTTTAAGAAGGGTAAGGTCGTCGGCGCCAAAAAGAAGGCACTCGAGATTGAGCCCAGCGACGAGGACCGCACCGGCACCACCATCAAGTGGCGCCCCGACCTTGAGGTCTTTACATCGATTAGCATCCCTCACGACTGGTATCGCGAGACCATGCGCCGTCAGGCCGTGGTCAACGCCAACGTGACCTTCCGCCTGCGCATTGAGGGCGACGATGGCGAGTTTTCCGAAGAGGACTTCTGCTACCCCAAGGGCATCGAGGACTACGTGCTCGAGAAGGTCGGTACCGACTACCTTACCGAGCCCTTCTTTATCGAGGCCGACCGCCGCGGTCGCGACCGCGAGGACCTGCCCGACTACAACGTAAAGATCACCGCGTGCATGTGCTTCTCGCGCACCTTCATGATGCAGGAGTACTACCACAACTCGTCATGGCTCGAGAACGGCGGTTCGCCCGAAAAGGCCGCCCGTAGTGCTCTGACCAGCGCCATCGATGCCTACATCAAGCAACAGGGCAAGTACAACAAAAACGAGAGCGGCATTAAGTGGCAGGACGTCCAGGACTGCCTGGTGCTGGTGACCAACTGCTTCTCCACCCAGACGTCCTACGAAAACCAGACTAAGAAGGCCATCAACAACCGCTTTATCCAGCAGGCCATGACGGCATTCTTTAAGGAGCGCCTTTCGACCTACCTGATCGAGAACAAAGACGCCGCCAATAAGATCATGGAGCAGGTGCTCATCAACAAGCGCTCGCGCGAGAATGCCGAGAAGACCCGCCAGAGCATCAAGACCAACCTGCAGCAGAAGACCGACATGGCCAACCGCGTGCAAAAGTTCATCGATTGCCGCTCCAAGGACAAGAACCGTCGTGAGATCTACATCGTAGAGGGCGACTCGGCAGCAGGCGCCATTCGCACCTCGCGCGATGCCGAGTTCCAGGGCGTCATGCCCGTCCGCGGCAAGATCCTCAACTGCCTGAAGGAGGACTACCCGCGCATCTTTAAGTCCGACATCATCATGGACCTTATGCGCGTGCTGGGCTGCGGCGTGGAGATTAAGGACAAGCGCATCAAGAACCTGGGTGCCTTCGACCTGGACAACCTCAACTGGAACAAGGTCATCATCTGTACGGACGCCGACGTCGACGGTTATCACATCCGAACACTCGTGCTCACCATGCTCTACCGCCTAGTGCCCACACTTATCGACGAGGGCTACGTGTATATCGCCGAATCGCCGCTCTACGAGATCAACTGCAAAGAAAAAACCTACTTTGCCTAC
This sequence comes from uncultured Collinsella sp., assembly GCA_958371715.1. Lineage (GTDB taxonomy): Bacteria > Actinomycetota > Coriobacteriia > Coriobacteriales > Coriobacteriaceae > Collinsella. The sequence continues at coordinate 34,690 of CATXLW010000001.1, forward strand.
ACCGAGCTCGAGAAGAACGGCATCCTTAAGGAGATCGGCGACCAGAAGTGCTCCATCAACCGCTCCAAGGGTCTTGGTGAGAACGATCCGGACATGATGTGGCTCACCACCATGAACCCCGAGACGCGTCGCCTGATCAAGGTGGAGCCCGAGGACGTCACCAAGATGGAAACCATGTTCAACCTGTTGCTGGGCAACGACGAGGCAGGCCGCAAGCGCCATATCTCCGAGCACGGCAAGGAATACCTGGACCAGCTGGACCTGCAATAGCAGCACATCAATAACGACGGCCCATAAGAAGTTCAAGAGGAAATCGTGGCAAAGAAGAAGACGAAGAACCAGCCAAAGAAAAAGCAGGTCAACGCCGAGAACGTCATCGGCCTGCACTCCGAGGTCACCGATCAGCCAATCACGCAGACGCTCGAGGTCAACTACATGCCCTACGCCATGAGCGTCAACGTCTCGCGTGCATTCCCCGAGATCGACGGCTTTAAGCCCTCGCATCGCAAGCTGCTCTACACTATGTACAAGATGGGTCTGCTCAAGGGCGAGCGCCAGAAGAGCGCCAACATCGTGGGTCAGACCATGAAGCTCAACCCGCACGGCGACGCCGCGATCTACGAGACGATGGTGCGCCTGGCGACGGGTAACGAAGCGCTGCTTGCCCCCTTCGTGGAGTCGAAGGGCAACTTTGGCAAGTACTATTCGGGCGACCTGAGCTACGCCGCCTCGCGTTACACCGAGGCCAAGCTCTCCCCCATCAGCGCCGAGATCTTCAAGGACATCGACAAGGACCCGGTCGACTTCGTCGACAGCTACGACGGTGCCATGAAGGAGCCGCGTCTGCTGCCCACCACGTTCCCCAACATCCTCGTCTCGGCCAACAAGGGCATCGGCGTCGCTATGGCGTCCGATATCTGCGGCTTCAACCTCAACGAGGTCTGCACCGCCACGATGCACTACCTGAAGGACCCCGACTGCGACCTGCTCGAGTACATGCCCATGCCCGATTTCTCGACCGGCGGCGAGATTATCTACCGCCGCGAGGAGATGGAGAAGATCATCGAGACCGGTCTTGGCAGCTTCCAGATTCGCTCCCGCTGGCGCTGGATTCCCGAAGAGCGCATCATCGAGGTGTATGAGATCCCCTACACCACCAAGACCGATGTCATCATCGAGCGCATCGTCAAGCTCTCCAAGGAGGGCAAGGTCAAAGAGATCGCTGACATCCGCGACGAGACCGACCTCTCGGGCTTGCGCATCGCCATCGACCTTAAGCGCGGCGTCGACCCCGACAAGCTCATGGCCAAGCTCTATCGCTCGACCACGCTGCAGGACTCGTTCTCGTGCAATTTCAACGTGCTCGTCGACGGCTATCCCCGTGTTATGGGCGTGCGTCAGATCCTGCGCGAGTGGGTCAAGTGGCGTATTGAGTCCACGCGTCGCCGCATTAACTTTGACCTGGGCAAAAAGTCCGAGCGCCTGCACCTGCTGCACGGCCTTGAGGCGATCCTGCTCGACATCGACAAGGCGATCGCCATCATCCGCGGCACCAAACTCGAGGCCGAGGTCGTACCCAACCTTATGAAGGGTTTCGACATCGACGAGACCCAGGCCGAGTTTGTCGCCGAGCTCAAGCTCCGCAACATCAACGAGGAGTACATCCTCAACCGCACCAAGGACATCGCTAAGCTCGAGGGTGAGATTGCCGAGCTTGAGGAGATCCTTTCGAGCGAAGAGAACATCAAGAAGGTCATCAGCGACGAGCTGGCCGCGGTCAACAAGAAGTACGTGATGACGCGCCGCACGGGCAGGATCGAGCCCCATGAGGTTATCGAGGTAAGCTTGGAGCCCGAGGTCGAGGAGTACCCGGTTACGATCATGCTCTCGCGCGATGGCTACCTCAAGAAGATGACGGACCGCGTGCTCAAGAAGGCGACCACGCTCAAGTACAAGGACGGCGACAAACCCTTTATCGAGTTCCCGTCCTCCAACACCCACGAGCTGCTGGTCTTTACCAACAAGAGCCAGGTGTACAAGTGCAAGGTCACGGCGTTTGAGGACACCAAGTCGGCACAGCTGGGCTCGTACCTGCCGACCGATCTTGAGATGGAACCCGACGAGAACGTCATCTGGGTCATCGACCCCGAGGACTACAAGGCCGACGTGCTGTTCGTCTTTGAGAACGGCCGCGTGGTGCGTGTCGCGCTTGCCGGATACGTTACCAAGACCAACCGCAAGCGCCTCAAAAACGCCATCTATGGTGGCAGCAAGCTGCTGTATGCCCAGGTGCTCAAGGAAGATCGCGACATCGCGCTGGTCTCGAGCGACTACCGTCTGATGAACTTCAACACGTCGCTGCTCAAGACCAAGACGACCACCAACACGCAGGGCGTCCAGGCCTTTACGGCCAAGAAGGGCCGCTCGGTCACCACCGTCGGCACGACCGAGGAAATCCTTGGCGCCGGCGTCTCGGCCGAGAAGTTCACCGCGCAGAGCCTGCCCTCCGCCGGCGCCCTCATGAAGGAAAATGACATGCCGAGTTTGTTTGACTAGGTACCACGGCAACGAGATCGTTAGATACTTCGCAAAGCGACGAGGCCCGGAACGCAACGGCATTGCGCCCGGGACTCGTCGTTTTTCTTCTCAACTATTTTTTAACGCAGATAAATTGATTTCTGCTTATTTTTCTGCGTAAAAAATGTCAGCGTCACTACTTCGATGCCCTTTGGTCAGTCGTTAGCAAAACTTGCAAAAGTTAGCAAAACTTGCAAAAATTAGCAAAACCTGCAAAGGAGCTACCATGGAGTACAGCAAGAACCCCTTTACCCCAACATTTGGAAGCGTCCCTCCCTTTCTAGCGGGTCGCGAGCATATCCTGCGCGACATCAACCGTGGCTTTATCAACGGCCCAGGAGATCCCAACCTGTCGACCATTTTTACTGGCGCAAGGGGAACGGGCAAGACGGCACTTCTCTCGCTCCTTTCAGAAACGGCGCTTGAACACGACTGGATCGCAGCAAATGTCTCCGCCATGCCAGGCATGCTCGAAGATATTATCGAGCGAACCAAAGAAGCCGCAGATAGCTACCTCTCACAGCCTCACGCGCGCATAAACGGTGTTCAAATTGGCCCAGTGGGCATCGATTGGACATACGCTCAAGAGGCTCAGGGCAACTGGCGCACGCGCATGAATGGCATCTTTAAGCAACTCGAAAAACATGACATCGGACTTCTCATCACCATCGATGAAGTCACCGTCGATCTCGAAGAAATGCTTCAATTTGCCTCTGTTTACCAGCACTTTGTACGCGAAGGTAAAAAAGTTGCCCTACTCATGGCAGGACTGCCCTACAAAGTATCGGCGTTGCTACGTAACGATTCCGTCTCGTTCCTCAGACGCTCCCAGTATCATCAGCTGGGACGAATCACTGATGTTGAGATTGCAAATGCATTTCGTAAAACCATTGAAGCAGGAGGACGCTCAATCACGCCAGAAGCGCTCGAGGATGCCGTGAAGGCCGTCGACGGATTTCCCTACATGATGCAGCTCGTCGGATATCGCACTTGGGATGTTTCGGAAAACTCGCCCCAAATCAGTACATCCGATGTCCAGCAGGGTTCTCTGCTTGCCCGTATGGAGCTGCGCGATCGTATTCTCGAAACGACCTATCAGGAGCTTTCCGATAAAGACATTGAGTTTTTGCTCGCGATGCTGCCCGATTCTGGCCCCAGCAGGGTCTCGGAGATAGCCAAACGCATGGGCGTCGCCAGCAACTACGCAAGCCAATACAAACGCCGCCTCCTCGAGGACGGCGTTATCGGGGAACGTGGACGTGGCCTCGTCGGCTTCGACATCCCCGCGTTCAGGGAATTCTTGAACGAGAAGGCGTTTTAGCACACCGGAATTGTCCGCGGGAGCATCGTTGCATGGCAATCAGCAATCCTCTTGGTAAGGGCAGCAAGCATTTCCGCTTGTGCTGATTGCCATGCGCTCCTCTTGTCCTTAGGCGAGCTTGCGGGCGAGCTCGCGCACCTCTTCCAACTTGGGCGAGGAGGCCATGCTGTCGCGCTCGGTCATGCCGCTAATGGTGACAATGCCCTGGTCCTCCCACTTGCAGTATGCGCAGGCCGACTTGTACATAGCGATAGCCGCATCATAGACGCCCTCGCTGTGGCTATCGAGCAAAAGGGCCGTCTTGGTGAACGGGAAACCCGTGGCACCGAAGGCGTACAGGCGGTCGATGGCGGTCTTTTCCTGCGCAGTGATATCAAACCAGTAGATAGGCGAAGCGAAGACAACCATATCGGCGCCTTTCAGCGACTCGATCACGTCAGCCATGTCATCCTTCTGCACACAGGTGCCCTCATGGGCGAAGCAGTACTGACATCCCAGGCAACCAGCGATCTTCTTGCTGGCAACGCGGACGACTTCGACCGTATTGCCGCCCTCACGCGCGGTCTCGGCAAACGCCTCGACCATGGTATCGGTATTGGCGCCCTTACGCGGGCTGCCGCTCAATACAACGATATTCATAGGATTCCCTCTCCTTCATGCTGCAGGCGCGCAGCATTTTTTCTTGTAACCAAAACAAATGGGGTTAATCAATCGCCAGCAGGCCATATCTCTTGCTCAAGTTCCCTAAAGAAGCTCAAGGCGATTGCGATTGCCTTATACAACATCGAAAACCAAAGAGGGGCCATAGCAACGTCGCCTGCCTGAAATGACATGCGGTCAAGACGAGCTACGAGGATCGTGACGAGCCGATACCGCCCGCATGCCCCCTTCGGAATAGGCGCTGAGCAGCTCCTGAGCGTGGGCAAACTCGGGCCCTCGCCTCCAACCGAGCAGGCGGTTGACCGCGAGATTTCCCTGGACGTTGTGGACGAAGAGCAGATAGGCGTCCTCGCGCGAAAGCCCAGTCTCCTCCATGATCGAGGGAACCATCTGCTCGGCGCCGCGCTCGACGACGCGCTGTGCCACCCGGGCGTACGCGTCGTCATCCGAGTAGAGCAGATAATAGTCATCGTTTGCCGGCGGACGCTGGCAGAGGGCACCCGCCTCCGTTCCCTCGAGCGGCGGCACCGCCGCCAAGGCCTCGTCGATAAGCGTGTCGAGCAGGGCGAACTTGTCCTCGTAGTGCAGATAGAACGTGCCACGGTTGATATCGGCGCGGCGGCAGATATCCGCTACCGTCATCTTCGCGAAGCCGACCTCGGCCAGCAGCGCGAAGAACGCCTCCCGTATGACCGAGAGTGTATAGCGTCGGCGACGATCGATCTTCCCCGCTTCCATTACCCCTCCAATTGCAACGCTCGACAATGCCCGGCAAACGCTCGTTTATCGACAGCAAGCCGAAGCTGTTCATTGCTCTTAAGCAAATCGACATGGATACTTTTTATAGACACCTGTTTATAATAGCTGAAAGAAGGTATCCAGTGACCCTGTACGAGCAGCTCGTTATCGAGCTCACCAACCAATCGTTTTCCCTTCAGGCCGCCTACCGCAGCGGCGGCACGCCCTATGAGCTGAGTGACCGCGAGCCCGAGCCCTACGACCAGCAAATCAGGGACTTCGCCCGCATGATCGAGGAAGCCGATTGCGTGCTGGTGGGCGGGGCCTCTGGGCTCTCCGCGGCGGGCGGCGGCGACTTCTATTACGAGGACAACGCAACCTATCGCAGGCATTTCGGCAAATTCGCCGAGCGCTACGGTTTCAAGGGCGCTTTCGAGGGGTCGTTCTACCGCTGGCCCACCGCCGAGGCGCGCTGGGGATACCTCGCCACCTTCCTCGACACCACGCTCAACGCCCCGCTGCGCAAGCCCTACAGGGACCTCGACACCATTATCGCCGAGAAGGATTTCTTCGTGCTCACCACCAACCAGGACACGCAGTTTGTGAAGCTCTATCCCTGGGAGAAAGTGGCAGAGATCCAAGGCGACCACCGCTTCTTTCAGTGCTCCCACTGTTGCACCGACGAGGTGTGGAACGCGGTCGAGCCGGTCTCCCACATGGTAGAGGCCATGGGAGACGGTCTGGAGGTTCCGACAGAGCTCGTGCCGCGCTGCCCGCACTGCGGGGCAGAGGCGTTCCCCTGGGTTCGCGGCTACGGCAACTTCCTGCAGGGCGAACTCTACGAGGAGCAGTACCGCAAGGTGTCCGACTGGCTCGACGCGCACGCACGGCAGAGGATCCTCTTCCTCGAGCTGGGTGTGGGCCGCATGACGCCCGCGTTTATCCAGGAGCCGTTCTGGGCCCTCACGGCGCAGTTACCGCAGGCCAGCTACATCGCCGTAAACAACAAGACGCAGTTTCTCCCCCGCGCGATCGAGGATCGGGGGCTCGCCGTTCGCGCCGACATCGCCGACGTGCTCGCCGACGTGCGCAAGACGCTGGGGAGGTAGCGCATGGAGACGGCGAAAGCAGTTCGCATAGGCAGGGCGCTAGCCGAAGCGGATCTTGTCATCATCGGCGCTAGCAACGGACTCGACATGGCGGAGGGGCTCAACCTTTTCTGCGCCGATGCTCATTTCCAAGAGGCGTACGGGGACCTCGCCCAGGCAGACGGCATCGGCTGCATACTGCAGGGGCTCGCTGCGCCGGATGCCAGCGTGCGACGCCGATGGGCCGAGCGGTTCCATCAAAAGGAGTATCTCGAATATGAGCCCGGCTCGCTCATGAACGGGCTGCGGCGTCTTACGGAGCACGCCGACACCTTCGTGGTCACATGCAACATCGACGGGCACTTCGCGCGCGCCGGGTTCGACGAGGAGCGCGTGCTCGAGACTGAGGGGAGCACGCGCACGTCGGTTGACGAGCGGTGCCTCGCCCATCCAGACGCCCTCGCCATGGCCCAGCTCGACGAGCTCGCGCGTCTTGTGCAAGCCCATCGCAACGGCAGGGTCGCCATCCTCGAACTTGGCGTGGGACTGCACAACGGCGTCATAAAGCGCATGCTCGCCCAGATCGCGAACGCCTGCGAGCACGCCACCTACATCGTGTTCAACTACGGCCAGGCCATGGCGCCCGACGCTTCGTGCGAGACGATTCTCGTTGACGGCGATATGGCCCCGGCTTTCGAGGAGATCGCCCGATGCCACCCCTAGAAAGAGAAGCGCGTAGGCTTCGAAGCCTTATCGATGATGCCGACGCCATCATCGTCGGCATCGGCTCGGGCATGTCGAGCGCCGCCGGGTTCAACCATTACAACCGTGCGGGCATGGCGCGCGCAGGAATGGCGGACTGGCAGCAAGCCTTTGGCTTCAAGAGCCTTTTCGACGGCTTCTACCACCTCTACCCCAGCCTCGAGCAGCAATGGGCCTACTACGCGCGATACATCGACTTCATGCTGCGCGAGCTGGCCTCGCAGCCCTATCTCGACCTACGGTCCCTCATCGGCCATAAGGACTACTTCATCCTGAGCACCAATGTGGACACCCAAGTCGAGAAGACGTTTCCCACCGAGAGGATCTGCAACTATCAGGGAAGCTTCGCGCACCTTCAGTGCAAGCAGCCATGCTGCGACGAGCTCTTCGATGCGAGCCCCTACGTCGAGCGCATGCTCGCGGGCATGGCGGGGTTCGAGGTCCGCAGCGAGGATGTCCCCCGATGCCCGCACTGCGGCTGGCAGCTTGTGCCGTGGGTGCGCGACGACACGTTTCTGCAGGGTGCGGCATGGCGCGAGAGCCTCGGACGATACGAGCGCTTCGTGCGCGAGCGCAGCGATCGCCGCGTGCTGTTGCTGGAGCTTGGCGTGGGCGAGATGACCCCCGGCATCATCACGCTCCCGTTCTGGAGCATGACCGCGAAGCTGCCGGATGCGCACCTGCTGAGCGTAAACATCTCGGGCGACTCGGCTCCGCTGCAGCTCGGAAGCAAGGCGGAGGCGATCCAGGCCGATTTGGGCGCCCTGCTCTCGGTGGCGCGGGCAGGTGGCGAGTAACGCGGAGCGGTAGACGCGCAATGAGGTTTTAGCCGCAGCCTCCGAACGAGAGGGCTCGGAGGCTGGTATTCCTGAATCGCAGGTCACGATGGGTTATCGGAATCGCGAAGAGCGGATACCGCCAGTAAGCCCCCTTCGGAATAGGCGTTGAGCAGCTCCTGGGCATGGGTGAACTCGGGGCCTCGTCTCCAGCCGAGCAGGCGGTTGACGGCCAGATTGCCCTGGACGTTGTGGACGAAGAGCAGGAAGGCGTCTTCGCGTGAAAGCCCTGTTTTCTCCATGACCCAGGGAACCATCTGCTCCGCTCCGCGTTCTATGACGCGCTGGGCTACGCGAGCGTATGAGTCGCTGTCCGAATAAAGCAGGCGATAATCGTCGTCTGCCGGCGGACGCTGGCAAAGCGTTGCCGATTCAACCCCCTCAAGCGGGGGAGCCGCTGCCAATGCCTCGTCGATAAGCGCATCGAGCAGCGCGTACTTATCCTCGTAATGCAGATAGAACGTTCCCCGGTTGATCTCGGCGCGGCGGCAGATGTCCGCCACCGTCATCTTCGCGAAGCCGACCTCGGCCAGCAGCGCGAAGAACGCCTCCTGTATGACCGAGAGGGTGTAGCGCCGCCGGCGGTCGATCTTGGTTTCTCCCATCGCCTCTCCAATCTGAGTCGTTTGACAATGTCCAGTAGCTGTTCGTTTATCGACAGGTGCACGCGTTTGTTCATTGCCCCTGCGAAAATCAACAAGGATACTGTTTATAGACACCTATTTTTTATAGCTGAAAGGGAGCACGGATGACCCTGTGCGAGAAGCTCGGCATCGGGCTTGTCAGCCGATCGTTTTCCCATCGGGCCGTCTATCGAAACGGCGGCACGTCATACGATTTGAGCGATTGCGAGCCTGCTGCTTGCAAGCAAGATATCGAGGCTTTTGCCCGCAAGGTGGGGAAGGCTGATTGCGTGTTTACGGGAGAGGCAGGTAGGCAGGCGTTATGAGCATCTGCATCAAAAATCAGATTCAGAATATGAATATCGTCATCGGCTGCACGGTGGGGTGTCCATATTGCTATGCCCGTAACAATGTGAAACGTTGGCATATGATTGACGACTTCGCTGATCCTGCGTTCTTCCCGAGCAAGCTCAAGATGATGGAAAAGAAACGCCCGCAGAACTTTCTCCTTACCGGCATGAGCGATCTCTCCGGGTGGAAGCTGGAATGGCGAGACGAGGTATTTGCAAAGATCCATGAGAATCCACAGCATCAGTTCCTGTTCCTGACCAAGAGACCCGATTTGCTGGATTTAGATACCGACCTGGAAAACGCATGGTTCGGCGTTACGGTGACGAGGAAAGCGGAGCTGTGGCGTATCGACGCCCTTCGGAAAAACGTCAAAGCAAATCACTTCTTCGTTACTTTTGAGCCGCTATTCGACGATCCCGGTACGGTCGACCTTTCCGGAATCAACTGGATCGTCGTCGGTACCATGACCGGGGCGCAGAGCAGGAAGGTTCATACGGAACCGGAGTGGGCATGGTCTTTGACGGACCAGGCGCACGCGCTTGGCATTCCAATGTTTATGAAGGAAGACCTCGTCTCTGTCATAGGGGACGAAAACATGATTCAGGAATTGCCGGAAGAATTCGAAAGAGTGCTGGAGGTGCAGAGAACATGGCGGAAGTGATCGATGGAATCCTCATCAATGAGGTGGAAGCAAAGAACATCATGACCAAGTCCAGCCTGCCGGTAGGCGGCTACTCGGTCAATCCCTATGTAGGCTGCACGCATGCCTGCAAGTATTGCTATGCCTCCTTTATGAAGCGCTTTACCGGACACAAGGAGGAATGGGGCACCTTTCTTGATGTGAAGCATTGGCCGGAAATCAAGAATCCGAAGAAATACGCTGGACAGCGGGTGGTTATCGGTTCTGTGACGGATGGCTACAATCCACAGGAGGAGCGATTCGGGAATACCAGGAAACTCCTGGAGCAGCTGATTGGCAGCGATGCAGATATTCTGATCTGCACAAAGTCCGATCTTGTGGTACGGGATATCGATCTGCTGAAGAGGCTTGGACGAGTGACCGTTTCATGGTCGATCAACACGCTGGATGAGAACTTCAAGAACGATATGGACTCCGCGTCGAGCATCGAGCGTCGTATCGCTGCTATGAAGCAGGTGTATGACGAAGGTATCCGTACGGTCTGCTTCGTGTCCCCGGTATTTCCCGGCATCACGGATTTTGAGATGATTTTTGAGCGAGTAAAGGATCGGTGCGATTTGTTTTGGCTCGAAAATCTCAATCTTCGGGGTGGTTTCAAAAAAGCGATCCTGGATTATATCGCCGAGAAACATCCCAATCTCGTACCGCTTTACGATGAGATCTATAACAAGCGCAACCGTAGCTATTTTGAAGCGCTTGAAGTAAAAGCCGAGGAAATGGCCAAGAAGTACGATTGCCCCTTTGTGGACAACGAAATGCCTTATGGCAGAGTCCCCCAGGGGCATCCGGTGATCGTGGACTACTTCTATCACGAGGAGGTCCGAGGGTCAGATAATAGCGGAAAAAGAAATCGTTAAACGGAAACCGACGACGATTCGCTCGAGCGATTAGCGTCCACGCGTGGCTTCTGCCGATTGGCGCAACGGGCGACGGATTAAGGGATCGCTCGGGCGGATGATCCCGCTGCAGTACAGGCGGTCGCTCAATTTAGCGGCATGAGCGTTTTCGCACGGAAAACCAGTATCCCCTGTGCCGAGTTTAATCGTAGCGAATACAATGGGCACTGAGCATCAATCGAAAGTAGTCAAGAGCCTTTTCGACGGCTTCTACCACCTCTACCCCAGCCTCGAGCAGCAATGGGCCTACTACGCGCGATACATCGACTTCATGCTGCGCGAGCTGGCCTCGCAGCCCTATCTCGACCTACGGTCCCTCATCGGCCATAAGGACTACTTCATCCTGAGCACCAATGTGGACACCCAAGTCGAGAAGACGTTTCCCACCGAGAGGATCTGCAACTATCAGGGAAGCTTCGCGCACCTTCAGTGCAAGCAGCCATGCTGCGACGAGCTCTTCGATGCGAGCCCCTACGTCGAGCGCATGCTCGCGGGCATGGCGGGGTTCGAGGTCCGCAGCGAGGATGTCCCCCGATGCCCGCACTGCGGCTGGCAGCTTGTGCCGTGGGTGCGCGACGACACGTTTCTGCAGGGTGCGGCATGGCGCGAGAGCCTCGGACGATACGAGCGCTTCGTGCGCGAGCGCAGCGATCGCCGCGTGCTGTTGCTGGAGCTTGGCGTGGGCGAGATGACCCCCGGCATCATCACGCTCCCGTTCTGGAGCATGACCGCAAAGCTGCCGGATGCGCACCTTTTGAGCGTAAACATCTCGGGCGGCTCGGCTCCGCTGCAGCTTGGAAGCAAGGCAGGGGCGATCCAGGCCGATTTGGGCGCCCTGCTCTCGGCGGCGCGGACGGCGAAGGTATTTAAGCCTCCTTGTTAGTCTCTTTGAGATATTCCCCGTCGCCCACGGGCTCTAACCACTCGTTGGAGGCCTCCTCGCCCGGAACCTCCAGCGCGAGATGGGAGAACCAGCTCTCGGGCGCGGCTCCGTGCCAATGTTTCACACCCGGGGCGATGTTGACCACATCGCCAGGGCGCAGCTCCTGTGCCGGTTTACCCCATTCCTGGTAGAACCCTCGACCAGCCACGCAGATGAGAATCTGTCCGCCGCCGTTTTTGGCGTGGTGCACGTGCCAGTTGTTGCGGCAGCCGGGCTCGAACGTCACGTTGTAGACGCCAACCTGCTCGGTTGATAGAGGCGCGAGGTAGCTTTGCCCGATAAAGTACTTCGCGAATGCGTCGTTGGGGGCACCGATGGGAAAGGCCATCTCGTTTTGGTGCTCGGCTTTTGCATCAGCGGCATCGTCATCCGCCCAGACCTCCTTCGCCATGCGAAAGGCCGCCCATGCCTTGGGCCACCCCGCGTAAAACGCGGCGTGGGTAAGGATTTCCGCTATCTCCGCCCTGGTTACACCGTTATTCTTTGCGGACATCAGATGGTATTGGAACGAGGAATCCGTCAGTCCCTGCGCCATCAGCGCCACCACCGTCACCACGCTGCGGTCTCGAAGGGAAAGCTCGCCCTCTCGGCTCCACACCTCGCCAAACAGCACATCGTCATTGAGCTGTGCGAATTTGGGGGCAAAGTCCCCTAGGGCATCTCTGCCTGCCGTCTGTTTAATTGCCATGATCGATCTCCCCCTGTCGATGGTTTAGGTGCAAATCTGTTTCCGCATTACGGAACACCCTTTGCAATCCCTGTTCTAATGACGAGAATGAAGGTAATACCTAAACCTGACTTTATGTCAAGAAATGAATTCGAGATTGATTCGGAGGAGCCATGTACACAATCGGACAGGTGTCGGAGATGTTCGGCTTGCCCGCCTCAACGCTGCGCTATTACGACAAGCAGGGATTGTTCCCGGCATTGGAGCGGACGTCCGGCATTCGGCAATTCGGCGATACGGAACTCGAGGCGCTTCGGGTCATCGAATGCCTCAAGAAAGCGGGGATGGAGATCAAGGACATCCGTCTATTCATGGAATGGTGCGCGGAGGGTCCATCGACATACCCCAAACGCAAGGCCATGTTCGAGGAGCGGAAGGCCCACATGGAGCTAGAGATCGCGAACATGAACCGCGCGCTGGACATGCTGAAGTACAAATGCTGGTTCTACGGGCAGCTGAATCAGGGCGAGAATGAGACTGAGCTGAGGGCCATGATTCCCGACGGTTTGCCAGAAGATATCAAAGAGGCCTACGAGAACGCTCACGCTCGGTAGTACCAAAAACGCCCTTTTTAAACTCAACCATTGTTTAAGATGTCACAACTCGGACAACAAGACTGGTTGCCCCGGTACGCAACGGGAGGGTCGACGCGGCTGGCATCGACCCTCCCATTTCCCAAACGGCATAAAGCTACTTGCTCACAACCGAGATGCGCTGGGCGACGTGGTTACCGGACTCGATCTCATCGACCATGGCAATCGCATAGTCAGCGTACGAGAGCGTTGACTCGCCGCGGCTGTTGAGCGTGAACTCCTCGCCCGCCAAGATATACTCACCGGTGCGCTCGCCGTCGGCCTGGAAGTCAGCAGCAGGGGAAATGAAGGTCCACTTGAGGCCGTCCGTTTCGCGAAGGTGAGCAAGGACTTTGCCGGCCGCGGCGGACAGCGGCTTCCAGTCATCGGGAAAGTCCGAGCCCATATCGACGGTGACCGTATGCTCGGGGTTGACGAACAGCGAGCCCGCGCCACCCACGATGAGCAGGCGCACATCGGTGCCGACCAGCACATCAGCCAAGTGGATGCCCGCGTCGGTGATACCGGGGATGGTCTCGGGCGTCCAGCCGCCCACGGCGTCCACCACGGCGTCGAATCCTTCGAGGTCTTCCGTCGTGAGCTCGAGTGCGTCCTTGATGACGGAGTTCTGAGCGGCGGTCCTATTCTCGCCGCGTACGATGGCGGTCACGTCGAATCCGCGACGCACGGCCTCCTCAACGATGAGGCTGCCGGCCCTGCCGTTCGCTGCTACAACTGCGATTTTCTTGGTCATCATGCTTTCCTTTCGACCTGCGGCACTCGCCGCCGCTTTCCTTGCAGCTCATACGATACGCGTCAAAGGTATATAATAGAAAGTAGGCACATAAAAGTGCTGTAAGCACCAAAAGGAAACTAATGTAAATGACGTGCATGATTGCAGACGGAGGTTTCGCGAATATGACGGCACCGACTTTGGAGGACCTGCCTGCCTGCCCAGTGGAGACAACGCTTTTACTCATCGGCAACAAGTGGCAGGTGCTCATCCTGCGCGAACTCTCGCTCAAAGGCACGATGCGCTTTAAGGAGCTGCAACGCTCGATCGGCAAGATTTCGCAGAAAGTTCTGACCAGCAACCTACGAACCATGGAGGAAACGGGGCTCGTTCATCGTGAAGCGTTCGCAGAGGTGCCCCCACGGGTGGAGTACTCGCTCACCGACCTGGGACAGACACTCAGACCCGTTCTTGACGCAATGAGAGCTTGGGGCGAGAACTACAAGGAGCAGCTCCGCGGCGGCGGGCTTCGATAAGTAGCTCCTACTGGTTACACGCCTACAGAAACCCCTCCGTCCTATCGCCATCACGGGAAACCCTCCTCCTTGGTTCTCGCCGCAAACGGCTTCGAGGCCGCGCTGGCGGTCCCGGCACGGCTGGAGTCGGCCCGCGCGAGCAGCGGAAAGGGACACACGCCCTTTACCAAGGTAGATTGCTGCTTTCGCTTCCCGTTCCTTCCGCAGTATTCTCAAGGCGGATGCGCGGCCCGCACTCTTGGCGCCTAGGGGGCGTCGCCGTCACATCGTTTCATTCGCGCCTCTCTTTAGCGTTGGCAAGACGTCGGTTCGTGCCGTTCGGGTGCACGCAGGTTTTGATAATGCGCACCATCTCATCGATAGGCGTTTCGCAGCCGCTCCGAATCCAGTCCTGTACCACGGCAGAGAGCCCATGCACATAAAAACTGATGACGAAGGCCCGCTGCTCGCTGGGATAGCCAAAGCGCTCCAACACTGGGTCGATGATGTGCTTCGCTAGGGCCTCGAATCGCTCCTGAGCTTGCAGCGTATGCCCGTTTGCGAGCACCGCGCGATAGATGGAGCAGCTGTCTTGGACGAACTCGAGGTAGGGCCTCAGATACTCGTCGGTTACGAAAACGAGCTCGTCGAGGGGAGCCGTACGGATAGCCCCGATCGTGTCTGCGGCGCTTTGTTCAAAGCGCTCGAAGAACTTGGTGTTCACATGCTCCGAACACTCCTTCACGAGGTCAGGGACACCCTGGTGGTGAAGGTAGAACGTAGAGCGACCCACCCCTGCCTTCTTGCAAATCTCCTTAACGGTTATGAACTCCGCGCCCTTGTTCTGCAGCAAGTCGAGCAAAGCCTCGTCCATAAGCTGCGCCGTCGTAAAGTATCTGCTCTGCTGCCTGTTCACCCAAGCCTGCCTCTCCCTGATGCCAAAAGCTATTCGCCGGCAATTTCCTTGGCAAGCTCCATTATCTCAAAGGCGTATTTCTTCTTAGAGGTTTCCAGAATCCAGCGATACAGGACAAGGTTCACGCTTGCGCCTGCGATACCCAAGATACCAAGGACGATTCCGAGCACAAACAACGTGCCCTCGCCAGGTCCCAGCACACCCATGGTCAGGCACATGCCCACACCCAACAACAGCGAGGAAGCGATGCCAAAGCTGTAGGCGAAGACGTTCGCGGGGCGCTTTGCTTTGGCATCGAGCTTCTTGAGCGCGGTGAGCTTGGAGGCGCTTTTGGGCGCGTATTGCTTGGCGATCGATTCCGCGCAGATCTTGTCGGTGTCCATGTTTTCTTCCTTTTCTCTATGGCTTGTTCGACAACCCAAGAATAGGAAGAACGTGCAGGCGATTGGAGAACACAAACGGGACGTTGTGTCCATGTTATATCGGCGAATGTCGACACTCGCCGCAACTGTTCGGAATGATGATTGCGCTGTATTTCGTTATCAAATGGGCAGTGAAAAACGGCATAAAAGAAGCCTACGGTGCTATCGCTGGCAAGAATACCGCTGAAGATATCCAAAACGAAAAAGAGTTGAAAGAACTTGGATTGGATCAAGAGGATCGATAAATCCAGTTTCACTGCCCCTAAAACGGCCTCGCTTTGTCCTCGGGGACAATGATGCTCACTCATTCATTTGAATTCGTCTTGAGGAGCGCCTTGACGCGCAGGGCGTAACGTGTGGCCTAGAGAGGTCGTCCCCTGCGCTTTGTCCTTCGCGCGCTCGTGCTTACCTTGATAAGGTCGGCATCACGAAAGAGCATCGCTTCCTCGAGGTACCTGTCACGATTCCTGAGTCTGCTGCATTTCAAGAGCTGCTCCTAAAACTCGAATCTGATTACACTTTTGGGAGTTTCATGACTCTGCGCCACAAGATGAGCAAAGAACGCACCTCGAGATGAATCGACAAAAGGAATTACGCACCTGCCGGGAGGCAGGCAGCCTGCTCGATCATCGCGGACTGCCAATTGATAAACCCCAAAAGCCGGACCGCACGGCGGCGCTCGTTTCGCTAAATCGACTTGATGGAATGGCGAATCACGGTCTTGAGCTTCAATAGCTGGATGCGTTCAGAAATGGACACGAAGGCCCTCGGGTGTCATTCAAATCCAGTCTGCATCTTGGTTCCTCGACTGCGCAGCTTGGTTAAACGCCGAAGGTTCAGCTATCTTCGTCAGCTAGCATGAGAGCAACCCGAAGGGAGGACGCATGAAGATCACAATCGAAGAGCGAGAAGCAGCTCAAGATATAGAAGTCACGATCGTCTGCGTAAGGGTCGATCGCCGCGTGCTTGATATAACGGCTCGGCTGCGCATGCTTGACAGGAAGGTGACGGGCGCGGCCGACGGCTGCACGCGCGTGCTGAGCGCAGAAGACGTCCTGTTCATCGAGTCGGTCGACAAGCACACGTTCATTTATACGGCCGACACGGTTCTCGAGACGGGCCTGCGCCTTTACGAGATGGAGGAGCGCCTGGCGGACTGCGACTTCCTGCGCATCGCGAAAGGTTGCATCGTCAACTTCCGCGCGATCACCGCCCTCAAGCCCGACGTCAACGGCAGGATCATCGCCACCTTGGAAAACGGTGAGCAGGTCGTTATCTCGCGCCAGTATGCGCCCGACGTCAAATCGAAGCTCGGTCTGAAGCAGTCGAAACGAAGGAAGGGAGACCGAAATGATTAACAGGGACATTATCGACACCGATAAAAAGACGCCCGTGGAAAACCTCAGGCAACTCGTGAAAAGCACCTGTATCGGCTTCACTGTTGCCATGATAGCCTTCTTGGCATTAGGGACTTGTTTCGCTGATGACACCGCCAAGCAGGGCATTAACTATTGCTGGTCGATTCTCGCCGCGTGCGTCGCCGTCCCCGCGCTGCAGTTCGTGTTCTTCACGCCCGCGGTGATCAGACAGATGGCGTATTCCGCGCGCCTGGCGCTGTTCGACGTTTGCCTCTACGCAGCCCTCTGTGCATTGGCGTTTGTCTTTGCTTGGGTTCCCGTGAACAACCCCGGGGCGTGGGTTACCTTCACGGTTGTCTTTCTCGCCATCCTGGCGGTCCTCACTCTTGCTTTCAACGCCAAGCTGAGCCGCGAGACCCGCGAATTGAACGACAGGCTCGCGGAATACCGCAAGAGCAGGGAGACGGAATAAGGGTATAGCTGAGCATTATCGATGCTGGGCAAATCCTTACTCCCGATCCTCGGATTACCGCCCAGCGCGAGGACCTGATACCAAGGCCGGCGCAGGGCGATGCTCGGCCCCGTTCGCTACCCCAAGCGCTTCCTGCGCGGTCATGCCCTTGTAGCCCTCGTTTGCGCGCATAAGCGGGTTCATGTGCAGGGGATGTCGATCCAGGTGCTGATTGCTCGGTCAGTCTGATCGGATTGGAGGAAGACGACCTCGTGTTCAGCATAGACGATGACGAAACTTCCTACGTATTGCGGCCTACCCAAGCCATCATTCGGTCCTCCTCGGTTTTCGAAACTCGAATTTTTTAAAGTTTCGAAACCAGGGAGGCAATATGCACAGGGATGCATCGAGGAGCGATTCCCAGTCGCGCCATGCCAGCAGCGATACCGGGCGCATTCACGCGTGCTACAATGCGGGCTCCAGAGATGAAAACACAGTCCCCGTCGGGTAGTCGTGGGCGTGCGGGGGTCCGCATCAGCAACCCGCCTCCTTGGTTGTCCCTTCTCTGCATGGTCATCTACATAAAGGAGGAACCAGCCATGCAGATCAGCGTGTCGCCCACCCTGACCGTATATCACGACGGCCAATTTTGGGTCGGGCTGGCGGAACACGCCGAGGACAGAACATACGGCGTCGCCCGCATCGTCTTCGGCACGGAACCGTCCGATGAGGAAATCCTGCAATTCGTTACAAGCAAATGGGCGGAGCTCGCGTTCTTCGGTGGCGATCCCGCCGAGACGAGCAAGCCCGCAAAACCCCAAGTGACGCGCTCGCGAGGCGGCGCAAGCCCTCAGGCAGCCGGCGATGGGCACCAAGGCGCAGCAGGCGCTCGCGAGTCAGCGGGAGGCGATGAAGCAGGAGTCGGCCCAAGCAAGAAGCCAGCGTCGCGCGGGCGAGGCGGAGACGCGCTTCGAGCAGCGAAAGCTGAAGCGCAAGCAGAAGCATCGCGGGCATTGATCGCCTTCTGCAGCGAGCCTTAAACCCGTATACAGAAGCGGTGTCAGTTTCACTTGAAACCGACACCGCCGTCTATTGCGCCGCTCGTCAACAGCCAATCTCCGCCTTATTCGTATTCGATATATGCATCTCGAATTCGGTGCAGCGCTCGGTTAGCTTCGTAGTCAGTTCGCCCGAAGGTAGAAGCCGCGGATCTTCTTCAGATAGTTTTCACGAGGTAATCAAAACCACCCCTAAAAGGGGTGGTTTGCTCTTAGGGTATAACCCTTGGATTTCCGGCACGCGTCTAAAGGCGCCGGCCCTCACGGGGTTCGGGCCGCACTGCAGATTGACCCGTGGCGGGCCGGTCAAACCGGCGCTATTTACGCCCCGGCCCCCTATCGAAGGGGTCCTCGTACTCCTTGACGCTCAGCCGGTCGAGCGCGATGTCGGCCCTCTCCTGCTCCCGGATGTACTTCGCGATCGGCGCCTCGTTCAGGCCGACGGTGGACACGTAGTAGCCCTCGGCCCAGAACTTCCTGTTGCCGAACTTGTACTTCATGTTCGCGTGCCTGTCGAATACCATCAGCGAGCTCTTCCCCTTCAGGTAGCCCATCACGCTCGACACGCTGTACTTCGGCGGTATCGCCAGCAGCATGTGGACGTGGTCGGGCATCAGGTGCCCCTCGATGATCTCTATCCCCTTGTACCGGCAGAGCTTCCTGAAGATCTCCCCAAGGTCGGACCTTATTTGGTTGTAGATGACTTTGCGCCTATACTTCGGCGTGAACACGACGTGGTACTTGCACAACCACTTCGTGTGCGACAGGCTGTAGGCCTTCTGGGCCATACGCCACCACCGCCCTCTCGACTCGGATTCCTTGCGGCCTGAACAATCGCAAGTGTCCGGCGAGGGGGCGGCTTTGTAAAGCCGTTTGGCCCCACCCGCATAGCGGGTGGTTTCTGATGCGGCGCGCTACGCGCCCCGCACAGGGTAAAGCCTGTAAACCACGAGAGAGGGCCGGGGCCTATGGCTCCGTCCCTCCTTCTGGGCGTTTTCCTCGCTCGCACTACCCGGCCGACGGCGCGGTGAACGACAGCTTGTCGTATGCGAAACTGTAGTTCTTCTTGATCGCATAGAAGGCGACCGACGCCATCAGCGCGGCGACCGCAATGGCGGCGTGCTCCTTCGTCGGGTTGACCTCGAGCGCGTACCCGATGGCTTCCCTGACGGTCTTCAGCGCACCCTCGGGCGAGTCGACGAGCTCGGTGGCGGCCTTTGCGATGTTCTTGCTGTCCATGGTCGTTCCTTTCGTGGGGTTAGTCTAGGCGAGCAGCTTGAACGTGAGGGCGATGTGGCATGCCATTCCAGCGAGGAGCGCCACGGTCATGCACGTCACGGCGGCGGCCATCAACCTGAAGAACCACGTGTCCATGTCGCGGCCACTTCCCGCCTTTTCGAAGTGTTTATCTTCCAAACGGCTCTTGTCGGTCATCAGTTCCTCCTCCTCTACGGGTTTTACTGAGGACAGTTTCTCGAATAAGAGCCCTGCCGTTCGAATGCAGACGCTCTAATGACCTACAATATTTAATGTCATTCAATAGAAACGAGGAAACCATGTCGAGGAAGCTGACGGACATTGAGATAGCGGCTTTTCTCGAGAGATGCGGCGCGATTGAGAGCGGAACGCGACAGCGCTTGCTGGCAATCGCGCGCCTGCTATGCGATTTCACCGACGAGAACGAGGGACTCACCTCGCAGGAAATAGCTCGGGTTCTCTCGCGACTGTCGGGGAGCAATGTGGCCGAAAACTCCGTCCGCGCCGATCTCGACGCTTTGGCATCATGCAGCCCCTTCGGAGCCGAAGTCATAAAGCCTGGGCGGGGCGAGAAAACCGGGTACCGCTGCGCGGCAAAGCCCTTTTCATCGCATGACTCTTCGCTCCTGATGGGCATGGTGAGAACGAGCAAGTTCGTCAATGAGGAGCAGCGCGCTCGCCTTTGCGCGAAGCTCGAGGAAATCATGTCCGACCGCGAGCTGGAAGAGATGGTCGAATCGATCTTTGTCGATGAGCGCGAAACCCATGAGGGCATGAACGCACTTGCGGCGATGGCCGCCGCCTCCTCCGCGATTCGCAACAACGAACAGCTCTGCTTCCGTTATCGCCGCCACTTGATGAACGGGGATGAGCTGATTGACCACCAGATCTCGTCCGAAGACCCCGTTTGCCTCGTCTACAGCTTCGGACACTACTATCTTGAGACCTGCGTGACAACTGACGAGGTTCCCGAGGGCGAATCCTTTTTCCGCAGGCTGGACCATATGACGAACGCGATGGTATCGGGGAAGAAGCTCCGCAACCCCGGCAGGGTTGACGAGCTTAGGAGAAGGGTGGCCGCCGACGTCCGAGAGCGGATTGACATGTACGGCGACGGGACCAGCAGGACGCTTTTCCTCAAAGTCGAGGGGCGTTGCGCCCAATATGCCTACGACAGGTTCGGTCACGACTTGGTTTTTTCGCACGTCTCCGAGGACGATGCCGGCAATCCCCATGGCTACGCCTGCGTGAGGACGCAGCTGTCTCCAACCCTCTACCGTTGGCTTTTCGGTATGGGAGGAGGCGTTTTCCTTGCAAAGCCGAAAGGCCTCACCTGGGCCAGGACCTTTCGGGGCCTTTCGTCATGCAGCGCCGATACGCTTCGGCAGTTCGTCGAAGATTACGAGGCGGCGCATGAGGGCTATATCTCCATGCTTGAAAGCGCTCTGGGAGCCGAGCGAGATGCTATTGCAAGGGGACATGAAACGGCTCGGATTTAACGCTAAAGACGACGTACTCGGTCAGAACCTCTGCAAGGGCATCAGAGGCGCACCTTTCCGAGCGGTACCTTCTGAATAGGCGATCAATGTTTTCCAGCTCTTCATCCTGCGACAGCCCGCGCAGCGGAGAGTAGTAGTAGGAGTTATGGATGTCGATCCCGTCACCCATTATCGACAGAGCGATGGACCAGAGGTGGGTGTCGTCATGATGCTCTATAGCGATGAGATGCGCGCTCTCGATTGAGCTGACGGTTAAACCATCGAGTCCCTCATTGAGGGCCTTTGCCATCTCCGCGAGGTCGTCGGGACTCGATTCGCCCTGGGCTCTCATGCCGTCAAGATACTTGAGCTGTTCTTCGTCAAGCCGTAGGCCGCCGAGCAGCATGAACATGATGTCAAGAACCTCGTCCCTGATTTCCCTAACCTTGCCTAGGTCGTAGAAGTTGGACTTATGGAGCTTCCCGTTGCGGGTGTTGTCCATGAACGACCGCAGCCGCCCGAACAGGAGCTCGCGAAAGGACTTGTAATCAATCTCAGGATCGTAGATGCGCGCGTTGAAATATTCGTGCTGGTAGCTTGCAAATAGATAGGCAAGCGGGCCCAACGTTGCCTCTTTGTCCTTCTCCGCCAGGAGGGCTGGGGTGAGCGGGACGGCAGGGTTCCGGGCCTTTACGGCGCCAAACGCCACCTTGTAGTCCCTGTTCGCCCAAAGCGGAAGAAGGTCGAACATCATCTGCTCTATCGCCTTGATGTAGCCAGCGACCGTTCCGGTCTGCTCGACATTCTCGGAGAGGGTGTTGAGCCTGTAGCGCCACTCTGACGACAGAAAGCTGACGGCGAAGCTGGCTTGCCCGAAGAGTATTTCGAACAGATCTTTGCGCTGAATGTTGCGCGACAAGATATCGATGTCGCGCTCCGACATCCCTCTTCCCATCAGACGGCACCTGATAAGAGGAAGCTCGATCGCCTCGTAGTCGCGAAGGCGCTCTTGTCTGAAGGAGCCGAGCTCATGCTCGGTGGGCAGGGCAACAACCGTGAACCCCTGGACAAGTCGGCCCTCCGTTCTCACCCTGCCAGCCACGTCGGTCAAACGGTCGGCCTCTTCCTTTCCGAAAGTCCTCTCGAACCAATCTGTTGCAGAGACGTGCTTGACGCCGCGCGGAGAGGAAGACTCGTACCAGTAGCCAAGCCTCTCGCGAAGCTTGACGTTGGCCTTATCCGCAAGCCATACAAGGTAGACGTCGTCAACCTCCCCGTTCTCCACCAACTCGAACGCCCAGAACATGGAGTTGCTCTTAGTGTGGTTAAGCGGGCTATGGTCGATGCTTGGCCATAGCATGACGCATGCATGCTTCCCCCCGTCCGCAATGTAACCGAAGCCGGCGTTCTTCCATCTTGACGTGGATGGCAGGTCGAAGGTTTCGATGGAATGCCCAGATGCCAGCTTCCTTGCAAAGTCAGCGAATAGGCCAGGCGCCGCGTCAGCCCAGTTTCGCTGCATCTGCTTCATGCTTGCGCAATTGCAATCATCGGTTCCAAAAAGGAATCCGCTGTTGAACTCATTGGCGCCTGCGAACTTCTTCGATAGCTTGATGTCCGCCAACGCCTTGTCCGCGAACTCGTCGTACAGAGACTGGTAATCCATTTCCCACCCACTTTCTCGATAGTGCCATTATCCCAGAAAGACTATGGAGTCCCGGCACATCCAAAAAGTCGAAAAACTCGCGTTACTCCCAGTGGCCGCCGGTGACGACGGTCTCCCAGTGGCCAACCTCGTCGTGGGTCACGGTCCTTGTGCCCGCCTGCACCTGCTGCACCTCGCTGTGGTAACCAGATCCCTCGCCAGCGAGTATGTGCTGCTTGTTGTGTGGGAAGGCAGCGCCCGTGATGTCGGCACCGCAGATGCTGCAGATGGACCGCTCGCGCATCTCGTAGACGGGCAGCTGTTCGCTCCACGCCTCCTGGTCGACTATCCAGACGCGCCGCGTCTCCTCGACCCAGCGCCTCGCGGGTTCCGCCTCCGCCTCGTTAGTCGTGCCGGCTGTCTCGGTCGTTACGGGCGTAGCGTTCGAGCCGGCTTCCGCTGCTCTCGGCGGGAAAGCCATCGCGTTGCCCGCTCCGCCTCTTCGATTCTGGCAGGCGCCCGGAATTGGGACAGCCTTGATCAGCTTAGCCCGTTGATGGTCTCCTCGAGCTCCACCATGTAGGCGACTATCTCATCGATGCTCGGGTAGCCGCCGAACAGCATCGGCCTCATCGAGGCGTAATCGGCCGCCAACTCGTCGAGCCTGTCCTTTGGAGGGGCGAGCCTGAGTGTGCCGGGCCTCGCATCGGCCAGCTTGGCCCACGGCGTGCGGTAGAACTTCTCCTTGAACCTGACGACCTGTTCGAGGAGGCCGGGCTGCGCTACGGCGCGGCCGAGCACGAACGAGTGGCCAAGGCGGTACATGTCGTAGTAATGGCGGGAGTAGCGCCTGGGCATAGCCTTGCCCTCGGGCCTGTTGGCCTCCTGGTGCAGGATGGTGGCCTTCTCCCAAAACGTGCGCTCGGGACTCGCGGTGCGCACCGTGGTCGACAGCTCGGGCCCGAACGGAACCACGTCCGCCGCGTACGGGGTTATCGCCGCCTCCTCGGAAGGCGACCATGCCGCCATGGGTCCTATCTCCAGCTTGATGGTGTCGAGCGTGCCCGCCGACTCGTAGGAGCGCGGGTAGTCGAAGTACACGGTCTCCTCCTCGGCCCCGCACCTAACGGACGCTTCGGTGCCGAGGGACTCGGAGAGCGTAGCCCAGAGCTTCGGGGCAAAGGCGTCGGCCAGGAAGGCGTTCGTGCGCTCGATACTGTCGGCCTTGAACCGCTCCTGCGCCGAGTTGCTGCGCGGCTCCCACGGTTCGTCCTCGCCGTAGCCCAGGAGTCGCCAATCGAGTATGAGGTCGATGTCCTCCGAGAAGCGCTCGATGAGCCCGAAAGCCTTCGACAGGCTCGTGCCGCCCTTGAACACCATGGACTCGGCGAAGCCGCTTCTGTGGAAAAGGTGGTCCAAGGTGTAGCACACCCAGAAGTCCTTCTCGACGATGGCCGGCGCAAGCGCCATCCTCTGCGCGGCGGCCTCGAAGACCAGTCTGCGCTCGCCGGTCGAGGCCCTAGCGATCCTGTCCATGCTTCGCCTCCCATATCTTCTTCGCGGCGTCGGCAACCCAGGATGTGAGCCCCGCCGACTCTTCCAGGAACGCGCTGGCCTGCTCCTCCGTGAGGTTGCGCGCGAGCGTTCTGATTTCCTCGTCGCCCACGTTCTCGCGTCCGAGCGCCTTGAGGGCCTGCACGATGGTGCAGGTGATCTGCGAGCAGTCGAGCAGGTCGCGGTTGGCGCGGTGCCGGAGCTCGATATCGTACGGCCCGTACTCGTAGCGCTTGTACGGACCGCTGCTGACGTAGACGAGCCTCGCGGGCACCTGCGTGTCGAGGCCCAGCGCATTGAGCGCCGCGTCGCCGGACGGTGCGACGATCCACTTGTTGGCACGGGCGACGGCGCGCACGACCTCGTCGGCGCCGGCCGGCACCTCGGTGCCCATGAGCGTGCTGCGCTCCGGCGCGTAGTAGACGCCGCGGATGGCGCGGGCGATCCCTCCCTTTGCATGCAAGCGCCCGAGCGCGTTGGCGGCATTGCGTCGGCCTGCGACGTCGGAGAAGTCGGCGGCTGTGAAGGCCCTGCCGGCGCCGAAGCTCTCTATGCGCTTTACGATGGCCTCTGCTTCTGTCATAGCGTTCCTCCTTTTTGATGAAAATAGTATATACCTTTTTCATCAAATTGCCTCTGATTGCCGTGGTCGCCCACACATCGCGCCTGCGGCCCCTCGCCGCGCCGACGCGCGCGCGTGCGCCCGGGAGCGGTTGCGTCTCCCAATCGCGGCCTGGGGTTAGAGAAATGGAAGAAACTCTCGTTCTTCGGCGACGAACCTGCAAAGACGAGAAAGCTCGCGAAATCCCCCAAGCGCCGCGCCCGCGAGGCATCGAAGGCCCTCAAGCAGCCGGCGATGGGCACCAAGGCGCAGCAGGCGCTCGCGAGTCAGCGGGAGACAATGAAACAGGAGTCGGACCACGCAAGAAGCCAACGCCGCGCTGAAGAGGCGAGGCGCGCTTCGAGCAGCGGAGCTGAAGCGCAAGCAGAAGCATCGCGGGCATTAATCGCCATTTGCAGCGAGACTCATACAGAAGCGGTGTTGGGTTCCGCTTGAAACCGACATCGTTATCTATTGCGGCGTTTCAGTCTATCGTCTTTCAAGAGCTACTCCCAAAACTCGAATCTCATTTCGGTTTTGGGAGTATCAAACTCTGCGTCGTAGGCGGCCCAAGAACCAATCTCGAGACGAATCGACCAAGGGGCTTACGTTTTCGCCGGGAGGCTGGAAAGCTTGCTTAATCGACGCGGACTGGCAATTGCTAAACCTCAAAAGCCGGAGCGCGCGGCGCCGCTCGTTTCGCTACATTGGCTTGATGGGATGGCGGATCACGGTCTTGAGCTTCTCCGGCGCGCACTTGCGCGGGTCGGAGAGATAGATCTCGTGATGGAGGCGGGATTCGGAGAAGTCGGGGGCGTAGCCCTGTTCCGCTGCAAATGCGCGCATGGCGTCTATGGTCGCCGGCTCGTCGTCGTAAGACCCGGTGTGCATGCATTGAACGCATAGACCCTCGTCGACCCTCAGCAGCTCGACCGCCGAGAAGTTCATCTTCTTCTTGGCGGCAGCTTCCGAAACGGCCCAGTCGAAGTCCTCGCGAGTGACGAAATCGGGCAGACGGATGCATGAGATGAAGCTGAAGTCGTCCTTCCGTGCATAATCGATCTCGCCATCGGCGCGGTCTTGCCACCAGAAGCCCTCGAGCGGCGGCACGACGAAGTCGAAATAGCTTTCGATTTCCCGCGAGCCCTTCTTCGACATCTTGATGGTATAGGCGATGCCGTAGAGCAGCGGCATCGCGTTCTGGTACTCGCCGCCTTCGGCATTGGGGTCGCCCTTGCCCCGCACGGCGACGTAGCTCATAGGCGGAACGGTTACGACGCTCGGCTTGCCGGACGGCCTGTAGAGCTCTCTGAGCTCCTTCTTGAAATCGTATGCCATCGCAACAAACCTCCCTGAGCTTGGGTTTCCGCCGATATCGGTTCATATATAGCAACGGGCGCCGCTTTGGAAGAAACCTCCCGTTGGCAGGTATTGTAACATAGAATCGAACGCGTGTTCTATTCCCATGCGATGACCTCTGGCGTCTTGGACGTGATGACGTAGCACACCGTAGACGCTGATGGTGACGGCTATGCACGGGCACGGGCGCGCCGCCGCACTTCACAGCTTGTTTCTCAAGTATTTGGGACGCACACACGGCGTTCAAAAATGCGGAGCGACTCTGTATGGCTCGAGACTGAGCCGAGGTGCCCTACTTCTCGCCCTCCAGCAGCACCACGATGCGGTCGATGTCGACGGCAAAGCGAGGCCTTCCCTCGTGCTCGTAGCGGTCGAGGTATGCCTGGCACTCTGAGACAATGCGCTTGGTGCTGCCGTCGATGATGCGTTGGAGCGTCTCGTAGTAGGCCGAGCCCTCGGTCCTGAAGCGGCGCTGGTAGGCCTGGTTATGGGGAACATCTTGATGTAGTGGATGCCGTGGCGGCAGTTGGGGCGCGTCGTGGGGCGGGGTGGCAACGCAAAGTACTGGTCTTTGGGCACGTTAGGGGCGATGTTGGAACGCAGCGGCACGGCGAAGTCCCTGCGCTTCCCGCGGAAACGCAGCCTCACCACTACGATGCAGGGACGATTGTGCTTAAGCATGAGCTCGCGGTCGCCCTCGGCGTGGTCGAAGAAGTCCTGGGGATGGATACAATCTTCATCGGTTACGCCCCCTCCATACGAAGCGGGGCCCGCATCGCTGCGGGCCCCTACAGGTGGGCGATATTCTACGCCTTGCGGCACCCCGTCGCCCACGGAGATTAAACGTACACGTAAGCCGTACTCTGAAAGCCGCGGCTTCCGGCAAGTAGTTTATACCACGAGAGGTCGCTTTCAATGCGCATAGCTCGCAAAATAGCACTCGCTGGGTCGTCACCCCTGGCAGCAACCTTCCAATCTTCATTGAAGTCAGCAGGTCAATTCATATAGTCATGGGGGTTTATCCTAAAGGGAATCAAATTAATACCCCCATAACTAAGGAATTTTCTATTCCCACTCAATGACTAGAGCCCTGGTGTAATTGGCTGGATCACCGTTCCGGGAACCGGTATCGACCTACCTGTCCGCCAAGCTCCTTCTTCAGCTCCAGCTTAGTATCTGACTCACACCGTTATAAGCAAAACCGAAGAGATGCGTCTTGGCCAAGAAATAAGGTTAGCCTTATCTTACTGCATGATTCGTGTGTTATAGTTAGATTGCTCTAACTGTTTGGGGGCGATAGCCATGCACGAACGCAAGGGCTTCTGGGACAAGAATGCCGGTCGGTACGACCGTTTCATGCGAAAGGACCGGGCGGCGTATGAGAAGATGTATGAGCTGATCAGGCCGGTGGTGAAAGCAAAAACCGTACTGGAGGTTGCCACCGGCACGGGGCTTATCGCAAAGAGCATCGTGGATGTGGCGGTGCACATCGAGGCTACGGACGCTTCTGCACAGATGATCCTTGAAGCAAAGCGGGACAATCAATCCGCAAAGCTGCACTTTTCCGTACAAGATATGTTCCGCCTGCCCTATGCACAGAAGTCCTTCGAAGTGGTGATCGCGTCCAACGCGCTTCACATAGTGCCGCATCCGGAAAAGGCACTGCAAGAAATCAGGCGGGTACTGAAGGACGACGGTGTGCTCATCGCGCCAACCTTCACCCACGCGGGGAACTCGGTTTCCGGCAAGGCAAAAGCCTTTTTCATGAGTATGGCGGGATTCCCCCTCCACAGCAGGTGGACAAGCGAGGAATACCTGCGTTTCCTGCGTCAAAACGGCTGGGCGGTGCAGAAAAGCACGGTGCTGAAGGCCTCGTTCCCATTGACCTATGCGGAATGCACGAAATCGGAGGGGCCAGATGTCGTTCTTTGAAAACACCCGCAAGCCCGTGGGCCTCGGCGGAAAACTTATGGTTGCCATGATGAACCTGGGCCACAGCCCTGTGGCGCGGTGGGGACTTCGATTTCTACGACTTGCGCCAAATGCCAAGGTGCTGGATTGCGGCTGCGGCGGCGGGGCAAACATAAAACGGCTGCTGAAAAAATGCCCGTATGGCGTCGTCAAGGGCATCGACTATTCGCCCGTCAGCGTGGAGAAGGCTAGGAAGCTCAACCGAACTGCAATTCAGGAGGGGCGTTGCGCCGTCTTGCAAGGCAGTGTGGCGGATATGGCGTTTGAGGATAGCTACTTCGATGCTGCCACGGCCTTTGAAACCGTCTATTTTTGGCCTGATTTGCCCCGATGCTTCCGTGAGGTCTGGCGGACGCTGAAGCCAGGCGGGACAATTCTTATCTGCAACGAAAGCAATGGCGATACGGACAAGGACGAGAGGTGGACGCAGATCATCGGCGGCATGACCATCTACAAGGACATTGAATTAAAGGCATGTCTGGAGCAGGCGGGTTTTCACGAGGTGCAGATACACAAAAAGAAAAAGTGGCTCTGCGTCACGGCGCGGAAGTAGGGGCATCAAGCACGGGTATTTTTGCATCCATCCTGCACATGGCGATAGGCATGACGGTCATAGCGGCTATGCTGGCGGCAATTATGACAGTTTTTATTCACTGAGGAAGAAACCTATGAAATGTAAAATTGAGAAAAACACCGTGCAGGAGACGCTGATCCTCCCGCTGTATTCCCGGAAGCTGTGTACGGAGTTGTACCCGAACCTTTACAGGGATGAAACAGCGGTTCGTCTGCTCGACCAGATCGACTACGACTTTTCAGAGGCAGAGAAAAACTCCCGCAGCCTGATGCAGCACTTTGGTGCGCTGGAGGTGGCCATGCGACAGGGTGATCTTGCTTTCGAGGTGCAAGATTACCTGAAAGGCCACCCCAATGCGGCGGTGGTCAATCTGGGCTGTGGGCTGGACAACACCGGCAGAACCTGCGACAACGGTAGATGCAAGATCTACAATCTGGACTTCCCGGATGTGATTGCCTTGCGGCAGCAGCTGCTGCCCGCCGGGGATCGAGAACAAAATATCCCCTGCGACCTGAAAGACACCGCATGGTTTGGCAAAATCGATGCCTCCGGCGGGGCGGTGTTCTTTGCCTCCGGAGTGTTCTATTACTTTCTGACCCAGCAGGTCCGGGAACTGGTGCGGGGGATGGCGGACGCTTTCCCCGGCGGTGTGCTGGTCTTTGATGCTGCCAATCGGACGGCAGTAAAGATGATCGCAAAAACATGGCTTAAGACTGCAAAAATCAAGGATGTGGGGGCATATTTTGCGGTTTCGGATGCCGCCAAGGAAATCG
This sequence comes from uncultured Collinsella sp., assembly GCA_958371715.1. Lineage (GTDB taxonomy): Bacteria > Actinomycetota > Coriobacteriia > Coriobacteriales > Coriobacteriaceae > Collinsella. Next base: position 64,149 of record CATXLW010000001.1, read on the forward strand.
GCACGTGGGACAGCCGTCTGCAGGTCACAAGTCGCGGCTATATGCTGGGCTACAACGATTTGAGAGACCCTTCTGTCAGCGGCTTTTCCGGTTTCTCGCAAGGGTCGGTGACAACGGGATGAAAATGCAAATCGTGAAAATAAGATTTTGAGAGGCAAAAACGAAGCGCATTCACTTTGACGTCGAAGAAGACGGCTTTTACGGCGCATATTGGGCGTGCAAAGACACGCATACAGCAGCGGGCACGGATTCAATTGAAACCGTGCCCGCTATCTGATACTATATTATTTTATCGAAACTCTGTTCTATTCCCACTCGATCGTCGCGGGCGGCTTGGACGTAATGTCGTAGCATACACGGTTGGCGCCAGGGACCTCGGCAACGATGCGGCCGGAGATGCGGGCCAGGACGTCGTAGGGCAGCTTGGCCCAGTCGGCGGTCATGGCATCGCTGGACTCGACGGCACGCAGGATGATCGGGCGCTGGTAAGTGCGCTCGTCACCCATAACGCCGACGGACTTGATGTCGGGCAGGACCGCAAAGTACTGCCAGCAGCTGTGCTCGGAGTTGCGCTCGCCGGTCTGCTCAAACAGGCGCTGGTTGTAGGCGTCGAGCTCCTCGCGCACGATAGCGTCGGCATTCTTGAGGATCTCGAGCTTCTCCTTGTCGACCGCACCGATGATGCGGATGGCCAGACCCGGGCCCGGGAAAGGCTGGCGGAACACGATGTGACCCGGCAGGCCCAGCGCCAGACCAAGCGCGCGGACCTCGTCCTTAAAGAAGTGATCAAGCGGCTCAATGAGGTCGAAGTGTACACCCTCGGGGAACGGGATCAGGTTGTGATGGCTCTTGATGGTGGCCGTCTTGCCGCCTGTCTTGCGAGCGCCGGACTCGATGATGTCGGGGTAGATGGTGCCCTGAGCCAGGTACTTGACCGGCTTGCCGTCGCACTCGAGCTGCTGCGCCACGGCGAAGAACTCTTTCCAGAACTGCGTGCCGATGATGCGGCGCTTCTCCTCGGGCTCGGTCACGCCGGCCAGAAGCTCGGCATAACGGTCCTCAGCGTGGACGTGGATAAAGTCGACGTCAAACTGCTTGGTGAAGACCTCCTCCACCTGCTCGGGCTCACCCTTGCGCAGCAGACCGTGGTTGATGAACACGCAGGTCATCTGCTTGCCCACGGCGCGGGCGCCCAGCGCAGCCACGACGGAGGAGTCGACGCCACCGGACAGGGCCAGAATCACGCGGTCGTCGCCGACCTTCTCGCGGAACTCAGCCGTCATGGTCTCGACCAGGTTGTCCATGCTCCAGTTGGGCTCCAGGCCGCAGATCTCAAACAGGAAGTTGCTCAGCAGCTGCTGACCGTACTCGGAATGCTTGACCTCGGGGTGGAACTGCGCGGTGAAGATTTTGCGCTCGACGCACTCCATGGCGGCAACCGGGCACACGTCGGTGCTGGCGGTAACGGTAAAGCCCTCGGGCACCTCGGACACGGCGTCGCGGTGGCTCATCCACACGGTCTGCTCCATGGGCGTGGAGTTAAAGAGCTTGGCGCCGGCAGTGCGCGTAATAGTGGCGCGGCCGTACTCGCCCACCTCGGAGTGACCGACCTTGCCGCCGAGCGTCACGGCCGTGATCTGATGGCCGTAGCAAAAGCCCAGGACGGGAAGGCCCAGGTCAAAGATGGCGGGGTCGATGGACGGAGCGTCCTCGGCATACACAGAAGCCGGGCCGCCGGAAAGGATGAGCGCAGAGGCGTTCATCTCGCGAATCTCGTCGGCCGAGATGTCGCAGGGGACAATCTCGGAATACACGTTGAGGTCGCGGACGCGACGGGCAATGAGCTGACCGTACTGCGCACCAAAGTCGAGTACGAGGACCTTTGCGGAAGCCTTTTGATCCATGGTTTCCCCTCCTGTTGGCGGGGAGCCGGTGCCCACCCGCGTGAATGAACGAAAATAACTTTCATAGTGTACACGTTATATGGGGTTTCTCGTCCCTCGCAGCCATCAGCGCACGGCAAACGCACGACCTGGGCCCTTATTTGACGGCAATTGAAGTGTTACTAAACGTTACAGATGATATATTACGTTTGAACATTGAACGCCCTGTGCCACAATACTGCCGAACGACTCCGCCTCTGCGGCGGCAAATACGATAGGAATACCAGCATGAAGCGCATCCTTCTCATCGCCACGGGCGGCACCATCGCATCGACCGAGGACGGCAACGGCCTCTCCCCCGCCCTGACCGGTGAGGAACTCGCCCAGAGCGTCCCCGAGATCTCGGGCCTCTGCGAGCTCGACGTGGTGCAGCCCATGAACATCGACAGCACCAATATGCGCCCCAGTGACTGGATGCGTATCCGCGACGTCATCGTCGAGGGTTATGCCGACCACGACGGCTTCGTGATTCTGCACGGCACCGACACCATGAGCTACACCGCGGCGGCGCTTTCCTACTTGATTCAGGACAGCCCCAAGCCCATCGCACTCACCGGCTCGCAAAAGCCCATGGGCAATCCCTTTACCGACGCCAAGCTCAACCTGTACCAGAGCCTGCTCTATGCGCTCGACGAACACTCGCACGACGTCTCAATCGTGTTTGGCGGCGTAGCCATTGCCGGCACGCGCGCCCGCAAACAGCGCACCATGAGCTTTAACGCGTTCATTAGCGTCAACTATCCGCCCATCGCCTATATCCGCAACGACCGCATTGTGCGCAACGGGCTTCACGGCACGCATCAGGGAGAAAACCCGGTGCGTTTCTACGACAGCATCGACCCGCGCGTATTTGTACTCAAGCTTACGCCCGGCGTAAACCCGGGCATCCTCGACGCCCTTGCCGATAGCTACGACGCCGTGATTCTGGAGACCTTTGGTATTGGCGGTATCCCCGAGTTTGGTGAGTCGGGCGAGTCGTTCCAAGGGGCAATTTTCCGCTGGGTCGATTCGGGCCGCACCGTCGTTATGACCACGCAGGTCCCCGAAGAGGGCCTCGACCTGGGCGTTTATGAGGTCGGCCGCGCTTACGCCGATCATCCGGGTATTTTGCGCGGCGATGACATGACCACCGAGACGCTCGTGGCCAAAACCATGTGGGCACTCGGCCAATCGCGCGACGCGGCCGAGATCCAGCGCCTGTTCTACAGCCAAGTCAACCACGACCGAATCCCGATGACCTAATTCAGTTGTCGACGGGTATCCCCTATTCGATACCCTCGAGAAGCTCTGACACCGTCATGCCGAGTGCGGGCGCGATCTTAAATAGAACCTTGAGCGTGAAATTTGCCGTTCCATCTTCGATTCGGTCGAGGTAGGGTCGGCTGATTCCTGTCGCCACACAAAAATCAACCTTGGAGATACCAAGGTCTCTGCGTGTCTGCTCGACTCGCTTGCCAAGAATCTGTTTCGCACGTTCGTCCATGCAGCCGAGTTTGAAATGGAGCCGAACATAAACGTAAACTATAGTTTACGTTTTGCCGAATACACAGGAGTTTTCTATGTCGGGTTCTTCGGTCCGCATGTACCGAGCCACGCTTTGCACAAACAGCGTACCGCCCAAGCTCGTCGTCGTTGAAGCCGAATGCCTTTCGCCCGATGAGCGCACAGCATTTGCATTGCTATCAAGTCGCGTAGCCGCCGTTCTGGTCCCTTGCCCGGCGCAAGGCGAACTTGCCATCCAATGCCAAGCACACAGCTGCTCGCTCAATCAGGCTGCCGTAATCGCAACCAGCCAACGCGGTCTGCCCCTTCTCCTGGAAGCCGGTACCGCGCTCACCCTTCGCGGCGCCGGATACGAAAACGAGGCCGCCGCCGACATGGTCTTTAAACCACGATCGAGCGGCGGCCTCGCAGCAGCCATTGAATATGCGTGCAGGCTCGTTGACTAAAAGGACAAGCTAGAAACCAAAGCCAAAGCCCGTTCCGGTAATAGCCGAGTACATAAAGTAAACGTTGATCACGTTGAGGAACACACCCGTGATGCAACCGTTGCGCAGGTAGCGCTCGCACACGATGCGCGCCATGGCGGCGGAGTCATCATTGTTTTTAGCCTGACGTCCTGCCGTAAAGTACGTCGCCACGCTCAGCAGCAGGTTGAGCACCGGCAGTGCCAGCAGCTCGTAGCTCTTGCCCCAGCGCGTCACCTCGCCGGCGGCGTTAAACTTCGTTGCCACCTCGGGGCCAATGTTGGGGATAACACACGCTGCAACCACCAGCGGAATCACCGCAAGCACGAGCAACGCAATACCCATGTAGCCAGCTTTTTTGCCGTATTTAAACATATGCGTCGTCCTTACACGTTAAAGCGGAAGTGCACGACGTCGCCATCGGCCATGACATAGTCTTTGCCCTCGATACGCAGCTTGCCGGCGGCCTTGGCGCCCTGCTCGCCACCGAGCTCGATGTAGTCGTCGTAGCCAATGACCTCGGCCTTAATAAAGCCGCGCTCAAAGTCGGTGTGGATGACACCGGCAGCCTGCGGAGCGGTCGCACCCTGACGCACCGTCCAGGCCTTGACCTCCATCTCGCCAGCCGTAAAGAACGACTGCAGGCCGAGCAGCTTGTAGGCTGCCTGCGCGAGCACGTCCAGACCGGGCTGCTCCAGGCCCAGGCTCTCCAGGTAGTCGGCGGCGTCCTCGGGATCGAGCTCGGAAAGCTCGGCCTCGATCTTGGCGCAGATCGGCAGCGGCTTGACGCCGTCGATGGGCGCCAGGTCGTCGTTGAGCATATCCTCGTCCACGTTGGCCACATACAGGATGGGCTTCATGGTGAGCAGGAACAGACCCTTGGCGGCAGCACGCTCCTCGTCGGTCATCTCCATGGACGCGGCGCGCTTACCCTCGTTGAGCCAGGCGAGTAGGCGCTTGGCGACCTCGAACTTGGGCATGAGCTCCTTGTCGCGCTTGGCCTCCTTCTCGAGCTTGGGCAGTTGCTTCTCGAGCGTACCCATGTCGGCCAGGATGAGCTCGGTCATGATGGTGTCGGCGTCACCGGCGGGGTCGACGAACTCGCCGGTGCGGCCCACTTCGCGCATAACGTTGGGATCCTTAAAGTAGCGAACGACCTCGCAGATGGCGTCGGTCTCGCGGATGTTTGCCAAGAACTGGTTGCCCAGACCCTCGCCCTCGTTAGCGCCCTTCACCAGACCTGCGATGTCGACGAACTCGACCGTTGCCGGCACAATGCGGCCGGGGTTGACGATGTCGGCGAGCTTTTGCAGGCGGCTATCGGGCACGTCGACGATACCCACGTTGGGGTCGATCGTGGCGAACGGGTAGTTGGCGGCAAGGCCGGTCTTTTTGGTAAGCGCGGTGAACAGCGTCGACTTGCCTACGTTGGGCAGGCCCACGATACCGATGGAAAGGGACACGACAGCTCCTTTTGGTACAAGCATTTCAAACTGCATAAGTATAGCGCCGCCGCAGCATCTGGGTGAACCCGGACGCCACGGCGGCACGAATGAAGCAGAGATAGAGGTCGCTGACTAGTCCGCGAGCTTTTCCACCTGGTCGAGCATCTTGTCAAGCTTGGCCTTTGCCTCGGCCTTGACCTTCTCAGCTTCTTCGTGAGCCTTCGCCTTCTGGGCGGCCTTTTCCTCGGCTTCGGGATCGACGACGACCAGATTGGACGCGTCATGCTTAACTAACTTGAGCGCATGCTCGGGGCACACCTTGACGCAAGCTCCGCAACCCAGGCAATACGTGGATTCCAGTGCAAAGCGGCCGCTTCCCACCAGATCGCAGGCAAACGTGGGGCATACGTTGACGCACTCGCCACACGACGTGCACTTGTCAAAATCGCACTCCGGCGTGCTCACCCGCATGTTCTGGGCAAGCTCGGGGTGGTTTTGCAGCGTCGAGAGCACCAGCTGCCGCCCGTGCGTGAGCGAACGGCGACGCTTGGTCGTCGTGGTGCCGCACATGGTGTTGAGCGTACGCTCCAACTGGGTAATCTGATGGCGATGGGCTTTGAGCTTCTGCGTCACCGAGGCCAGTGCCGCCGTTGCCGGATTGAGCTTTGTCACGGTAAGGCCCGTGGTGCGGGCGATCTTTTCCATGTACTCCTTGCGCTCGTACTCGCGGCGCTTATGACATTTGAGGCTCTTGGGATCGACCTCCAGACCCATGCCCGTGCCGGCCCACTCCTCGGCCTTCGCAATCGCCTCGCCCAGGATGTCCTCACCGCCGGTGTTGCGGCACTTATCGCACACGCCCAGTGGCAGGTACACGCTCACGTTGGGATAGTCCGCCAGTACCGAGAACCAGGTCTCGGCCGTAATATCGCCCACGCAGGCGACAACAACCTCGTTCTCGCGCGGCATGCGCTTAAGGGCACGCGTGCAGGTAACGTAGGCGGTCTCGTGGCTCGTAGCCGCCGAGACAATGTCGTCGTAAAGGTTTTTGGGCGCCAGACGCGGCGAAATAATCGCCTCAGTCGGACAGGCGGCAGCGCACAGGCCGCACTTGCGGCAGGTATCGAGGATCTCGATGGCGTCTTCCTCGACCTCGATGGCGTTGACCGGGCACACGTCCATGCACGCAGTGCAGCCGCTCTTTTCGTTTTTGCAGGTCAGACACGGAATCGTGTTGCCGCGCGGACGCTCCTTGTAGTCGGCAGGATTCCACTGCGGCGCCGACGGATCGAGCGCGTCGGTCACGCCGCCAAGCGGGTTTTTAAGAAAGTCGAAACCCTTGCTGATCTCGATAATGTCATCAAACAGATCGTGTTCCTGCGCCATGCGCGGCCCCTCCCTGAGCAGTGCAAACAAGCAAGAGATAATAATACGCTATCGGCCCGTGCCTCGGGCAAATTACACGCGGAGCACCTTTGCGGCAAATAGCCTATGGCCTATCGCCGCCCCGATTGCACAAGGTCGATCAAGCGCCAAGCTATGCCTCGCGCATGAGCTCGACGAGCTTTTGCTTGGTCACCTTGGCCTGCTCGTTGGCCATATTGCGTTCGTTTCTAAAAGCCGCATCCGCAACGCTCATCAGGTCGGCATCGGAAATCTCGCCAAGGCCCAGCTCCTCGAGCGTCGTCGGCAGACCGACGCGCTGACAAAACTCGAGCACCTGTTCAAGCTCGGGCGCACGCTCCAGACGAAGCTGGACCACCAGACCAAACGCCACGGCCTCGCCGTGCATAGCCTTGCACTCGGGCAAAATCGTCAGGCCGTTGGCGATGGCATGCGCCAACGCCAAGCCACCGCTCTCAAAGCCAACGCCCGAAAGCAGAATATTGCACTCGATCAGGCGCTCAACCGCCGGCGATATACGGCCCTTTTTGAGATCGCGCTTGGCAGCGACGCCGCACTCCATGAGCGTGTCATAGCAGGCACGGGCCGTAACCAAGGCCAAGTGTCCCGGCGCGCCACCGTGCTCGTTAGCGCCGTGCGCCGCGGCACACGAACGCGCCTCGAAGTACGTTGCCAGTGCGTCGCCCATACCAGCGACCGTCATACGCAGTGGTGCTGCCGCAACCACGTTGGTATCAACCACGACCAGATCGGGATTTTTGTCGAGTATCAAGTAGCGGTCGAACGACCCATCCTCGTGATACAGCACCGAAATCGCACTGCACGGGCCGTCCATCGAAGCCGCCGTGGGGCATACACACAACGGCAACTCGGCATAAAACGCTACCGCCTTGGCGATATCGAGCATCTTGCCGCCGCCAATACCCACCACCATGTCGCAATACTCGGCCCGGGCTTCCTTGGCCATTCCGACAACGGCCTCTTCCGTACACGGACCGTTATAAATCTTAAAGAACGGCTCGCTTAGATCTTCGTCCAGAAATCCATCGACGATCTGCCTGCACAGCCGATCCTCGGTGCCCTGGTCAAACAAGACATAGGCAGCGCAGCCCAACCATGACAAATACCTGCCCTGACGCGAAAGTTCGCCCGGCCCCTGAACATACCGGCCGGGACCGCCATAAACCATAGGAAGCGCCATACGAGAATCCGCCCTTCATCAAACAACGATTGGTGCAAAGTAACCTGACCCCTTTGCACCAACTTGGTGCGATGGGGTCAGGTTACTTTGCACCATAGCAAAAAGGGGCAAAGCCATCTGTTGGCTTTGCCCCTTCCTTAGCTTGATTTACTCATCCATGAGATAGTAGTGGCCCAGCGCGTCGGCACCCAGGATGGCGTTTGCGACCATCTCGGGCGTCACCTCAAACGGCATGTTGCACATGGTGTCCTCGGGCGCGCAAGCGGCCTCGGCAACGACCATGGCCTGCTCGCGCGTAAGCTCGGCAACGCCAAGCTCCTTCATCGTGACCGGCAGGCCCAGCTCAATGCAGAAGCCCAGGACTTCCTCGAGTTTCTCAGTCGGAGCATCCTCGAGTACCAGCTGGACGATGGTGCCAAAGGCGACCTTCTCGCCGTGATACATGCCGTGGCACTCGGGCAGCATCGTCAGGCCATTGTGGATGGCATGAGCAGCAGCAAGGCCCGAGCTCTCAAAGCCAATGCCCGAAAGCAGCGTATTGGCCTCGATGATATGCTCGACGGCAGGCGTGAGCGCACCCTTCTCCAGCGCGACCTTGGCCTTGACGCCATCGGCCATAAGCGTCTCGTAGCAAAGCTTGGCGAGCGCCAGACCGGCCATGCCGCCCTTGCCGCCAGCGCAGGTGCCACCGTCGGCATCATGCGTCGCCTGGGCCTCAAAGTAGGTTGCGAGCGCATCGCCCATACCGGAAACCGTCAGGCGCACCGGGCTCGCCGCGATAACCGTCGTATCCATCAGGACAATGTTGGGGTTTGCCTTAAGGAAGAGATATTTATCGAACTGGCCATCGTCGGTGTAGAGCACCGAAAGCGCCGAGCACGGTGCATCGGTCGAAGCAATGGTGGGGCAAATGATAACCGGGGACTCCAGGTAATAGGCGACGGCCTTCGCGGTGTCGAGGATCTTGCCGCCACCGACGCCGACGATGATGTCGCAACCGTTGTCGCGAGCGAGCGCGACCAGGCGATCGACCTCACCCTTGGAGCACTCGCCGTTAAAGTCCTCAAACAGCAGCTCGGCCTTAGCCTCGGCAAAACCGCCCTCGATCTTGGCACCGACGCGCTTCTTGCCCGAAGGCGTCACGATGACGAGGGCCTTAGCGCCGAGCGGCTCGACATAGGAGCCGAGCTTGGCGAGCTCGTCCGGACCCTGGATGTACTTGCTGGGGCTATTGAAAATTGCAGCCATAACTATCCCATTCTCTAAAAGAAAAAAGAAAGGGGCTCCGTACAGATACGTGCGGAGCCCCTCGTTACGATAACAAGAGTCGATTAGAAATCGATGTCGGTGTCGTAGTAGCAGGCCTTGAGAATCTTCTCGAAGTCGGCAGCCTTGGTCTCACGCGGGTTCTCCGGCGTGCAGGCGTCCTGCTCGGCGTTCGCAGCGATCTCGGGGAGCTTGGCGAGGAACTCCTCCTCGGAAACCATCTGCGGGTTCTCGGCGTCGACCTTCACGCCACCATTCGCGTAATCCTTGATGGACTGCGGAATGTTGAGCTGGTCGTTGAGGTCGCGGATCTTCTGGACGAGCGCAGCGATAAGCTCCTCGTTGGTCTCGCCGGGAAGGTGCAGGATCTCCTTGGCCACGTAAGCGTAACGCTCGGCAGCGCGCGGATCCTTGGAGTTCCACTGGATGACCTTGCCAAGGTACATAGCGTTAGCAGCACCGTGGATGATGTGGCCGTTCTCAAAGGCTGCACCGGTCTTGTGAGCCATGGAGTGAACGATGCCCAGCAGGCCCGAGGAGAAGGCGATGCCGGCGATGCACTGAGCCTCGTGCATGTGCTGACGGGCCTCATGGTCGCCAGCATAGGACTTGGGCAGCCACTCGACGATCTCGCGGATGCCGTGCAGGGCGTTGGCGTCGGTGAACATAGAGGCGAAGGTAGAAACGTAGGCCTCCATGCAGTGGGTCAGAGCATCCATGCCGGTGTGAGCGCAAAGCTTGGCGGGCATGGTGTAGGTGAGCTCGGGGTCGACGATGGCGACATCAGGGGTGATGTTGAAGTCGGCCAGCGGGTACTTGATGCCCTTGGCGTAGTCGGTAATGACGGAGAACGCGGTGACCTCGGTAGCGGTGCCGGAGGTAGAGGAGATGGCGCAGAAATGAGCCTTCTGACGCAGCTCGGGGAAGCTGAACGGCTGGATGATGTTATCGAAGGACTCCTCGGGATACTCGTAGAAGACCCACATGGCCTTAGCGGCATCGATGGGCGAGCCGCCACCGATGGCGATAATCCAGTCGGGCTCGAACTCGCGCATGGCCTCGGCGCCCTTCATGACCGTCTCGATGGACGGATCGGACTCGACGCCCTCGAACAGCTTGACCTCGAAGCCGCCCTCTTTGAGGTCGGCCTCAACGTCCTGCAGGAACCCGCCGCGGCGCATAGAGCTGCCGCCAGAAACGATGATGGCCTTCTTGCCCTTGAGGTTCTTCACCTCGTGGCGAGCGCCCTCACCAAAGTACAGATCGCGAGGATTGGTAAAACGTCCCATACTGTGCCTCCTAAACAAGCCCCTCTTAGACTTGCGTATATAACGGAGCACCCGATTGGCTCCGTTAGGACCGTTTTGCGCGTTGCCGGCGATGACAATGCGCGATGTCTAAACGTCTCAACGCTCAGACAAACACTATTTTACCGTTCTGGTTGGTCAGTTATTCACCTAAAGCCGACAATGATGAAACGTTTTTTCTATCCCTGAAGACCCTTGTGGGGCATTCATACTCCCAAGCTGGGCAAACGTTTTATCAAGGTTGACCACATATCCCGGGCAGGACGGTGCCCCTCCAAAATGCGCCCCGTTCGCCGCCAAAAATCGACCGTTTGCGGCACCGTGATACCACTCAGTCGTCCAAGGTGCCGACATTTGTGCGACATCCGTCTTCGTGGTGCAAAGGTGCATGTCCAAGTGCGGCACCCCCGGTGTGCCACATGCGGGTAAACTAGAACCTTATATAGAGACATTTGAACCCTAACCGCAGCAAAGGAGGCCCCATGGCATTCGATCCCATTCAAGAGGATTGCCATCGCCTCGTTCTTGAGGCCTTGCGCCGCGACAATATCCCGCTCACCGACGGCCCCGCCGTCGAGCGTCTGATGGAGCAATTCACCCGCAACCCCGCGCCGCTCATCGTGCACGACCGCGACCGCGCCGGGCACCTCATTGCCAAGGTGGTCGAGGCCGTCGACTACCGCATTCCCTTTATCCCCGACGATGCCCAAGCCGAGCAGGAAGAGGCCGCTGCCGAGAACATGCTTCGCGAGGCCGCCGCACTCGATCCGGCCAACTGGGATGCGCAGCGCATGCTGACGGCCCTCACCGCTGACTCCAACGAGGAATACGTGCAATATCTGGTGTCCAAGTGCGACGAGGTGGAGCACGATCTGGCGCTCAAGATTGCCTCGGCGCAGGACCCCTACGAGCGTGAAGCCGCAGGCGACCTTATGCGCCGCCCCTACCTGCGCTGGCTTGCCGCCCTTGCATCGCGCTCCCTCATTAGCGGACGCTATCGCATGTCGTTGGATGCCGCGAATCGCAGCCTGGACTTTGCGCCCAACGACCCCGCCGGCGTCCGCCATACTGCGATGCTTGCCATGGCAAAGCTCGAATACCCCGCCGAGGAACTCAAGCGCTTTCGCTCTGCCCACTCCGTCCCCTATCTCGCCAACACGCCGCTGCGCCGCCGCCCCAAGGACGCGGAGCGCGACTTGGACCCGTGGACACTCATCGCGCTGATGAGCGCTGCCTGGCGCGAGCTGGACTACGAGGGCGCCGAGCACTACCTGCGCATCCTTGCGCACTCGTGCCCGCACGCGGCAGAGGCGCTCTACTTCCAAACCGAGTTTCCCGATGGCGTCTATGCCCGCGTCAACGTGGGTGCAGGCTCCACCGACGAGCTCGTCCTTGCCCTGTCCGAGGCGACGCCGGTGCTGCAGGAGGGCCTAGGCGCGCCCGACAACGCCAGCTTTGCCGCCTGGGTCGCCACCAACGACATCGTGCGCTCCCAGATCGACGAACGAATCCTGCACGCAGCCGAGCAGGGGCTTCCATTTAAGGGAGGGGACCTCTAATGGATCCGAGCGTCTACATCCCCGCCTACTTGGAGCGCACCTATCTGGCGTCGCACCCCGAGCTCACCGATGCAGCACGCGAGCTTGTCCATAACGACATCAGCGCGAATCCTCACAAGTATGCGCAGACCGAGCATGCCCAGGCGCTGCTGTCCTATGCCGGTGTTCATCGTCACCTGCTCGACGAGCTCCATCGCATCGAGGACATGGGCAGCGACGAGGAGTTCGAGCAGACGCGCAATCGTCTGTTCGACGACATGCGCGATGAGCTGCTCAAGATCGTCCGCGTCGATGCACTGGCCGTCGACGCGCAGCTGCTCGCCATCATCCTGGCCGACACGCCCGTTGACGCCTGCCTGGGCGACCTGATGAAGCTCGAGGCGAGCACGGCCGACTACCTGCAACAGAGCGTGCCCGGGTTTGATATGGAGGCCCCGCACTATTGGGCCAATAATGTTTTGGCCGACGGTGTCACCGCAGCAAACCTTACCGTGAGCGAGCCGACGCTTATCGGGTGGCTCCACACGCTCGAGGCCATCTCGCAGCTGTGCATGGCGAGCGCCCGCTACCGTGCTGCTGCCAACTACGCTCGCCGCGTCCTTAAAGCAGAAGGCTATCCCACCCGGGCCGCCGGCACCGTGCTGCTTGCCCTCGCCCGTTTGGAAGACCAGGACGGCTTTTTTGCCCTGGCGCATCAGCTCGAGGAACAGATGGGGGCAGACGCACTCGAAAACTCTCCTTGGTATCTGCTCGCCCGCACGATCTTGCTGTTCAAAACAAACAAGATGCGCCCGGCGACGCGCGCGCTGCGTGAGTTCGCTAACCGTTGCGAGGGTGGCGCGTTCTTCTTGCTGAACCCCATGTACCAGACGCCGTATCTTCCCTGCCGACCCGAGCCGCGCGACCCCTGGGACCTCTCGCACCAGGCGGTTTGGGAAGCCGACGGCATTATCTCGGACACCCCAGACTTTGCCCCCTGGGCCAACGCCTGCGAAGATGTATCGCAGCTCGCCCAGGAATTTGCGCGCCGCTACGGCTTTTAGCGACGCGATCGCCCCGACCATGTCATTCACGTTAGGAACGGCTTCATGAACCTCCGCTCATCTCTCGCCTGCACCTCGAGCGATATCGCCCGCTGGGGACTGCGCTCTGTCCTCAAACGCCAGGGTGGCGTGCTTCCCGGCCGCATCGCCATGAAGATCGACCCCGAGCTGCTAAGCGACCTCGCGAGCCTGGTCGACCGCAGCGTGGTGATCACCGGTACTAATGGCAAGACCACCACCTCCAACCTCATCGCTGACGCCGTTGCTGCCAGCGGCGCTACCGTGGTGTGCAACCGTGCCGGCAACAATATGGAGCCTGGTGTGGTGGGTGCTCTGCTCGAGGCGCGCGGCAACCTTAAGCGAACAGCCAGCAGCAAGCGCGTAGGCATCTTTGAGTGCGACGAGCTCTACACGGTGCGCGTCCTGCCCAAGCTCAAGCCGACCTACTTTGTGCTGCTCAACCTGTTCCGCGACCAGCTGGACCGCTACGGCGAGATCGACCACACCCAGGACGTCATCGCCCACGCGCTGGAGCTTTCGCCGGCAACGACGCTCATCTACAACGCCGACGATCCGCTGTGCGCCTCGATCGCCGCACGCGTCCCCAACACGAGCATCGCCTTTGGCATCGACGGTGCCACGGGCACCGAGTCCGATCGCATTAGCGACTCGCGTTTTTGCTCACAGTGCAACGCGCCGCTGGAGTACGACTATGTGCAGTACGGCCAGCTCGGCGCCTATCATTGTCCTTCGTGCGGTTGGGGTCGTCCCGCGCTGGTCCGTCGCGTGACAGGCGTTGAGCTCACCTGCAGTGGCTACGGCTTTGACCTGAACTTTGGACCCGATACCGACGCACCTGCAACGCACATCGTCACGCGCTACAACGGCCTGTACATGGTCTACAACGTTGCCGCTGCCTTCTTTGCGGCGCGCGAGCTGGGCGTGGACGTGGCACATCTGCAGCCAACGCTCGATGCCTACGTCCCTGCCGGCGGACGCATGGGCCGCTGGGAGATCGCCGGCCGTACCGTCGAGGCAAACCTGGCCAAAAATCCCGTGGGCTTCGATCGCCAGATTCAGTCCATTAAAACGGCAGGCGGCAGGCTCTGCGCCTTCTTCCTGAACGACAACGACGCCGACGGTCACGATGTCTCGTGGATCTACGACGTCGATTTCGAGCGCATCGCCGATACCCCAGGGCTTGTCGCCTTTGCCGGTGGCACGCGCGCGCACGATATGCAGGTACGCCTGAAGTACGCCGGCATCGAGGCCGCCATCATCTCGAATATCGAGCAGGCGATCGGCGCCGTGGCAGACGAGGAGGCTGGTGACACTTTCTATGCCGTCGCCAACTACACGGCCTTCCCGCCGCTGGTCAAGGAGCTCGACGGGCTTAAGGGCACCGATGCGAGCTCGGTTGCCTCCCACGCCGTAACGCGCGCCGATGGCGGCGCTGTCCCCACCGACATTGTGCCGGTCGTGCTCTCGCGCCCGCTGCGCATCGTCTACCTGTATCCCGATGCCCTCAACCTCTATGGCGACGGCGGCAACGTCATCGCCCTCGAGCGCCGCTGCGCCTGGCGTGGCATTCCCGTGCGCGTGGACGAGGTCCGCATGGGCGAGACGCTCGATCTCACCGACGCCGATATCGTCATGATGGGCGGTGGCTCCGACCGCGACCAGTTGGCTGTGGCACATGAATTGCTCGCTCAAAAAGACAAGGTCGCGGCCTATGTTGAGGACGGCGGCTCGCTGCTCGCAATCTGCGGCAGCTATCAGCTGCTCGGCCGTTCGTACTATATGGGCGAGAATCGCATCGATGGCCTGGGCGTCATTGCCGCCGAGACCGTGCGCGGCTCCGACCGCCTGATCGGCAACGTCGCCGTCAAGACCGACCTGGCACCCGAGCCCTTTGTGGGATTCGAGAACCACGGCGGCCGTACCCTGCTCGATGCAGAGGCCACGCCGCTCGGAACGTCCGTCGTCACGGGTACCGGCAACAACGGCGACGATGGCTTTGAGGGCCTCATCTACAAGGGCGTCATCGGCACGTACCTGCACGGACCGGCACTGCCCAAGAACCCCGAACTCGCCGACTGGCTGATCGCGCACGCCCTCGAGCGGCGCGGCGATGCGCAGGCCACAGCCCCGCTGCCGCTCAAACCCCTCGACGACACCTACGAGCACGCCGCCCACGACGCCGCCATGAAGCTCCTCCCCTAGCACTTCACAACCACAAAGGGAACAGGCACCTTTGTGGTGGTTTTGACCCATCCCAGCGGTTTGTCTCAATCTGTAACATCTAGACCGTTAAAAGTCGTCTTACTGTTACAGAATGAGATGTTTGAAGATCGGGATAGAAAGTCGGCTCCTGTGTGGTGGTTTTCCAGTTTGCCAACGATATACGCGCCGGCAAAAAAGTCTGCTATACTCTTTCCCGCTGTCCCCATCGTCTAGCGGCCAAGGACGCCACCCTTTCAAGGTGGATATCGCGGGTTCGAATCCCGCTGGGGGCACCACAGAATCTGAGAAGCCCGTTACCAATTCGGTAGCGGGCTTTTTGCTACCCATACGCCGGGATTCGAACCCGACAGGGTGCGGATCCCGGCACCATCGCAAGGCCTGTGGGCAAAAAATGGCAAATGTGAGTACTGTTACCGATTTAGTAACAGCGAATTTGGCCTTTTAGATGGTGAATCAGATGTCAAATCAACGACCTAGTGCTCAGATTGGGCCCGACCTCAGCTATATACCTGGACATATGTGGTCCAACTCGGCAAAAACTGCCATTTTGATATGGAACTAGTTTAGTGACAGTACTCATATTTGACGTTTTTTGTCCACGGCCCCTTATTGCGTGGGCGAATCAGTTGCAGAACGGACTCCAAAGCGTCCTTCACAAACAAAAAGCCGGGGCCCGCGCGATGCGGACCCCGGCTTTCAACCGTGACGGTATGTTGTCCCTGTCCTACACGTAGAACAGAATGTCGTCGTAGGTCGGAACCGGCCAGTAGTCGGCAGCCACGATCTCTTCCATGGCATCCACGGCGGCGCGCAGCGTATCCATAGCGGGAACGACCTCGTGTGCGTACACGTTGGCCTGCTCCTGACCATCGAGGGCCTCGGCCTTCTGATGCACGGCGTCGAGCGCCTTGATGGAGTCGTTGATGGTGGTGATACCGTTGCAGAGCTTGTTGAGCGTGTTCTGCTCGCACTGCATGGCGGCCTCCGCACCAGCGGCACGAATAGTCTCAAGGCCCTTAGCGACCTTGGTGGCATAGGCGGTAATGACCGGGCGATAGGTACGACGCGCCTCGCGAACCATCGTGGTGGCCTCGATGTTCATGAGCTTGTTGTACTTCTCGAGCTTGCAGTCGTAGCGGCACTGGGCCTCGGCCTTGGTCAGGACGCCCGTCTCCTCAAAGAGCGCGATAGCCTTATCGGAAACAAAGGCGGGAAGAGCGTCGGCCGTGGTCTTGTTGTTGGCAAGGCCGCGCTTCTCGGCCTCGATGGGCCACTCGTCGGAGTAACCGTCGCCGGAGAACAGGATGCGCTGATGATCGGTCAGCACCTTCTTGCAGTACTCGAGCGCGGCGTCCTGGAACTTATCCTCGGGCGTACCCTCGAGCTCATCGGCGAAGGACTTGAGCGACTTGGCCACGGCGGCATCGAGCACCAGGTTGGAGTCGGAGACGTTCTGCTCGGAGCCGCAGGCACGGAACTCGAACTTGTTGCCGGTGAAGGCAAACGGGGAGGTGCGGTTGCGGTCGGTGTTGTCCTGCATCAGCTTGGGCAGGGTATCGGCGCCCAGGTCAAGCACGCCGCGCGTGGCATGGACGGAAGCCTTGCCATCGATGATCTTCTCGACGACCTCGGTGAGCTGGTCGCCCAGGAAGATGGACATAATCGCCGGAGGAGCCTCGTTGGCGCCCAGACGATGATCGTTGCCGGCCGAGGCAACGGAGGCACGCAGGAGTTCCTGATAGTTATCGACGGCCTCGATCACCGCGGTGAGGAAGACGATGAACTGCAGGTTGTCGAGCGGGGTGTCGCCCGGGTCGAGCAGGTTCTCGGACTCGGTGCCAAGCGACCAGTTGTTGTGCTTGCCCGAACCGTTGATGCCCTCGAAGGGCTTCTCGTGCAGCAGGCAGACCAAGTCGTGGCGGGAGGCGATGAGCTTCATCTTCTCCATCATGACCAGATTCTGGTCGATGGCCTCGTTGACCTCGCCATAGACAGGGGCAAGCTCATGCTGGCAGGGAGCAACCTCGTTGTGCTTGGTCTTGGCGGGAATGCCAAGAGCCCACAGTTCATCGTCCAGATCCTTCATATAGGCCGAGACGGTGGGACGGATAGCGCCAAAGTAGTGCTCCTCGAGCTCCTGGCCCTTGCAGGGAGCAGCACCAAAGAGGGTGCGGCCGGTGATGACCAGGTCCTTACGCTTGCGATAGGCGTCCTTCTTGATCAGGAAGTACTCCTGCTCGTCGCCCACGGAAGGAACGACCTTCTTGGGGGTCTTGCCGAACAGCGCCAAAACGCGCTTGGACTCACGCGAGAGCGCGGTCATGGAGCGCAGCAGCGGGGTCTTCTTGTCCAGGGCCTCGCCCGTGTAGGAGCAGAAAGCCGTGGGAATGCACAGGACATCGTCCTTGATAAAGGCGGGGCTAGTGGGATCCCAAGCGGTGTAGCCACGGGCCTCGAAGGTGGCGCGCAGGCCGCCGTTGGGGAAGCTCGAGGCATCGGGCTCGCCCTGGATGAGGTTCTTGCCCGTAAACTTGGTAATGGCGGTGCCGTCGTGGTTGGGCTCCAGGAAGCTGTCGTGCTTCTCGGAAGTAATGCCCGAAAGCGGCTGGAACCAGTGCGCGTAGTGCGTCGCGCCCTTGGAGATGGCCCAGACCTTCATGGCGTGGGCAACGGCGTTGGCCACATCCAGGTCGAGCGGCTCACCGCCCTCGAGGGTTGCAGCAAGGCGCTTCCAAATGTCCTTGGGGAGGTAGTCCTTCATGACTTCCTCAGAGAACACCATGGTCCCGAAGCGGTCAGTAAGTTCGGCCATACGGAACTCCCTTCGTATCGGCACCGCGTGAGAAGCGGTGTTGATTACTAACGAACGAGTCATAGCTTAGACTCGCCGTGTTTCCGCGACATTACCGTTATGTTGCTGTCGCGAAACCAATCAATGAGGTTACCCTATCGAGGCGGCGTTGCCACCCTCAACAGCCAATCAACTGTATAAATTGCAGACCTCTCCCCATGGTTAAGGGTAGTCAATGTAGGATGGGACTCTATTAACTGGTATTTCGCATCAGATACCATTCAATATAGCCCCATCCTACATTGACCGCCCTGTTATAGGAAATGCCGATAGCGAAGCATTTTCGATTGGTATCACCAAATCGCGAGAGAAATTCCATCTTAGCGCAGTGGTGCTGTAGAATCCTTGCAACAAAACATCGCACCTAGGCAGCTAAAGGAGCACGATATGCGCGTCGACGAGGTTTTTAAGCAGGCAGCATCCCAGGGCACCGCGCCCATTTCGTTTGAGATGTTCCCGCCCAAGGGCGAGCTTACCCTCGATACGGCTCGCGAGGTGGCAGGCAATCTGTGCAAGCTTTCGCCGAGCTTTGTCTCGGTCACCTGCTCGGCCGGCGGCTCGGGCAACGGTACTACCACCGCCCCCATCGCGCATATGATTACGAGCGAATTCGATACGCCCTCGGTGGCGCACCTCACCTGCGTTGGCCGCACGCATGCCGATATCGCCGCCAAGATCGACGAATACCGCACCGCCGGCGTTGAAAACATCCTGGCCCTGCGCGGCGATCTTCCCGCTGGCGCGACCGAGGACGACAAGCCCGCCTCGGACTACGCCTATGCCCGCGACCTCATCCCCGAGCTCGTCGACGCCGGCTTTTGCGTGGGCGCCGCAGCCTACCCCGAGGGCCACATTGCCTGCGAGGATCTCAACCTCTCGGTCGAATACCTCAAGCAAAAACAGGACGCCGGCGCGAGCTTCTTTGTGACGCAGCTCTTTTTTGATAACGAGTGCTTCTACCGTTTTCGCGAGCTTGCCGACAAGGCAGGTATCACCGTGCCCATTACCGCGGGCATCATGCCGTTTATGGGCAAGTCACAGATCAGCCGCATGGTCTTTATGTGCGGCGCGTCGCTGCCCTCCCCCGTCATCAAGATCCTCGCCAAGTACGAGAACGACCCCGAGAGCCTGCAGGCAGCCGGTGTAGATTATGCTGCCCGTCAGCTTTGCGACCTCAAGGAGCACGGCGCCGACGGCCTACACCTGTACACTATGAATCGTCCTGCGATCGCCGCAACCATTATGGAGCGCCTGGGGTAATGGAAAAACCGCACATCGATACAGCTTTTGGTGAAGTGCCGGCCGACCTTGCGTCGCCGGCGCTCTACCGTATCGATGATGCCCGCCATCCCCGAGTCGACCGTGCCGAGATGCTGCGCTACCTGGGCTACGGCGGTCAGCAGATTGAGCCCGAACTGTCGCAGCGTATTGAGCTTGTCGTTGAGCGTCTGGAGCTGGACATTAAACCCCGTGGCGTGCGACGCGTGTTTGCCGTCGATGCCACGGGTGTGGACGAGCAGGGAGAACCCTGCATCCGTCTGGATGGCACCAACGTTGAGCTGCGCGGCCGCGATATCTATCGCCACCTCAAAGACGCCCGCTTTGCCGCACTCATGGCATGCACCCTCGGCATGGAAGCCGAGCGTCGCCTGCGCACCACGGGAGCCCAGCAGCCCCTGGAGGGAGCCGTGCTCGATGCCGCGTGCTCCGCCTATGTGGAAGCTGCCGTCGAACAGATGGACCAGCAGGTCAAGACTGCGGCTGCCGTCCACGGGCTTGCCGGCAACTGGCGCTTCAGTCCCGGCTACGGCGACTGCCCGCTCACGGCACAGCGCTCGATCGTGGCTGCACTCAACGCTACACGGCTCATCGGGCTTACCGTCACACCTACCAGCCTGCTCATGCCCACCAAGAGCGTGACCGCGGTGATCGGTCTGTTTGACGGCGAGGTCCACGACGCCCAGAGCCGCCCCACCTGCAATATCTGCCGCATGCGCGAGCACTGCCGCTTCCGCGCCGCCCACACCACCTGCTATTCCAGCCATTAGGAGCTCATCGATGTTTACTCCGCTTATCACTCATGATCTGGACGGCGCCGCGCTGGCGGCGCCCGTTGATGCTGCCCGTCGTAATGGCGCTGTATACAAGACACGCACGATCGACGACCTTCGCATTAAGGACGATCGCCTGCGCGCCGCCATCGAGGGCACGGGACACCTGCTGTTCGACGGCGGCATGGGTACCATGCTGCAGGCGGCCGGCATGAAGGCCGGCGCCCTGCCCGAGCTGCTCAACTTTGAGGAGCCCCAGGTCATTACCGATATTCAGCGTCAGTACGTCGACGCCGGCTGCGACGTGATCACCGCCAACACCTTTGGTGCCAACGCCCACAAGCTCGACGGCGCCGCCACCGTGGCAGATGTCTTTGCCGCCGCTGTCGCCTGCGCCCGCGCGGCCGGTGCCCGCTACGTCGCCGGCGACATCGGCCCCATCGGCGCGCTGCTTCGCCCCTTGGGCACCCTGAGCTTCGACGAGGCCTATGACCTCTTTGCCGAGGAAGTGCGCGCCGGCGTCGACGCGGGCGTGGACCTCTTTATTATCGAGACCATGACCGACCTTGCCGAGATCAAGGCGGCCGTCCTCGCCTGCCGCGAGAACTCCGACCTGCCCGTCTTTGCCACCATGACTTTTGAGGAAGACGGTCGCACCTTCCTGGGAACGAGCCCCGAGGTCGCCGCCATCACGCTCGACGCCATCGGCGCCGACGTTTTGGGCATCAACTGCAGTCAGGGACCGGCCGAGCTCCGAGGGCTCGCCGCGCGCATGCTCACCGTAACGGACAAGCCCGTTATGGTGCAGGCCAATGCGGGACTCCCCCACGTAGACGACGACGGTAACACCGTCTTTGACATCCAGGCCCCCGAATACGCCAAGGCCGTCGCCGGCATGATCGCCGACGGCGTAAGCGTCGTGGGCGGTTGCTGCGGAACCACGCCGGCGCACATGGCGGCCTTGCGCACGCTTATCGACAACCACACGCCCAGCCCGCGCCACCGCAAGCCCAGCATGTCGGTCACGAGCGCCCAAACGGTCGTGGACCTTCCCTGCGACGGCCACAAGATCGCCGTCATCGGCGAGCGCATCAATCCCACCGGCAAAAAGCGCCTGCAGCAGGCCCTGCGCGACGGCGACCTGGACTACGTCGTGAGCCAGGGCATCAGCCAGCAAGAGCAGGGTGCCGATATCCTGGACGTCAACGTGGGCCTGCCCGAGATCGACGAGGTCAAGATCATCCAACAGGCGACCGAGCAGCTCCAGGGCTCCACGCTGCTGCCGCTGCAGATCGACTCCACCGACCCCGCGGCCGTCGAGGCCGCCGTGCGCCGCTACGCCGGCAAGCCCATCATCAACTCGGTCAATGGCAAGCAGCAGATCATGGATGAGATCTTTCCGCTGGTCGCCCACTACGGCACCAGCGTTGTCGGCCTTACGCTCGACGAAGACGGCATCCCCGATACCGCCGAGGCCCGCTTTGCCATCGCCGAGCGCATCGTGGCCGAGGCTGCCCGCTACGGCATCGGACCGGACCGCATCCTCATCGACTGCCTGGTCATGACCGCCTCGACCAATCAACGCCAGGCCGAGCAGATCCTGCGCGCCATGTCCCTGTGCAAGGAGCGCCTGGGCGTCAAATGCGCGCTCGGCGTGTCGAACATCAGCTTTGGCCTGCCTGCCCGCCCGCTGCTGGGCTCGGTCTTTTTGGCCGCCGCCTTTGGCGCGGGCCTGGACGCCCCCATCATGAACCCGGGCTCCAAGCGCTTTATGGATACCGTCTACAGTTATCGCGTGTTGAGTGTCGAAGACGAGGGCTCGACCGGATACATCGAGCGCTACGCCGGCTGGACCGATCCGTATAAGATCGCCGCCAACCCGGCAGCAGCTCAGGCCGCATCGACCGACACCGTGCCCGCCGCTGGTGTCACCAGCACCGACGGCAACGACGACCCCATCCGCCACATGGTCGTCTCGGGCCGCAAGGGAGAGATCGCTGCCGAGACCGAGCGTCTGCTGGCAGACCACGACGCCATGGACCTCATCAACAATCACTTTATCCCCGCCCTCGACGAGGTCGGCGTCCTCTTTGACCAGGGCAAGTTCTTCTTGCCGCAGCTTATGGCCTCGGCCGAAGCCGCACGCGTGGGCTTCGACACCATCAAGCGCCTGATGCCCGCCGGCGAGATTGCCGACAAGGGCAAGATCTGCGTGGCCACCGTCAAGGGCGACATCCACGATATTGGCAAGAACATCGTCAAAATGCTGCTCGACAACTACGGCTACACCGTCTTTGACCTAGGCCGCGACGTTGACCCGCAAGAGGTGCTCAAGACCGTGCAGGAGCGTGATATTAAGCTCGTCGGCCTCTCGGCGCTTATGACTACCACCGTCGTGGCTATGGAAGAGACCATCAAGCTGCTTCATGCCGAGGTGCCGGGCGTCAAGATCATCGTAGGCGGCGCCGTACTCACCCCCGAATACGCCAAGCAGATCGGCGCGGACTACTACGCCAAAGACGCCGCCGAAAGCGCTCGTATCGCCGAAGAGGTCTTTGGGCAGTAACACAACGGAAACAACCGAGCACCAAAACGTGCCGCATGCGCCACTTGGCACGTGCGGCACGTTAGAATAGAAAAGACTATGCTCGTTTTGGCAGATAGGAGCGCAAGGATGGCGATCACGCCCGCAGAAATCGCGGAAACCCGCGGCATGGTTGAGGAGCAGAACCTCGACATCAGGACCATCACCATGGGTGTTTCGCTCATGGGTTGCGGCGACGAGAACCTCGACCGCATGTGCACGAAGATCTACGACCACGTGACGCACACGGCTGAGCATCTGGTCGAGACCGCCGAGAACCTCGAGCGCGAGTACGGTATCCCCATCGTCAACAAGCGCGTTTCCGTCACCCCGGTGGCGCAGATCGCCGCGTGCTGCAAGGATGAGGACCTCACCCCCATCGCGCACGCCCTCGACCGCGCGGCCGAGACGCTCGGCATCGATTACCTGGGCGGCTTCTCCGCACTCGTCCAGAAGGGCATCGGCGACGCCGACCGCCGCGTCATCCAGTCCATCCCCCAGGCGCTCGCCACCACGAGCCGCGTCTGCTCCAGCGTCAACGTCGCCAGCCTGCGCGCCGGTATCAACATGGACGCCGTGCTCATGGCCGCCCAGACCATCATCGATGCCGCTAAACTCACGGCCGACCAGGATTCCGTCGGCGCTTCCAAGTTTGTCTGCTTTGCCAATATGGTCGAGGACTCCCCGTTTATGGCGGGCGCCGTCCACGGCGGTGGCGAGGCCGACGCCGTCATCAACGTAGGCGTCTCGGGCCCCGGCGTTATGGCCGCAGCCCTGGAGACGCTGCCCGATTCCGCATCGATGATGGAAGTCGCCGAGAAAATCAAGCAGACCGCCTTTAAGATCACCCGCGCCGGCGAGCTTATGAGCCGCGAGGCCGCCCATCGTCTGGGTGTCGAGAAGGGCATTGTCGACCTGTCGCTGGCGCCTACGCCTGCCATTGGCGACTCCGTTGCCCGCATCCTCGAGATCATCGGCGTGGGCACCTGCGGTGGCCCGGGCACGACCTGCGCGCTCGCCATGCTCAATGATGCCGTCAAGAAGGGCGGCGTCATGGCCAGCTCCAGCGTGGGTGGTCTCTCCGGCGCTTTCATCCCCGTGTCCGAGGATGCCGGCATGATCGCCGCCGTCGAGGCCGGTGCGCTTTCGCTCGAGAAGCTCGAGGCCATGACCTGCGTGTGCTCCGTCGGCCTGGACATGATCGCCATCCCCGGCGACACCCCGGTCGAGACCATCGCCGGCATCATCGCCGACGAGATGGCCATCGGCGTCATCAACAACAAGACCACGGCCGTCCGCGTGATTCCCGCCATTGGCAAGGGCGTGGGCGACTGCGTCGAGTACGGCGGCCTGTTCGGCCGTGCGCCCATCATGCCGGTGAACCCCAACGCCGGCACCGTGCTTGCCCACCGTGGTGGACGCTTCCCGGCTCCGCTGAACTCACTGAAGAACTAGCTGAGGGGGACTGGCGAGGAGCCCCGCCGCCGGGCGGCAGACATATAAGGTCGCCTGCTCGGACAGTCCTGACTCGCACGGAGAGCACATTAAGTGCTCTCCGGCTCGTGCGGAACTCGCGATCGACCTTATATGTCTGCCGCCCGGCGGCGGGGCTCCCGCACATCTCAACCTTGGCTGGGTTCTGGCTCAGTGGCAGTCGCTTCGCTTCTGCCCGCCTTGGTTGGTGTGGCGGTTTGGCGTTGGAA
The DNA here is from genome assembly GCA_958371715.1 of uncultured Collinsella sp. Lineage (GTDB taxonomy): Bacteria > Actinomycetota > Coriobacteriia > Coriobacteriales > Coriobacteriaceae > Collinsella. The sequence goes on from CATXLW010000001.1 coordinate 88,717, forward strand.
CGGTTCTTTTTCTGATATATGCTTGTTGCGGCTCTTCTTTTGGGAGGGGCCGCTTTTTGTTGTGTGAGGAGGTTGGCCCGTGGTTGATGGGGAGATTCGTTCTGATCTGCTTTCTGCGGATTGGAATGGCGAATGGATACGTCTGCAAGCTGATCGGCGGCGGGCTGATGATTCTTTTGAATGGGATAAGCGGGCTCGGCATTTTCGACCTCTTGAGACTGCCCCTTATGCTCGGGATTTTATGAAATTGCTGGCTCTTGAGCCTGGTGAGTCGGTGCTCGATATGGGGTGTGGAGCTGGGTCGATTGCCATTCCGCTTGCTCAGGCTGGGCATCCTGTGATTGCTGCTGACTTTTCCCCTGCTATGTTAGGCACGCTTGATGCTGGCATTGAGTACTATGGGCTCGAGAATCGCATTACACCGCTTGAGCTTGCTTGGGATGATGATTGGGATTTGGTTGGACCGGTCGCGAAAGCGGTGGATGTTGCCTTTGCCAGTCGGTCGGTTACGACGACCAATCTAAAAGGTGCGCTTGCCAAGCTTGACCGTGCGGCTTGTCGGCGTTGTACTGTCACGATGGTCGCTAACTCCAGCCCGCGCTATGATCTGCACTTGATGAACGCTATCGGCGCCTCGGTTACCTGCAGCAATGGCTTTGTGTACGCCTTCAACATCCTCATTCAGATGGGTGCGTTGCCGCAGGTTACATACTTTGAATCGCCTCGTCGCGATACCTTCGATAGCCTTGAGGCAGGCGTGGCGGATTTTTCCCGTATGCTCGAGCATGGCAACGAGGATAAGATCGACCGCCTGCGCGACTATATCGCTCAGCACATGATCGAAAACCCCCATGCCGGCGAGCCGGGCTCCAAGGGCGTGCCGCAGGGGCGCTATATGCTCGACCATATCCGTAAGGTTCGCTGGGCGTTTATTGCATGGGAACCGGTCTCTGAATCCCGCTCGTAGCCCGTTCACAGCCCGCACTGCCCATCACCTCGGCATCCGTATTCTTTTTGAACTGGGCAAACGCGCTCCACACCGCGCCGTTCCTGCGCTATCGTGGGACAGCTCACGTAGATTAAGGCCCCGTCGCGGGGTGCCCCATACATAGAAAGCGAGAACCCATGGCACTGACAGGAGCCCAGGTCAAGCAGCTTCGCAGCATGGCCCATCACCTCAACCCCGCCATCATCATCGGTAAGTCCGATGTCAACGAGGGCACCGTCGAGCAGACGGTCGCCTACCTGGAGAAGCATGAGCTCGTTAAGTGCTCCGTGCTCGATGGCTCCAGTCTTTCCGCCCGCGAGGCCGCCGAAGAGCTCGCTGAGCGTTGCCACGCCGAGGTCGTCCAGGTCATCGGCCGCAAGTTCTCGCTGTATCGCGAGTCCTCGCGCAAGGACATCGAGAAGATCAAGCTCGTCTAAGAGTCAATGATCCGGCGAACCAACACATAGCAAGCATACGGGTGCCCAAGTACTTCGGGCGCCCGTTTTTTATCGCTCGACCAGCACGCGATTGAGCCGCCCCTCCACCAAGCGCTCGTATAGACGCCGCGTCTCGGGCTCGGGCACGCCATTGACCTGCTCCCTCAGATGGTGCATATGCCCACTGTATAGCTCGACGATATCGCGCCTCCGCCCCGCCGCACTGTAGACACGCATGGCGCAGCGCACCATATCCTCACGCGCCGTTTCCTGTCGAAGACCCGACTCCGCCAGCCAAATCGCCGACTGCAGATCGTTTTCTTCTAGAGCGGCATTTGCTCCCTTAATCATGCAATCGATGTACTTTGACTGCATAATGCGTCGCATACGCAAAAAGTAGGTGGGATTACAGCCATTGGGAACATACAGCGGTCCGGCATAAAGCTGCTCAATCTTAAGGCACAGCTCAACTAAATGGGGCCCGCGCGCACCCGTGCGATTTCCCAAAACCTCGCGGCTTATCTGATCAAACAACCGCACGTCAGTCTTGACGTAATCGCCGTTAAGCCCAATGCACTCGTTTTGGATCAGCACACACGACTTGCCGTCCGGCGTCGGTCCCAAAGCCGACCGCAAGCGCGATATCGTCGAGTACAGGTTGTTGCGGGCGCTATTGAACTCGGCATGGGGCCACAGCTCCATGGCCAACGTCTCACGATCGACGAGTGCATCCATGCCCAGCGCAAGCCGCTCGGCAAGTGTCGCCGCCTTCTTGCGGCGCCACATTTTGTCCGTGATGGGAAACCCGTCGCGCTCGGCGCGAAACGCACCAAACATGCGAATCTCGATATGGTCAATGGTATCAACGGCTTCAACCTCGCCGGCCTGGAACAGGCGCTCGCCCTCCCCTTCCAAATCGTCGCGCAGCGAGTACCGCGACAGCTCGCGCACGGGAAGCTTCTTGCGAATCCTGGTCGCCGGCTCGCCCAGACAATGCATGGCAAGGCGCGCAAAGAGCCGATACGATGGCTCCAGAATCCCCGCACGATTCATGGACATCCAGGCCGCAAGGTCGCTGTCTCGGCCCGCACAGGCCAAATGCAGCGCCACCATCCAGGCCTCCGCTCCACCAACCTGCGTCTGGCTTATATCGAGCAACTCCGCTTCCTCACGTACCGAAACCATCGAGGTGTTACGCAGATACGCCGCGCGCTCCAGCAGCAATGCGTTATCGCGCATGTACGCAATCGACTCCTCGGCAAGTTTGAGCACTTGGACCGCACGGAACTTTGCATTAACCGGCCGTCCCTCTGCCAGCGACTGCCAGCCTTCTAGCAACAGGCCAAACAGCTGAATCTGGTTATCGCGCATGCGCACGGCAAAACGATCGAGCTCGTTGAACGCCGCGTCGTCGGTTACCGGCAGGCCGGAAAGGAGCCGCCGTGCCGCCAGCACCATGCGCACCCAGATAGCCATCGCCTTAAGCCCACGCACGTCGAGCGCCTCCCGCACCACCGTCATCTCGTCGTCGCGCTCGTCGGTTCCCGTAAACGACCCGTCAAAGAGCTCCACCAGCATGCTATCGGCCCGTATAACAATCCCCGCGATGTCGAGCTCACAGTCGTAGGCCTTGCTCGTTTTGAGCTGCTGTAGAACGCCGCCGTCATCTCCCCGCTCGGTCAGGCAGCGCTTGACCTCGATATGCGCGGACAACATATCGAGTGCGGTATGGGATGTCTCGATTTCTGGCACGGCCAGGTTCGTAGGAAGCCCAAGCCCGTTGTCCCCATAGCAAACAGCCGTCAGTGTCTGGGCCACTCTCCATGAAACAGGGTCTATTTCGCAGGCCGCCCGTTCGCCCCCGCGCTCGATGACTGATGCCATATAGCGAGCGAGCTTTGTATTGGACACGCTGACCGCTGCCAAATACACGCCGAGCGCCTCGGCAGGCGTTGGCTCTGGAGCCGGATCGTCGGCATCGATCGTACCCAGCGCTGCTCGGCAGATATCGGCCCCGTGCCCCGTCAGAGCAAGATCGACCCCATACTGCCCAGCAAGTTCAAGGACCGCTCCACGGTCCAAAAAGGCGTCCGCCAGGCCCATCGCCGCATCGCATCGGCCCGCTTTAAGCAAAATCCGGGCCGCCCTCGGAACAAGTTCGGGGCGAACCTCGGCCACCAACTTACGCAAACGCAAGCGTCCGTTATCCTCCGTGCCCAGACACGTAAAACTCCGCTCGGCGGGGTCCAAGCCAAAGATCGGGTAGTCGCGTACAAAGTAGGACTGGTCGACCATCGATAGCCTCACCCCGCAAGCCTCGAGTTCTGCGATATTGCCCTCGCCCATCAAAATCATGAAACATGCCACGCAAAACAGTGCATTATTGTCGAGCGAAGCCAGATCGACAAGTGCCGCGCCATATACGTTGACAATCTCGTTTTCGAGCAGACCGGCTACGTCGCCTTGGCCATACAGACCCGTCTGCAATGCCGAAACGAGCTCGGGCACGCCCTGCGTAAGCTGATAAAAGTCGAGCGATGTGCTGATCGAAAACGCCGATGCCCACGCCGAATACTCATAGGCATGTACCTTGAGCATCTGCGCATTGATCTTAACCGAATCGCCCAGCCCATGAATCAGTTGACGGTTTGAAGGACGGCAGGAGATAAAGACCCCTACCCCCATAGCGCGCAGGCCGCGAATCCTGTCGATAAGGTCTTCGGTATCGTGCTGATCGAGGTTTGGCACATTATCAATCGCGATAAGGGAGTGCGGTTTGTCTTTGAGTTCTTCGGTAACCACCTCGAGCTGCATAAACACCTCGCGCCCAGTGGCGCGATCGGCCTCGATAATCCGCACGGGGCCTCGCGTCGGGTCGCATTTAACCTCATGGGTGTACTGCAGCAGCACCGAAGTCTTCCCAAACCCGTCGGGCGCATAAAGAACCACGATGCCGGCCTTTCGGCCCTTGGCGAGAAGCTCATTCATCAAGCGTTCGCGTCGCACCATATAGCCTCCGCCCAGCGGCATCAGCTCGAGGTCGTCTATACTGCCCAAATCGTTTACCATGCCCGCTCCTCAACTCGACCGTATGGACACTGTAGCCGCAAGACCATACAAGCCGCGCTATGAATAGAGCAACCTTGTGTTTTAGGTTGTCTTTTGGTACGCAAGCGGCAAGTTTTTGTACAGCGAGGGCCGATTCTTATTAATCCCCCGACTAATCGGTCTTTAAGCAGGTAAATGAGCTTGTCAGCTTGTCCCATCTAAGCGGCAGTGTAACGCAAATGAACAAGGTTCAGCCATGTCATTCAACTCGCCTAGCACCCGCTACCGTCTACGACCTTTTAGTGGTATTTTTGCATAGAATCTGGTATGGAATGAATCAAGCTGTTTGACATCCGGCATTCGCCAAGCTTGCGGCAAGATTTTGGTCAAGCGGGCGGAAAGGGATAGCAAAAAGGCCCCCGCAAAGCGGAGGCCTTAGGCAAGGCTATGTCGAGGTGCAGGATTCGCGCTACTCGCAGAGCGAAAGGGCGGCCTCGTCGGCAACGACAACGCAGTTGGTGTGCAGCTGCAGGATCGAAGCCGGGCACGCGGGCGTAACCGGGCCATAGCACATGTCATGCACGGCCTGAGCCTTGGCCTCGCCGTTGGCGACGACCAGGATCATGCGGGCATACATGATGGTCTGGGTGCCCATGGTGTAGGCCTGACGGGGAACGTCGTCGATGCTGTCGAACAGGCGGCTGTTGGCCTGAATGGTGCTCTCGGTGAGGTCGACGCAGTGCGTGCCCTTGGAGAAGTGGTCATCGGGCTCGTTGAAGCCGATGTGGCCGTTGTTGCCAATGCCGAGCAGCTGCAGATCCGGGTAACCGGCGGCGGCGACGATCTTGTCGTACTCAGAGCAGGCAGCGGCGGCGTCGGGGTTGGAACCGTCGGGCACATGCGTGTTGTTCAGGTCGATGTTGATGTGATCGAAGAAGTTCTCACGCATAAAGTAGTGATAGCTCTGGGGATCGTCGTGCGAAAGGCCGCGATACTCGTCCAGGTTGTAGGTGCTGACCTCGGCAAAGTCGACGTCGCCCTTCTCGTACCAAGCAGCGAGCTGCTTGTAGGCACCGATCGGGGTGGAGCCGGTGGCAAGGCCCAGCACGCAGTCGGGCTTGAGAATAACCTGCGCCGAGATGATATTGGCTGCCTTGCGGCTCATATCCTCGTAGTCTTTAGCTTTAATGATCTTCATTACGCGTCCTTTCTCGTACAAGAGAGGCAAGGCTCCCCTTACAAGCACTTGCCCGCGGCCCGCGTCGGCCGCAACCAACGTGTGCGGCCACCAGGGCGAGGTCGCGTAATGTATGTGTCTCGTGTCTAGCCGCGTCGAGGCCCCTGCCCGTCCACGGTGACCCGAAGCCTTTTAGCTTCGGACAAATCCCATCTTGCCACGGAGGGCGTCCTCTTTCAAGGGCGCCCTCCGTAAACGTGTTTGAATTGTAGGCTAATGGCCACGTGCACTTGTTAGCGTTCGCGAGCAACGATGAGCTGGTCCATCTCCTCGACATGCTCGCCAACGGAGCCCTTGATGCTCGAGAACTCAACGGAGTTGCACACCAAGATGGGAACCGTCACATCGTAGCCCTCGGCAGCAATTGCCTCGCGATCGAACTCGATGAGCACGTCACCCTTATGGACGACATCGCCCACCTGTGCATGCACGCTAAAATGCTTGCCCTCAAGCTGAACAGTGTCCAAACCAACGTGGATGAGCACGTCTAGGCCATCGACCGTGTTAAGCGCAACAGCGTGTCCCGTGGGAAAAATGGCCTCGACCTTGGCATCAGCCGGTGCAATCACACGCGTGCCGGTAGGCTGAATCGCCACGCCCTGGCCCAAAAGGCCGGTGGCAAATGTCTGGTCGTTTACCTCGGAAAGCGGAATGACGTCGCCCGAGATGGGAGCATCCAGCGTAAGGACTCGACCACGCATACCAAAAGACCTTAGGACTTTAGTGAACATGCTCCCCCTCGGACATACCAATCGACCAAAATAGCCTTAACAGTTTACCACTTGGCACTCGTTTTTGACCATTAGGGAAGTTCGCGCTTGACAACCTCGACGATGTCGTCAACAACGCGCTGGGTCAGCTCGTGCGTCTCGGCCTCGGCCATAACGCGGACCAGCGGCTCGGTACCGCTCGGACGCACCAGAATGCGACCGCGGCCGTCAAGTTCCTTCTCGGCAGCAGCGACAGCATCCCAGATGGGCTGGCAATCGTCCAGACCAGCCTTGTTGTCGGAATGCACGTTGACGAGTACCTGCGGGTACTTCTTCATGATGCCGGCAAGATCGGTGAGGGTACGACCGGTGCGCTTGAGCACGGCCAGCAGCTGAAGAGCCGTCACCAGGCCGTCACCGGTGGTGTTGTGCTCCAGGAAGATGATGTGGCCGGACTGTTCGCCGCCGATGACGGCGCCATCCGCGAGCATACGCTCCAGAACGTAGCGATCGCCCACGGCGGTCTGAACCATTTCGAAGCCCTGCTCCTTCATAGCGATGGAGAAGCCCAGGTTGCACATGACGGTCGAGACGATCTCGGAGTTGGCGAGCTTGCCGCGAGCGGCCAGGTCGGAACCGCAGATAGCCAGGATGTAGTCACCGTCGATCTCATTGCCCTCGCTGTCCACGAACAGCACGCGATCGGCGTCGCCGTCGTGGGCCAGGCCGATATCGGCGTGGGTGCGCAGCACGAGCTCGCGCAGGGGCTCAAGGTGCGTAGAGCCGCACTCAACGTTAATGTCGGTGCCGCAGTAATCGGTGTTGATGGCATGGACCGTGGCGCCCAGGCGCTGCAGCGCAGCGGGCGTGGTCTGGCAGGAAGCACCGTGGCCGCAGTCGACGGCAACAACCAGGCCATCGAGCTTAAGGCCGTCGAGCGTGCTGATGGCATGATCGACATAGGCGTTGCGAGCGTCCTTCATCTTGATGATGTGGCCCACGCCGGCACCGGTCGGCAGCGTGTCGGCAGCCATGGCTTCCTCGGACATGACCCAGGCGCTGATCTCTTCCTCGACCGCATCGGGAAGCTTCATGCCCTTGCGGCTAAAGAACTTGATGCCGTTGAACTCCGGCGGATTATGCGAAGCAGAGATGACGATGCCGCCGTCGAGCTCATTCTGGACGGTGAGCAGCGCCACGGCGGGCGTGGGGATGACGCCGCAGCAATGCGGACGGCCGCCCTCTGCCATAATGCCAGCGGTCAGAGCACTCTCGAGCATGGTACCCGAAAGGCGTGTGTCGCGGCCGATGCAGATGTCCGGGCCAAGGAACTTGGTCGCCGCGCGGCCCAGGCGAAACGCGAGGTCGCACGAGAGGTCGGCATTGGCGACGCCACGGACGCCGTCGGTACCGAAGATGTTCTGGGGCATAGGATCGCTCCTTCCCTAGCAGGCGATATACAACCGCCCGCCCTAGTCGAAAAAGAAAAGCGGGACCCGCCGAGGAATCGGCAGGCCCCGCTTGTACATTGTATCTCGAAAGGAGATAAAACCTTAGCGCTTGGAGAACTGGGGAGCGCGGCGGGCCTTCTTGAGGCCGTACTTCTTGCGCTCGACCACGCGAGCATCGCGCGTAAGGAAACCGGCCTTCTTGAGGTCAGCACGGTAGTCGCCAGCGTTCAGAAGAGCGCGAGCGATGCCCAGACGCAGAGCGCCGGACTGACCGGAGATGCCGCCGCCATCGCACAGAGCGATAACGTCGAACTGACCGGCGGTGTCGGTCACCTTGAAGGGAGCAAGGGCGTTCTCAACGAGCTGATGACGGCCGAAATACTGCTCGGCGTCACGCTTGTTGATGGTCACCTTGCCGGTGCCGGGGACGAGACGGACGCGGGCGACGGCGTTCTTACGACGGCCGGTACCCTGGTAGACAACGGTGTTCTCAACCATCTTTAAGCCTCCAGCTCAATCTTCGTGGGGTTCTGGGCAGCATGCGGATGCTCGGCACCAGCGTAGACCTTAAGCTTGGTCATCTGGGCACGGCCGAGGGTGGTCTTGGGCAGCATACCGCGAACGGCGCGCTCGATGACCTTCTCCGGGTGCTTCTCCATAGCCTGGCGGAAGCTCTCAGCCTTGAGGCCGCCGTTGTAGCCGCTGTGGCGATAATAGGTCTTCGTGTCGGCCTTGTTACCGGTAAGCTGGACCTTATCGGCGTTGATGACGACAACGAAGTCGCCGCAGTCGCTGTTGGGCGTGAACTGGGGCTTGTTCTTACCGCGCAGGATCATTGCGATCTGGGTGGCAAGACGGCCCAGGACAGCACCATCGGCGTCGACGAGAACCCAGTTGCGCTGGACCTCGCCCTGCTTGGCGTAGTGAGTCGATTTCGAAATCACTTAGACTCCTCCATGTACAGTACGTGTTGTTACAGAGATTCACGGGGCTCTGCAAGTAACCCGTCCATATTACCCCGCTCGCCGTACGAGTCAACAGGTATTTTGGCTCCGACCAGAGTTTCTGCACATGTCATCCACGAGCCGTGATTTTTCCAACTCTTTAGCTGTTGTCATTTTTTGAGGGTTCGCCGTCGCTAGCGCTCAACGAACTCTTGGATTTCCGCGAGCAGGCGCTTTGCCTCCTGACGGCCCTGGATATACAGGTCCAAAAGCTTTGCCGGATCGTGCTCGACATGGCCGACCTCGACCGGCTTTTGCGGAGCGACGACCAACGCACGGCCCTCGCGCTCATACTTCCACAGGTGCATGCGCTGTATGTTGTAACGGTCGTGGCGCGTCTCGATAGCCTCGAGCAGGTAGGGGTAGTCGGCATAGCGGGCGCGCGCGGCAGGCATAAACTCGTAGGGCTTTTTCTCGTACGAGCGGTCCTGCGTGACAATGACAACCGCGCGCTCGAAGCCGGCCTCCTCGAGCACATGCTCGATAGGAACCGAATCGGCCACGCCGCCGTCGACGTATTTGTGCCCGTCAATCTCGACCGGCGGCGTCACCAGCGGCAGCGAGGTCGAGGCGCGCACGGCGTCGAGATCGAGCACGGCGCTTTTGACCGGGAGGTACGTGGCGGTTCCAAAGAGCATGTCCGTTGCGACGGCGTACATCTCAATGGGGCTCGCGTCGAACGCCTCGTTGTCAAAGGGATCCAGGCGGTCCTGGATATCGTTGAAGATAAAGTCGTAACCCACGATGGAGCCCGTGGATGCGAAGGATGCGGCACCCATGTAGCGGTTGTCATTGCAGAAGGTCAGGTTGATGCGATTGACGCGACCGATCTGGTGTGACTTGTAGTTGACGCCGTTGAGCGCACCGGCCGAAACGCCGTACACCGCCGGAATTTCGACACCGGCCTCCATGAGAACGTCGAGCACGCCGGCGGTAAACTGCCCACGAAAACTGCCACCCTCCAAGACGAGCGCGACCTTGCCGGCGTTCTTTGCCTTATCTTCTGCAGTCATATTGACCTCCTGCGATTGCGTTTTGGCTTTCTTCTACCCAGTTTTGGAATGGAGGGCGCGCAGGTTTTTCGAGGCGGCAGGTGAAGCGGAAAGCGCGTCCCAGTTTGAGGCGGGATTCCGGGATGCGCTTTCCGCTTGGACCGTCATTGGGAAAGCGCGACCCGTTCTGAGCGCGGATTCCGGGATGCAGTTTCCGCTTGAGGCGTCTTCCGGAAAATGAATCCCATTCCGAGCGTCGATTCCGGGATGCAGTTTCCGCTTGAAACGTCATCCGGAAACCGCATCCCAGTCTGAACCGGAATTCTGGGATGGATTTTCCTCCTGGGGCGACGTTGATGCGGGGCATGGCAGGCTGCAGTCCGATCGGCATCGCATCTGCATAGGGCTGAGGCTTTGCGCGGAGAATCCGCGTATTTGCTTCGCAAATACGCACCGGCTTCGGCCGGCTGCCGCCGCCCTCGCCCGCGGGCTACAAACGCTTCGCGTTTGCTTAACGCCCGCGCCCTGCATAGAGTTCGATTCTCCGCGGTTTGGGGCTTGCGTTGAAGCGGGGCATGGGCAGCCGGAGCTTAATCGACATCGCATCGATATTGGGTTGGGACTTTGCGCGGAGAATCCGCGTATTTGCTTCGCAAATCCGCGCCGGCTTCGGCCGCCTGCCGGCGTCCTCGCCCGCGGGCTAAAAACGCTTACGCGTTTTCCTAACGCCCGCGCCCTGCATAGAGTTCGATTCTCCGCGGTATCTGTAAGTAATAAAAAGGCAGGTAGAGACGCTTCTCTACCTGCTTGTAACTATTGGTGGAGGCGCGGAGAATCGAACTCCGGTCCACGAAAGCCCCCTGATTGGCATCTCCAAGCTCAGTCGCTGGTTTAGTCTCGGACGCTTTGCGCGCAGCGACACGCTCGCGGCGTCCTAACCGGTTCGGTCTTAGCCCGCGCCATACCGATTACGTGCGCAGGAGCATTCCCCTAACATGACGTCGCGCCGGTGTCGGGGAAATCACCGGGTTGACGCGCCGCTATAAATTAAGCAGCGAGAGCCATAGGCTCAAAAGAAGAGTTGTTGTCAATTCAATTTGACGGTACCCCTGTTTAACGAGGCGAGGAGACCTCGGCTTGCTTCCTCTCTCAGAGCTATCGTGTCGAAACCAGTCGCCCCCGAATGTCGGGAAAGTCTGGATGGCATTGGGCACGAGCACCCAACACCCGTCGACTTTTCAAGGAACATGCGGGGCAAGCCCCGCTTGTGGAGTGTTATCTTACCACGTTCTGAAAGCGGACAGCTGTTCTATGCACGAGCTGTGAAGACCCCAATGTGCGCCGCACTTCGCACTTTTGTTACCGATCGCGTCACGTATATTTTCGCCAAGCAAAATTGACCCCTCGAAAGGACCGTTATGGATACCAAGCAGCAACTCGTCAATGCCCTCGCAGGCCTGGGCTCAACCATTACCGAAGCTATGGATGTCATCGAAGGCTTTGTCCCCTGCGGACATCCCGCCCTCACGGTATCGAACGCACTCGTCGCGCTGGACGCTGACGATGATGCAGCTCTCGCCCAGCAGCTTGAGACCGTCGAGGGCTTTATCGACCACGTGAGTGAGAACCGCGGCGTAACCGCCTACCACGGCATCGAGGTCAAGCTCGCGGGTCCCAAAGCCGATCTGCTCGCAGCAATCCGCGAGGTAGGTGCCCTTATGCAGACCGCAGGCGTCAAGAACACCCAGGTCAACGAGTGGGTCTACCGAAGCCTGGCAGCACTCGACAGCTCCGACGAAAAGGCAGCCGAGCAGCTCGCAGAAAGTCCCGCCATTAAGGCCGAGCTTTTGTAAATAGCAGACGCGGGCCCCTTGGCGCATCGTCGTCCAAGAGGCCCGCAAACAGTTTGCGTCAACCGATAGCCGCGCGGCCGCGTTCGGCCAAAGCCAGAATCGGCATCATTTGGCGCGGGGTCTTTGCTGCAAGATCGGCATGTTCGAGCAGCTTGCGATCGTTGGTCACCAAGTAATCGACCTGCGCGCGCTTGCACGCGGCGAGCACCAAGTTGTCCCCGTAATCGCGATAGAGCGCTAAGTATTTGTCGGCCAGCCAAAGGTCCGACGCATCTGCACCCACGGCCGTGGCGTTTTCGGTCATGTTCCGAACAAACGCCAACGCCGCATCGCCAATTGCACGGGCAGATGCCTCGTCGAGCGCTTCCCCACTGGCAAGAACGCTACGCTTCAGCTCGTGTTGGACAACGTACAGCACGTCCTTGGCGATATGCACCGGAAAGAACAGCAATGCCCCCGCCTCCGCCGCCTGCCCAATAAACGCACGCGCGGCAAGCGACTCGGCATGGTCGACGCAAAACGAATCAACCCATACGTTGGCATCCACCATTATTTTGAGGGGAGCCCCGCTCACAGGATCATCCCCTTTTGGCGATAGCGCTCGTCCATGGCTTCGGAATAGATTGTGTCCCAATCGCGATCGTCGGATACGGGCGACGTAACGATGCCCAGGTCCGCGTAAAGCTGATCCGCCGCCGCCCATGATGCGGCGAACGGTGCATCGGGCGCGACGGTCTGCTGCCGGTCGTCGACGGCCGCAAGCACTTCCTCGCACTGCCCGCCACCCTGCGCGACCTTAGCCACCACCTTTTTGATGAGCTCGGGCAGTGACCCACCCGAAAGCCGCAGCACCTCCTCGGCACGGTTCTTGACCTGGCGATCTACGCGAACGTTCACCTGCGCCATGCCGCTAACAGCACCCACGTCGATCCCGCTCCCTTCAATTGCTAGCCCTGCTAGCAACACTATATAGAGAAGCTAGCACATGGTCAAACGCAAAAGGCCTGCGCCCGGACGACACCGATGCCGTCTGGGCGCAGGCCAGATAACGTGGGCGAACACGTCTGCTAACGCAGGTAGGCCTTCGCGTTGCTCAGGCTGTAGGCGATCGTTGAGCCGTTGTGCAGCAGTGACGACGTCTGCGGAGTGATCATGCCGGTAATACCCAATGCCAACAGCGCCGAGTTGGTGAGCATCACCTTAGAGTAGGAGCTCGTCAGACGATCAATGAGGCCCTGACTCATGCGGCGCAGGCGCACGATTGCGGCCAGATCCGTATCGGTCAGGATGATATCGGCGACCTCCTTGGCGATGTCGCTTCCGCCACCCATGGCCAGGCCCACGTCGGCCAGGCCCAGCGCCGGTGAGTCGTTGACGCCGTCGCCCACCATGGCAACGTGGCGCCCCTCGCTCTTAATGCGCTCGACATACGCGTATTTGTCCTCGGGCAGCAGCTCGGCCTTAAACTCGTCGACACCCGCCTCGCGCGCGATGCGCTCGGCCGTGCGCTCGGAGTCACCCGTGAGCATGACCACGTGCTTGACGCCCAGCGCATGCAGGTCGGCAATGGCCTCGCGGACCCCGGCCTTGAGCGGATCTTCGATGCCGAGCACGCCGACGACCTTTCCATCGACCGCCAGATACAGCGGCGACAGGCCCTGCATCTGGGACTCAATGCGCTCCTTAATGTCGGAATCGAGCTGCGCGCTCTCGTCTTCAAACACAAAGTGTGCCGAGCCGATAATCGCGCGACGCCCCTCGATGGACGAAGCGATGCCGTGCGCCACGATGTACTCGACGGCGGCATGGCGCTCTCGGTGCTCGAGCCCGCGCTCGCGGGCGGCGTTGACCACGGCACGCGCCACAGGATGCGGGAAATGCTCCTCCAGGCAGGCAGAAAGGCGCAGGACCTCGTCCTCGCTCCAGCCGTCGGTCGTCAGCACACAAGCCAGGCGCGGCTGCGCCTCGGTGAGCGTGCCAGTCTTATCAAACACAATGGTGTCGGCCTTGGCAAACGACTCAAAGTACTTCGCGCCCTTGACCATGACGCCCATCTTGGCGGCATCGCTCATGGCGGTCATGACGGCGACGGAACCCGTGAGCTTGAGTGCGCACGAGTAGTCGACCATCAGCGCCGCCGAGGTCTTGATAAGGCTGCGCGTGGTGAGAGCGACAAGGCCCGCGAGCAGGAAGTTCCACGGGACGATCTTGTTGGCGAGGTCTTCCATGTGCGACTGGCCCTCGGACTTGAGCGAGTCGGCCGTCTGCACGAGCGAGACGATTGAGCGCAGTTTGGTTTGCGCCGTATTGGCGCGCACGCGCACCAAGATGCTGCCGTCTTCCACGACGGTTCCGGCGAACACGTCGTCGCCCACGCTGCGTTCGACGGCCAGCGGCTCGCCGGTCAGGGTCGCCTGGTTGACCATAGCGCTCCCCTGCTCGACAACACCGTCGATGCAAATGGACATGCCAGTACGCACGGCCACCAAGTCGCCGGGCTCGAGCTCGGTGGCGGCAACGCTTACCTCGATGTCGCCGACGACCTTTTGTGCCTTATCGGGCACGTCGAGCAGCGAGTTGATGAGCTCGTTTTCGCTCATGGCGCGCGTGTAGTCCTCGAGCAATTCGCCCACGTTGAGCAGGAACATCGTCTGGCCGGCGGTATCGACGTCGCGTTTGACAAACGAGATACCAATGGCCGAAGCATCGAGCACGGGAACGGTCAGGCGCGGCTGCGCGAGCTCACGGAGGGCGGCGCGCAAAAATGCCATGTAACCGGCCACGACAAACACAGCACGCAGAGGCGTCGGCAAGAACCAGCGGCGCGCGTAGTGGGCGCCAATAAGTGTGGCAAGATCCATGACGAGCTTGTGCTTGCGTGGCTCAAGCTGCATCACGTAACCCGTCTTTGCGTCGGCGATGACCTGAGCGTCGAGCGCACCGACGGCGGCCAGCACGGCATCGCGGCGCGACTCGTCGTATTCGAGTGCCATCTGGCCGATGCGGCCGTAGACGCGCACCTTGTGCACGCCGTCGATGTCGCCGCCAAGCTTAAGAAGTGCATCGAGATCGCTCTCTGGCACAGGACCCGCCAATTGAAGACGGGTCCTGCCGGGGATCTCGCTAATAATCGAGAATCTCATAGTTTGTGCCTGGGAGCGTTACTCGGTTGCCTCGTCAGCAGCGGCCTCGCTCTGGGTGATGTAAGCAGCCTCGGCAACCATGTCGTCGACATTAGCCTTGGCCTGCTCGACCATGTCCTGGTAGCCGTTCTTGATGCGCATGCCGCACGCGATACCCTGCACGCAGGCGTTCTTTACCGGAGCGCTGGTAAGCAGCTTGATGCCGGCCGTGCCAAGCAGAAAACCGCCACCGACAAGCAGGGTATTGAACGTCGACTTCTTCATGTTGCTTCTCCTTTTTGCCGCATTGGACGCGGCATGGTGCTTCAGCACCCGAGTAAACAAGTTTGCTCGAGCACGCTTTTGAAATATCTCAATTTTATCTAACTATCTAGGTCAGCCATGGCTAACCTTTTGAAAATTAACGATGCGGAGTAACCGATTGTCAATGTGAGAAAGGGACTGTCCCTTTGCCCCTTCTTACAACTGCCAGGTAGCTGCTTCCTTTTGCAGCGCCACCATGCGGGCGAATTCTCCACCTGCCGCCTTGAGCTGCGCCGGAGTGCCCTGCTCGGCAACCACACCATCCTTGAGTACAACGATCTTATCGGCATTTTCCACCGTGCGCATACGGTGGGCAATAACGATAACCGTCTTACCTGTAAGCAGACGGGAGAGTGCCTGCTGTACCACGGTCTCGTTCTCCACATCCAAACTCGCCGTCGCCTCGTCCAACAGCACGATAGGCGCGTCTTTGAGCAGCGCGCGGGCGATGGAAATGCGCTGGCGCTCTCCGCCGGACAGCTTGGAGCCGTTCTCGCCAATCATCGTGCCATAGCCCTGCGGCATGCGGCTCACAAACTCGTCGCAGTTGGCGGCACGCGCGGCAGCAAGCACTTCCTCATCGGTGGCATCACGACGCCCGAGGCGGATGTTTCCCATCACCGTGTCGTCAAAGAGCAGCACGTCTTGGAACACAATAGCGTAATCACGCAGCAGTACCTCGGGATCGACGCTTGCAACATCCACACCGCCCACGGTAACCTTGCCCGCGGTGGCATCCCAAAAGCGCGCGGCAAGGCGGCTCACCGTGGACTTACCGGAACCCGAAGGACCGACCAGCGCCGTAACTTCGCCTTCCTTGGCGGTAAAGCTCACATCGGTAAGAACTTTCTCGCCGGCGCGGCCGTCCTCGCCCGCACCATAGCCAAATGCCACGTGATCGAACACCACATCGTGGCCCACGGGCTCAAATTTCTCGCTACCCCGCGCCACAGGCTCTTCCATGATGGAACGCATGCGCTTGGCAGACGACTCGGCGGCAAACAGCTCGGACATTAACATTAACGCCTGGTCAAAGGGTGCATAGATACGGCTCACCATAAGCAGGAAGGCAAACATCACCAAAAAGTCGACCTGGCCGGAGGCGACCATCGCAGCGCCCGTGACCAACGTGGTGGCAATCCCCAGGCGCAGGATGGCAAAGGCGGAGTTGACCAAAAGCCCGTTGGCGAGCTCGCCTTTGGTGGTCTCGCGCTCCTCGGCATCGATCACGGCGTTGAGTCCCTCAAGATAATGGGCCTCCTGGTTGGTGGCGCGGATCTCGCGCACGCAGTCGAGCGTCTCCTGGATCGCCTCGGTGACCTTGACCTTCTCGGCGCGCACGCGGTCGAACACCGGGGTCATGGGCCCGCGTGTCAGATACAGCACGGCAAAGGCCACGGGCACGCTCCAAAACGCCGCAATCGCCAGCTGCCAGCAAAAGAACAGCGACGCCACGAACACGATGGCACTTGCGATGATGGCACCCCAAAGCTCTCCCAGCACATGACTGTAGGCATGCTCCATAGTCTGAACGTCGCCCATGATGGTTTCGGTTAGATCGGCCAGATCACGACGGCCGAAAAACGACAACGGCAGTTTGCGCAAGCGCTCGGCAATCCCCATGCGCTGCTTGCCGCATTCCTCGTAAAAGATGCAGTAGGTGTAGTAATACTGCTGCCAGTTAGAGGCAAAGAGCATCACGAAAAAGACCAGGAGACCGCCCACGATAGGCAGTGCACTCGGCAGATCGGCCCCACTGGCGAGATGCTCGACAAAGCCGGCCATGACCAGGAATAAAAAGCCCATGCCGGCCATGGTAATGAGATTGGTGAGCGTGGTCCAGAAAATGCCGCGTTCTACGCCGGCGACGCCTTTATCGGATAGGAAATACTTCTTTTGGAATGAGGCGAACATTTATGCCTCGCCTCCCTTCGTGACGGCGGCATCCGCGGTCGCTGCAGTGATTTTCCAGCTCGCGGCCTGTTCGTATTCGGCCCACATCTTGGCGTATAGACCCTTTTGGGACAGCAGCTCGGCATGGGTGCCGGCCTCCTGCACGCTGCCCTGGTTGAGCACCACGATTTGGTCTGCGCCCACTACAGTCGAGAGTCGGTGCGCGATCATAATGACCGTGCGACCCGCCGCCAGCTTGCTAAAGGCGCGCTGGATGAGCGCCTCGTTCTCGGGGTCGGCAAACGCTGTGGCCTCATCGAGCACCACGATAGGCGCGTCTTTAAGGATTGCGCGGGCGAGTGCCACGCGCTGGACCTCGCCACCCGAAAGGTACGCCCCGCCGGCGCCGAGCATGGTGTCGATGCCCTGCGGGAGCTTGGCCACGATATCGTCGCACTGGGCCGCGGAGAGGGCCGCGCGCACTTCGTCGTCAGTGGCTCCAGGCTTGGAGGCGCGCACGTTATCGGCAAGTGTTTGTCGGAACAGCTGGTTGGTCTGAAACACGAAGGCAACCTGGTCCATAAGCTCGTGGGGATCCATGTCGCGAACGTCTACGCCGCCTACGAGCACGCGACCCGCGGAAACATCCCAAAAACGCGGGATCAGGCTTGCGCAGGTTGACTTACCGCCGCCCGAGGGACCAACCAACGCAAGGGTGCTACCTGCGGGAACGCTAAAGCTCACATGATCGACGGCAGGCGCTTCGGCACCCTCGTAGGTAAAGCTCACGTCCTCAAAGCGCACATCGCTACCAACAGGATGCTTGGGCTGGGCAGGCACGGAGAGCTGCTTGGAATCTATAACGCTTCGGATACGCGCCAGCGAATCGGCACTCATCTGAGACGCCTCGCCCACAAACATAAGCTTGGTCATGGCCGTCGGCACCACGGCCGAAAAGATCGCGTAAAACGTGAAGTTGGTCATAAAATGCGCGAAGTCCGTCTCACCCGGCGCCAACAGCAACGCCACGGGCAAAAGAAATGCCACGAGGCCATTGAGCGCGGTAAGGTTGAGCACCTGCGGGCCTCGGCAGAATGTACCCGCATAGTTTTGCGCCATGTCGGCGTATTCGGCGATTGCATCGTGGAACGCCTTAAAGGAGTAGACCGTCTGCTGGAACACCTTGACCACGGGGATACCGCGAACGTATTCGGTGCCGGTCTTGTTCATCTTGACCAGCGCGCCCATGTAGGCCTTCATAAACTCGGCGCCCTTGCCGCTCATCATGGTGGCCATGGCGCAAAACGAAACGGCCACCGAAATGAGGCACGCCGCGCCCAAGCGCCAATCGAGGGCGAAAAGCAGCACGAGCAAGCCCACGACCATGGCGGCGGCGCCTGCGATATCGGGCAGCATGTGTGCGAGCAGGGTCTCGGTGGAGGCGGCGCATCCGTCTACGATACGGCGCAGCTCACCGGTGGCGTGTGTGTCAAAGTAGCCAAGCGGCAGCTTAAGCAGGTGCTCGCTCGTAGTCTTGCGGATATTGGACGCGCAGCGAAACGCAGACAGGTGCGTGCACATGAGCCCCACGAAATAGACCACGATGCTTGCCAGCGCAAACCCCACGGCCCACCAGCCATACGTCGCGATGTCGCAGGCTTCGCTCCAGTTAGGTGCCACGGCGATCAGATCGCGCGCGACAAGCCAAATGCACACGTACGGGCCAAAGCTCAGCAGCTGCGAGAGCGCCGAGAGAGCCATGCCCAAATACGTTAGGAATTTGCGGTCGCCGGCATATGCAAGCAGCTCGCCGATACCGCCGCCTTCCCTTTTTGACCCCTTTGCCATGAGATTCCTTTCCAACGGCTTGAGAGTTAACCGTAATGAACTTATCATTGATGTGTTAGCCATGGCTCACAATCGAGCCAGGCGTGGACGTTTTCGCAAATGAAGGGGACGCTTTTGAAAATGCGGCGGGCGGCAACCGATATAACCGAGCTCTACGCACCGCAGTTTGAGCAGTTTGGCCTGGAGCTTACCGGCAAGGGCGCCGTCTTTACCGGCGAGGTGGCAAACGATCGGGCGCACGGACGCGCATGGATCACGCCTCTCTCCCCCGCCTGCATCGTTATGGAGCATTTCATTACCCCGATGCACGATATGTACCTGGCCGAATACACACCCGAACCGTACGCGTGCGTGAGCGAGGTCAGCGCGCCCACGCTCATGTGCATGCCCGAAGCCGGCATAACGCCTGCGAACCTTAAACCCCTGCATGGACCGTGGCCAAACAATGCCGTGTGCAGTTTTATCCAAGATAACTGTGGCGAGGAGTTAAGCCCGCTATTTGCAGGGCGGCTCTATCACTCGCGCTCGGTGCTCTTTTTGCCTGGATATTTTGACGAACTGGAGCACCGCTATCCCACCGAGTTCGCAGGGGTCTTTGAGGCGTTTGCCGAGCCATGGCACGAGGAAGCGACGTCCGCCATCTGCCACACACTGCACCGGATTAACGAGGACCGCGCCCGCACCGTAGGCGGACACGTCTATATGCAAGGCATCGTGGAGACCATGGTCGCGGAACTCGCCTGTTCGCGCGCGGCCCACAAGCAGGCGCAGCAGGCGGCAGACACACGCGCCAGCGTGACCATTGCCGAAGAAGCAACGGCGATGATTGAGTGCGAGCTCGACAAAGGCAGACGCGTGGGTATCAACGAGGTGGCCGAGAGGCTCTACACAAGCCGCTCCAAACTATGCGCCACCTTTAAGGCCCAAACTGGCGAGTCCCTGGGCGCCTACATTCGCAGACGCCGTATGGAGCGAGCACAGGACCTTTTGGCCGATAGCGCGCTCACGATAGCGCAGGTGGCAGAGCGTCTAGGCTACCCTCAGCAGGCCGCCTTCGCCCAAGCCTTCAAGCAACACACCGGCACCACCCCCACCACCTGGCGCTCCCAACATATATAGAGAATGAGGGCGCCAACGGCGCCCTCATTCACCAAATTCAATTCAGCCCACCTGACCCGAACGGCCGAGTCGTCACGGAACCGAGGGGCCGGGCGCAGGGCCTTGCCTCTCAATGAGTTCCCTTCAAAACAATGGGCGTGCCGACGGCACGCCCATTCACTCTATTCCATTCAGCCCACCTGACCCGAACGGCCGAGTCGTCGCAGAACCCGGGAGCCCCGGCAGGGCGGGTGCTTGCTCAAAATGAGTTCCGCACGCAAAGAAGGCCACTTAATGTGGCCTTCGTCTTGCGCAGGACTGTTTGAAATTTTGAGGAAGCACCCGCCCTGCCGGGGCTCCCGGGTTCCCGCTTACGAGAGCGACGTTCTCAGCAACTCGTTGAAGAGCTTCGGGTTGCCCTTGCCGCGGCTTGCCTTCATGCACTGGCCCACCAAAAAGCCGATGACTTTCTGGTTGCCGTCACGGTACTGCTGCGCCTGCTCGGCACAGTTTGCCAGCACCTCATCCACGATAGGCTGCAGCGCGCCGGCGTCGCTCACCTGACGCATGCCGCGCTCGTCGACGATCTTGTTGGGGTCGTCGCCGGTCTGGGCCATGGCCTCAAAGACCTCGTGCGCCTGGTTGGAGCTGATGGCATCGGTCGCGAGCAGCCTGGCAAGCGCCGCCACCTGAGCCGGCGCGATGCCAGACTCAGTCAGCGAGACACCCGCGCCCTTGAGGTAGGCGATCATCTCATTGACCAGCAGGTTCGCGACCGTCTGGGCCTCCTTGCCAGCCATGCCGGCAGCAGCGGCCTCAAAGAACTCGGCAAACTCCGGGTCGCCGGCGATCTGCTCGGCATCGGCCGCCTTAATGCCAAAATCGGCCTCAAAGCGGGCGCGCTTGGCATCGGGCAGCTCGGGGATCTCGCAACGGCAGCGGTCGATAAACTCGTCGTCCAGATCGAACGGCGCCAGGTCGGGATCGGGGAACAGACGATAGTCGTCTGCCGTTTCCTTCACACGCATGACCACGGTGCGCTTGCGGCTGGGCTCCCAGTGGCGGGTCTCCTGATAGATGATGCCGCCCTCCTCGAGCACCTCGGCCTGGCGGCAAATCTCGTAGGCAAGGCCGTCGTGCAGACTCTTAAACGAGTTGAGGTTCTTGAGCTCGGTCTTGGTGCCCAACTTGGTCTCGCCACGGCGACGCAGCGACACGTTGCCGTCGCAGCGCATGGAGCCCTTCTCCATGGAGCAGTCCGAAATGCCCAGCGTCACAAAGATGCGACGGAGCTTCTCCATAAACAGGCGAGCCTCCTCGGGTGTGCGCAGATCGGGCTCAGTCACGAGCTCAATCAAAGGCGTACCGCAGCGATTGTAGTCAACGAGCGACTCGGCCGCGGCGGTAATGCGGCCCTCGGCACCGCCCACGTGCACCATCTTGGCGGCGTCCTCCTCCATGTGGATGCGCAGGATGCGGATGGGCACCGTGTAGGAACCGTCCTCGCGGCGCTCGGGCATCTGCAGGTTGGACGCGTCATAGCTGGCCAGGTGGCCGGCGCGCTGATTGCCTTCGCGCATGGTCGACGTCATGGACGTGGACAGGCCCTCGGCATTGGCCGAGGCGCTCGCCAGACTCTGGGCCTCGGCCTCGCCAAACGCGCAGTCGGGGCGCTCGGCGGCACCGCGACCGGTCACGTCCAGGTCCAGGTGACCGTACATGGCAAAGGCGACCGGGCCCTGCGTGGTCTGGAAGTTCTTGGCCATATCGGGATAGAAGTAGTGCTTGCGGTAGAACATCGAGTGGCGCTGGATCTCGCAGTTGGTGGCGAGACCCGCCTTGACGATGCTCTCGATGGCGCGCTTGTTGGGCACCGGCAGGGCGCCGGGCAGGCCCAGGCACACCGGGCACACGTTGGCGTTGGGCTCGTCATCGTGGCTGAGCTTACAGTTGCAGAACATCTTGGTATCGAGTGCGGTGAGCTCGGTATGGATCTCCAGGCCAATCACGGCCTCCCAATCCTGCAGGACCTCGGAAAGCTCCTTCATTACAGCTCGCCTCCCTTCCCGGCAAAATCGGGCGCGACGGAAAGCGCGGGCGCACCCGTGGCGGCATCGGCAAAGCCGCGCTCCAGGGCGCGGGCAAACGTAAGCAGCTGACGGTCTTTAAAGGCAGGTCCCACCAGCTGGGCAGAAACGGGCAGCTGAGTATCCTCGCCCAGGCCCAGCGGCACCGAAATGCCACCGTTGCCGCAGATGTTGAGCGAAATGGTATACAGGTCGGAGAGGTACATCTGCGTGGGGTCGCTGATCTCGCCAAACTTAAAAGCCGTGCGCGGCGAGGCGGGCATGAGAATGGTGTCCACCTTGGCATACGCGGCGTCGTAGTCCTGCGTGATGAGCGTACGGGCCTTTTGCGCGGCGTAGTAGTACTTGTCGTACACGCCCGAGCTCAGCAGGTAGGCGCCGAGCATCTGACGGCGCTTGGCCTCGGCACCAAAGCCGTGGGCACGGCTGAGCGAGCTCTGGTCGGACAGGTTGGCGCAGCCCTCCTCCTGATAGCCGTATCGAATGCCGTCGAAACGTGCCAGGTTGGAGAACGCCTCGGCCGGGCCGATGACGTAGTAGGCGGCGATAGCGGCGTCCAGGTGCGGCAGGTCGACCTCGACCAGCTCGGCGCCCTGGTTCTGCAGCTCCTGGGCGGCGCGCTGAACAGCGGCCTTGACCTCGGGCGTCAGGCCCTCGGCCTCCATAAATGCGGGGATGATGCCCACGCGCTTGCCCTCGATGCTGTCGTTGAGATGCTCGGTAAAGTCGACGGCGCAATCCTGGCTGGTGCAGTCGTACGGATCGTGGCCCGCGCCGGTAAGCGCGTTCATGGCCAGCGCGACGTCCTCGACCGTGCGGCCAAAGGGGCCCACCTGGTCGAGCGACGAGCCAAAGGCAACCACGCCGTAACGACTCACGGCACCATACGTGGGCTTAAAGCCCACCACGCCGCACAGCGACGCCGGCTGGCGAATGGAGCCGCCGGTATCCGAGCCCAGCGAGAGCGCGACCTCGCCCGCGGCGACGGCGGCAGCGGAGCCGCCCGAGGAGCCGCCGGGCACGCGCTCGGTATCCCAGGGGTTGTTGGTGCGGTGGAATGCCGAGCTCTCGGTGGAGCTGCCAAAGGCAAACTCGTCCATGTTGGCCTTGCCCATGGGCAGGCAGCCGGCGTCGAGCATGCGCTGGACGCAGGTGGCGGTGTAAACGCTCTGGTAGTTCTCGAGCATGCGGGAAGCGCAGGTGGTGCGCGTGCCCACGAGGTTCATGTTGTCCTTGATGGCTAGTGGCACGCCCGCAAGCGGGGGCAGCGGCTTGCCTGCGGCACGGTCGGCATCCACGCGCGCAGCGGCCTCGAGCGCAAGCTCGGGCGCCACCTGCAGGAATGCCTGGACCCCGCCCTCGCGCGCCTCGATGGCGGCAAGGGAGGCCTGGGCCACCTCGGTAGCGGTAAAGTCGCCGGCGGCAACGCCCGCGGCAATCTGAGCGGCGGTAAGGGAATCGAAGCTTAGCGCCATTACTCGCTCTCCCCCTCTCCCAAAATGGACGGCACGCGGAAGTAACGCTCGCGCGCGCTGCCGGCGTTCTCGAGCGCGACGTCAAGCGGCAGGTCGCGCTCGGGCTCGCGCAGGTCATCGCCCATCACGTTGGACAGGCTTCCGATGGGATGGAACGTGGGCTCCACGTCGGGCAAGTCATATTGCAAGACGGGCTCGAGCATCTGGACGGCGTCGTTCATGTAGGACGTCATCTGGGTGAGCTCGTCATCGGTCAGTGCGATCTTTGCGTACTCGGCGATGCCGCGCACGTCTTTCTCGCTGAGTGCCATAGGCGCTCCCTTCCGCATAACAGATAAACCGCTCTAGTATACAAGGCAACGCCACTTGGAGCAGGTGCTTTACCCAAATGCAGCGAAAACGTAACGAGGGCGGCGGTTGACAGGCAGTGGGCTGACGGTTCTGCAGCGAAACCGCACCGTCCATAGCGAAAACCGTCCCGCCCGCAGCGAAAACCGCGCCGCCCACAACGAAAACCATCACAACATTCGACGCTTTTCGCCAAAATCGAGATTTTCATCGAATGTTGTGATGGTTTGGAAGCCCCGACCACCACAAAGGTGCCTGTCCCCATTGTGGTGGTTCTGGAGAATGTCCTATGCCGAGGCCTTGGCCTTGCGGCGCTTGCGGACCGCGTGGATCACGATGTCCAGCAGCAACAGCACAATGGCTACGACCACAATGAGGACGGCAAACTCGCGCTTGCCCCAGTGGCGGCCAGCCAGCGACTTTTGCCTGTCGACGTCCTTCTTGCTGTACTTGGTGCGAACGCAATGCACCAGCAGGCGATGGTCGTTCACACCGTAGGGTGTGCAGGTAACGAGCGTCACCTTGTCGGCGCCGGGCTCGATGGTCAGCGACTCCATCTCCTCGGGCAGCACCACTTCGGAGTCGACCACTTTATAAGCGAGCGTCTTGTTCATGGTGTGCAGCAGCACCAGGTCGCCGGGTTCCAGCGAGTGAATATCGTCGAACATGCTCAGGTTGCGCATGCCCGAGTGCGCGGTGAGCACGCAATGCGTCGAGGCGCCGCCCACCGGCAGGCTCGTGCCCTCCAGGTGGCCGACGCCGGCCATAAGGACTTCCTCGCTCGTGCCGTGGTAGATGGGCATACTCACGTCGATGGAGGGGATCTCGACCCAGCTCATCATGGGGTCGCGGTCAAAGATGAGCTGCTGGGCGTAGGGCTCGATCTGGTCGGCGGGGAGCTCGGTGGCCTCGCCCGCCAGCTGTTCGTTAAAGGAGCGCGCCTGGAGCAGGATGCGCTCGCGTTCCTCGGCAGACAGCGCGTCCACGGTGCTGGACACGGTGCTGATCTGATTGAACACGCCCGAGGCCTCGAGCCGGTCCAAGATCCACGGCCAGGTCATAAGGCCCACGCCAATAAGAATGATGACGATGGTGATGAGCCGATCGGCCCAGCGCGGCAGCCGCTTGCGACGGCGCTTGGGCTTTGGTTGAGGTTTGGGCTGAGGGCTTGAGCCGCCGTTGTCCGCGGCGTTATTGCTCTTCATATGTTTGGCGCCCTGCACCATCGCCGGTCACTCCCCTACAGCTCAGGTTGTCTAAACAAATAATAGCCGAATCGCGGGCTTCCGCGCCGGACAACACAGCTAGACAGCATTGTGCGGCGCGAGCATAGGCCAGCATTTGCGTTTTCAAAATGTCCCGGATCGGCGGGGCGATTCGGGATACAATGTCAACAGAAAACGACGTACCCCGCGTAAGTACTTAGGAGCGCGGGCAGCCTAGTTTTCAGCTTTAGTTAAATGCCCGGGATCCGACCCCCGGGCATTCTTATTTGCGCTTGCGGCGCAAATGCCTTCTACCGTCCGCACCGCGCGTGCGCCTACGGACCTTAAACCGAACCTCATACGAGTCAAGAAACGCGATGACGAACGTGCCCACCGCCGCGAGGGCGGCGAGCGCGTTAAGGAATTTCAGCATTTGGGGACCTCCGATCGAGTCGTCGGCCGCCCGCGCACGGGATGCGTCGCAAAGCCATTTTACTGCGAGTGTATGCACCCACAGCTGGTAAACGCAATAATTGCAAACATCTGTTCGATATTCATATGCTTAATCCATCGGGCAATGGAGCCTGGCTGTGTTACCAAAAGGAACGGGACAGACTCCAGTGCGGAGTCTGTCCCGAAAAGAGAATGGCAGAGCAAGAACGTCGATGGACGAGAAAAGTGTCCGCAAGTCTCATGGTCATCACATCCCACCTGCCAAAGGGGTGAGCGAGCGTTACTCCTGCTCGGACTCCTCAGCCTGCTTACGGCTGCGGATGAGGTGCGCCACGCCGATGCACAGCACCACGCCACCAGCGATCCACGTGAAGGTCACGCCATTGAGACCGGTGAGCGGGAGGCCGGAGCCCTTCTTGTTCTTGACGGTAAGGGAGACGGTGCCGCCGTCGGCCGACGGGGCAACCATAGTGGAATTATCGCTCGTCGCGGTTACCTTCAGAGTATTCTGATCAGCGTTTCCAGTGAGCGGCTCGCCCTCGAGCTTATCAAGGCCCTCGGCTTTAATGGTGAAGGTAAAGTCTTTCAGCGTGTTGTAGCCAGGGTTGCTGCCCTCGACCTCGTGCACCGTGTAGGTCCCGGCATCGAGGCCCTCAACGCTGATCTCGCCCTCACCATTAGTCGTAAACTCATAAGCGGTATCGCCAAGATTGCCTTTCTCTTGGACATACTTGCCATTGGAGGACGTGTCGTCTGGAGTCGTGGCCTGAATGGTAAACTTTACGCCCTCAAGCTTCTTGGTCGTCTCCACAGAGTCAACCTTGACGAGTTTGAGTGCGTAAGTGTAGTCACGGACGGTGTCGGGCACGGACTCGCCCTTGCCATCGCTCATAGGGTTGTTGGAATAGACGAGCTTGACGCTGTTCTCGTTGCCCGTGCCGCCGACAACGACTGCCTTACTTGGATCAAGTTGAGCGGTATACTCAACAAAAATTTTGGTACTAGACGCGAGGCCCGTGACGGCAGTTTTGAGATTATCGAACTTTACGGTCAGAGTTTGTCCACTGCCATTTTCACCATTCTTAACTTCGTGAGTAAATCCGGAAGTTATTTCGACAGCGCTGGTACGATCATTGCCTGCATACACCTTAATGGAAGCATCGTTAGCCGTCAGGCCAGCGGACAGCTCATCGTGGAACTCGTAGTAATAGGTGCCGAACGAGGCTACATTTTCGGCAACGGTACCGGTTAGCTGATATTGAACATCCTGACCAGTCTGCGAGTCAGCCTTGTCGGCCCAATCGCTGCCGGGCTTGTCGTCCTTAATCTTCTTTGTAACCGTAGGAATACCAGTCTTCTCGGTAACCACGACAGCGCTGCCGCCCACAACAGCGAAGATCGGCGAGGTACCGGTCTGCTTCTTTCCAGTGTGATCGGCATCGGTTCCAATCGATGCGGCATCGGTCAGGAAAAGGTAGTAGCCAGAGTTCTCAAAAGAAACTGGAGTGTCTGCGGCGAAAGCAACGCTAGAAGCTCCCGTCGGGGTGGCGGGAGTAGTGTCCTTGACCAAATCGGCAATCGTATCGAGCAAATCGCCATTGTTCACAACCCGAGAAGCGTCCTGGAGATTTGTAGCCATCCAGTCGGCGACGTCCTGTGCGGAAGGATTCTCGGGAAGCTTGCTGCCTTTGCCGTCACTCTTTATGGCAGCAATGATGCCAGTCTTAGCAGTGTCAGATAACCCGTTGGCCCATTCGACGTTGGACACAATCTTCTTCCCGTCCTTGTCCACGACATCGGCCTTAAAGATCTGGTATCCCTTGTACTTCACATCGCCATTCTCGGTGTTCTTATTGATCGTGATGCTATTGGTCGCGGCAGTCGCACCCTCCGCGGCAAAAGCCATAGTCACCGGCGCCATCACTCCGCCGAAGCTCAGGGCTGCGGTGAGGCCGGCGGTTACTGCCAGGCGTGCGATGTTCTTGGTTGTTTTCATGTTGGGACCTCTTTCTTGGAGGTTGCTTTAATTCTCGTCATCACCAAAAGTCAGCAGGCTCATTTCCCTGCGCTCTAATCGCTACGGAGGCAGTACGCCATTGAGCAGGGGGGGGGGACAATTATTTATCATGGCGACCTCCTCCCCGCTTGATGACGAGCGCGACGACAATAGCCACTACTCCGATGACGGCCAAAGCCGTTACCAACACCAACGTTCTATCTCCCGTCGAGGGCATAAAGCCTCGACCCGCTTCATTACTTGGGGTGTTAAGCACCGACAACTCGACTAAACCCTTCCCGGCATCGGCGCCATCAACTCGCAGAGGGCTTTCGGCCGATATGGTCACCTTGGGCTTGGCGGCGACCACCTGGTCGACGTCCAGGCCCTCGGCCTTGACCGTCACGGATCGCGTGCCCTCAAAGGCGGTGTAGCCCTTGGGCGCCTTGAGCTCGCGGACCTCCAGCTTGCCAGAGTCCACGCCCGAGACGGTCACGTGGCCGTCCTCGCCCGTGGTGACGGTGGCCTTGCCCTCCGCATCCCACGTGCCGTCGGCCGCCAGTGTGCGGCCGCGGTCGTCGGCGATGCTCAGGACCGCCCCGGCAAGCGGCTTGTCGCCGTCGCTGCCGCGCTTGGTGAGTGCGAGATCCCAGGTGTAGGCGCACGCGTCGTCGCTCGGCGTGCGGGTGAAGCCGGCGTCGCCGGACTGGTCGGCAAAGGGAGAGCGCGGGTAGCGCAGGTAGACCTCGTTGGGGTTGCCCTTCGCGATGCCGTGGTTGCATGCGCTGTTGAGCGGCGCGTTGTACACGGCGACCACGCGGGCGCCCGCGGTGAAGGCGTCGGCCCCGCCGAGCGCGGCGACCAGGTCGCCGGTGCGCACGGTGAAGGTCTTGCCGTCGGCCGCTACCTTGGTGGCGCACTGGGCCGTGATGTCGGTCCAACCCTTCGCGGCCTTAGTGCCGGCGCGGCCGTCCCTGCCGGCCTGGACCGCGTCGAAGCCGCCGTCCGCGCCCGCCGCCACGTACACGCGCATGCTCGCGGCCACCTTGGAGGGGTCGAGCCCCGCGCTCATGGTGTCGACGAACCGCACCGTATAGGTGTCGTAGGCGGTGAGCCCGGCCGGGACCGTGGCCGAGAGGCGCCAGTACAGGTCGTCGGCGACCGTGGCGTCGGCGGCCTTCTGCCAGGCGGCGGTGCTGTCCTCCAGCACGTGCTTTTGGACCTTGGGGGTCGCGGCCTTGGGCTTGACGGTGACGGCGCTGCCGCCGACCAGGGCCATGATCGGCGCGGTGCCGGCCTCGCCCTGGGCGATGGCGTCGTCTTTGGCGACGATGAGCCAGTAGCCGCAGGGCAGCTCGGCCGTCGTGCCCGCGTTAAGGGCCACGGACACGGCGCCAGAGCTCTGGAGGGAACGAGCGAGCTGTGCGCTCAGCGCGCTCGTAAGGCGGGAATCGGTGTTGAGCCACTCGGCAGCTTCCTGTGCGGTGGTCTGG
This sequence comes from uncultured Collinsella sp., assembly GCA_958371715.1. GTDB lineage: Bacteria > Actinomycetota > Coriobacteriia > Coriobacteriales > Coriobacteriaceae > Collinsella. Next base: position 117,779 of record CATXLW010000001.1, read on the forward strand.
GAATTGGGCATGCCGGCGCTGTGCAACACAGGCAGCGCGGCGTCGCGCACGGCATCGCTTGCCCAGACAAGGTCGGTAGCGATCTTGGCGTCGTTGTCGTCATCGACGACGTTGGCGTCAAAGATCTGGTAGGCGTCGTAGCTGCGCGCCACGGTGCCTGTCACCGTGATGGATCCGGTCGCGCTCGGCGCGGCCTGCGCGGATGCGGGGAACACAACCGCGCAGGTGCCGATCAAGAGGGCGAGCAGCGCAAACAAGATCGGGAAGGAGCAAACTTTCTTATTCACGACGCTCGCCTCCCTTCGCATTCGCCTTGCGACGAATGTGCATCCAGGCCGCAGCAGCGCAAAGCGCCGCCGCGCCGGCAAGGTACGTCAGAGTGACGCCCGACATACCAGAAAGGGGCAAAGAGGTGGAGTAGGTGTTGGTGAAGGTGGGGGTGGAACTTTCAGTGAGTTCGCGGCCCGTGTCGTTGGTCACTGGCTTGCCATCACGATCCTGAATCTGCTTGTAGGTCGCAGTGACGTCGATATGGTGGTTAGAGTCGTCAGTCGCGTTAACCGTAATCTGATAGACCGACTTGTCGTACGTATAGTGCGAGAACAGCGAACCGTCGTCTTTCTCGCGCACGTAGTACGTGAAGGTCTTGGAAGCACCACGGCCAGCGGGGCCAGACGCGAGCTGGTCGAGTTGATCGAGTTTGTAATCAATCTTGTCGAAGCTCAGGGTCTGGGACTTGTCGCCGTCGGCAGTGGTGGACTTGCTGCTAACGATATCCGTAAAATCTGTGTCGGTCGCAAGCTGGAGCGTGAACTCCTTCATCTCGCCACCCTCAACGACCTTAGTCGCCATAGGCGTCCAGGAGCCCTTCGAGTCGTACGGAGTGAACTTGTTAGTGAAAGTCGTGGAGTCACCCTCACAGATAATTGGATAATAGTCTCCACTCTTCTGCACCTTGCTCCTCGCTTTTACGTTCTCCCACTTCCCAGACGACTCGCGGAATTCGTACTTGGTTACACCGACGTTTTTAATCGTGTAGTTATGGATGTAAAGATCCTTCAGTTGGCTTGAGTTTTCTTTACTCGGAACAGACATGAGCAAGGTCTTGGTATCTTCGGCCGTCACCACAATCTTATACACGCTGGAGTCGTACGTGATGCCAGAATCACCACCGGGGTCTTCGACCAAGTAGTATGTGATTTCGTTACCCGCGCCACTCGATGCGAATTGTTCACCAAGGTCAAACGTAATGCTGCCTTCTGCATCATTTGCTGCTGTTCCAACCTCGGTGCAAACGTCGCGATTGAATGTCGTGCCAGCTGTCGTGCCAGCCAAAGGGTCGTCTGAATCCTTGCGATACACCGTAAAGGAGAACTCCCCATCATTGAGCTTGCGGCCTTCCAGCTTCTTGGTCGCCTTGAGCTTGAGGCTCGGATAGACATACGTGTCCTCAGGCGCGCCCATGTACAGGTCGCCGTTCGACATGATGCCGCCGCCATGGTTCCAGGAATAATTGCCCGTGATAAACGTCGCGCCCGCCTCTAGCGCAGCCTTTCGCGCATTGATCGCCTCGGGGTCTTGAGCCTTAACATCCGAACTCAGGCCGATGCTTTTATATACCTGCACGCCACCGTTAGCGGGGATAGTAATGGCTTTCTGGAGCTCTAAGCTTCCCCGATACTTAGCATCGCCGCCGCCAAGCATTTTGCCAATCACCGCCGCGATCGGAGTCGTATGACCCTCCGCCGCAAGGAAGAAGTCCGCGTGGCCGTTTTCGCGAAACACTTCGGCATTGTAGGCGTCGGAGTCCTGGTCCTTACCGTGACCACCGCCGGAAAGATGGGGGGTGCCGTTATTGCCTGTATTACTCACGGATTCGTAGTCGTTCGCGTTTTGCTCATTTCCGGCAGAAGTATTACCGAAAATCGCCGTGCCGTCGGTGCCTGTCACCAAAGTCTTACCCGTCGGGCAAACCGCAACGCCGCCACCGTAGCCACCGGCCTCATTGCTGCTTATATAGGAGTTATAGACAAATAGCCTACCAGCATTAGACGCGACCTTAGAATCGCCCTGGACGAAGATGCCGCCTCCACCCCAGTCAAAGCGAGACATGCAGTGGTTATTAGTGATATAGACTGGATTTGAATTTGACGTTCCTTTTATCATCGCGTCAACCATCTGGCCCACGCGAATGCCGGCACCCTCAGAGCGAAAACTCACGTTAGAGGCAATAGTTCCCCCCGTAATGTTGAGCCATGCCATTGTCTTGCGCGAGCTCGCCCCTTGGTGTTCGATGTCGGTCACATAGACGCCGCCGCCGGCTTCCTCAGAATAGTTGCCCGTGATCTGGCCGCCCGAAATGGTGACATGAGTACCGTTTTTAGCGGCAAGTCCAGCACCGCCATGATCGCCATTACCATCGTTACCACAGTAATTGGCATATTTATTGTTAGTAATGTAGCCACCAGAAACAGTAACGCTGCCGCCTTCGGCCATGATGCCGCCGCCGAAACCAACACCAGTAGCAAGCGTGCTGTTGCCGGAGATTACGCCATTAGTTATGTTGACCGTGGAGTCTTTAGCATACACACCACCGCCACTAGGAGCACTGTTGCCGGCAATTACGCCACCGGAAACCTCGAGGGTCGAATTACCGTGTATTTCAATTCCGCCGCCCGCACCCGAGCCAGAAGCTCCACACACATAGCCGCCGCGCATGTTGACGGTAGAGCCGTTCTCGGCATAGACCAAGCTGCTAACGCTGCCGCCTTGTTTTTGCGTGATCACGCCGCTCACAAGGTTAAACGTGCCGCCCTTGCCGTTGTTGTTATATAGATTGATGAGCTTTAGATTTGCGTTGCCGCCGCACGCCACGATGGCGCCTTTAATCTCAACGTCATGTTTGACAAGTGTCTCGGTTGTGCCTGTTCCGCTCGGGGACGATTCGGTCACGTAGTAGGTAAGATTAGACGGAATGCCACCAACGTAATTTAGCTCGACTTTCTTGCCATAATTATTGGGATCCAGCTTCTGCCCCTGATCAGTCAGCTGTTGGACATCGTTGACCGTCTCAGTCACCGGCGCGGAGTCCTTAATTTCGTCCTTAATTGTAAGTGTTGCGCCGTTAGCAACATCAAATAACGGCTTGTCGGTGTTCAAGCACTTGATCTTATGACCGTTTAAGTTCAGCGTTATATTGCTGCCGCTCTTCTCAAGTTTGATTTCACCAGCATAGTCAATATCAGCTGTAAGCTCGAAGCAGGCAGTTTGGTTTTCCCCAACGCCTTGAAGCTTAGCTGACAAATCATCGGCGTTAGTAATGTTAGTAATAGCTGTGGTTGTCTCTTCGCTCTCTGCAGCCTCCTCGGCTGACGCGACAGCGTTAACATCCATCGCATCATTATCTTCCGCCTGCGACTCGTCCTTGGACTGCTCCTCCGGCCGAGCGTCGTCGTCGCTCGCAGCATCGTCGCTGTTCTGGTTTTCGGCGTCTGTGCCGGCATCCCCGTTAGTACTGTTGTCTATACCAGTAGACTCACTTGAGGAACCCCCCCCATCACAGTTTCCTCGGTAGAAACCGTCTGGGCATCGTTGGCAATGGCCTGCGAGATCGGGGGCATGACGAGCGACAGTACCAGGCTCAAAACGGAGGATCCGCACAAAACGCCTGCCAGTACACGGCGCGTCGCTTTATTACTCTGCTTAGATTTGTCCGAATTCGCTTTCATCGATGTCTCCTCCCCAAGAGACCGCGATCTTGCTCTTTCCCTATCAAACGTATCTGCGCAATCTGTAATTGCGCTCGCTAAGTGATGCAATTATAACGATTGTTTTAACATCTGAGCAGCAAAACCGACATTTTTGTGCAAGTTCTTAATTCTCTTGACAATTGTTTAGATTTGCCTTCGTTTATTCGCTATAAAATATCTGTTTCTACTGGTAATTAAGTTAGTTATCAGTTTTTTAATAGCATTTTATTTATTTGCACAACCTTTTGCTCAAGAGCAAACATCCTGTGAACGGTCGAAAATCGACCGTGGACGGTAGATTATTAACCGGAAGGAATATCCTACCAAACTGATGAGAATATCTTTAACCCACCGGTGGTTAGAGGCATGATGTTCAGACAACTATATTTGAATTATCGCGCAGATTTTAGGCATCAATTCGCCCAAATCGCCTGAGGCCGCCACAAAGGTGCCTATTCCCTTTGTGGTGGTTCTCCCCCGGCGCTACAGCAGATGCTCCTCGATAAAGATCGCGATGCCGTCTTTGTCGTTGCTGGCGGTTACAAAATCGGCGGCGGCGCGGGTGGCGTCGCTGCCATTTGCCATGGCCACGCCCACGCCGGCGTCGGCGACCATGCAGGTGTCGTTATCGGCATCGCCAAACACGCAGATGTTCTGGAGCTCCATGCCGTTGAGCTCCGCCACACGCACAAGGCCGCGTGTCTTGGACACGCGCGGATCCATGAATTCGTAGAGCCGCTGCGTGGTTTGCAGAGCTGCCGCCTTAACAGTGTCATCGGCAAACGTCGACGCCCGCTCAATCACCCGCGGCATTACCTCGGGTGCCATGGTAAACATCACCTTGGGCTGCGGCCCGTGCAAGAACTCGGCAAAATCGACCACCTGGTAGGGCACGCCGTCGACGCGCGACAGGTGCTCGACGCACGCATTGCTCTCGGGCACGTAGAACACGCCGTCTCGGGGGCAGACGGGCGTTGCCGGAAGGTCCGCCATGTGCTTGCAGATGCGCGCGATGGTCTCGCCCGGCAGCGGATAGCTCAGCTCGTTGATGTCGTGCGCACGGTCGATGACCTCGGCGCCACCGCAACCCACGAGCACGTCCACCAGGCCTTCGATGCCCCAGAGCTCGTACATGGCCTCGGTCGCGTGGGCGTCGCGCCCGGTGCACAGGCCAAAGAGCACACCGCGCTCGCGCAGGGCGCGGATCGCCGCCACGGTGCGCGGGGACACCGTGTGCTGGCTCGTGAGCAGTGTGCCGTCGATATCGCAGAACACGGCTTTGATGTGGCTGAAGGTAGTGTCCATGGGGGCCTTTCTGGGTTGTGCGGCGGTGTGGGGTATATTCGCAAACGGCGTACATGGTATACCAAGGCGCAGGCGCGGCCCGTTAAAGCAAAAACCACCACAAAGGTGCCTGGCTCCTTTGTGGTGGAAATGACGTTTGCGGGCCAAACCATCACAACATTCGATGTTTTTCGGCAAAATCGCGATTTTCATCGAATGTTATGATGGTTTTTACTGCTTTGCGGCACGATCCAGATGCCGACGTCCAAACAGCAGCAGCGCCGCGGGAACCGCCGTCACGACCATGCCCGCTCCCACGAGTGTCCGTTGTACGCCAAATGTTGCCGCCAGCCACGGGGCAATCGCCAGAGGGGCCACGCCGGCGAACATATTGCCAAAGCCCATGACCGAGTTCACACGGCCAAGCTGCTCGAGCGGTGCCGTCGTCTGCACAATGGTGTTGTGGAGCGGGTTGACGACACCCCAAGCTATGCCCAGGGCGATCTGGCCGACGAGGGCCACGCCCACGTACGGCGTCCCCACATAGAGCAGACTTCCCAGGCCCACGGACATAAGTGCCACGAGCAGCGTTTTTAGGTTTACCAAGTGCGGCGGCAAGCGGAGCGCGAGCACGGCACCCAGCACCGCGCCCACGCCCGAGGCCGACGAGAGCCAGCCCATCCATTCGACACCGACATGCAGGACATCGCGATAGAAAAACGACTCGAGCGGATCGAAGGCCCCGTAGCCAAAGTTCGAAAGAAAAATGATGCAGAAAAGTAGCGCGAGGACGCTGTTGGTGAAGACCGTCTTGATGCTAGTCGCGAAGGTGGCGCGAGTGGATGCGCTGGGGTTGGAGCTTTGTCCCGCACGCTCCCCTTCCTCTGCCGAATCGGCATCCGCATGCCCGGCGACATGGCTGGTCTGCGGCCTAAAGCCCCAACTGACGACGAACGCCAACACGGTAAAGAGCATCATGAGCACAAACACCGCGCGCGACGACGCAGCCGCCGCGACAAAGCCACCCAACGTGGGTCCGACGATAATACTCACGTTTGAGAACATGGCGATGGCGGAGTTGATGTCTTTGAGCTCGACGGGGTCGTCGGTGAGATAGGCCGGATAGGATGTGGCAATGGGCTGGGCGAATCCCATCGTAAAGCCCAGAAACACCGCGCCGAGCAGGACGACGCCGGTCGCGCTGCCAAAGGCGAGGATCGCCGCGCCGGTTGCCAGCGTGCCCACGATGCTCAGCAAGAAATGGTGGCGCGGGCCCCAGGCGTCGAGCACCGCGCCACCCGCAAAGGATCCCATGATCACGAATACATTCATAAACAGGACGGCCAGCGATGTCGCGACGACCGAAGCGCCGTCCGCATAGGTGAGCGTTCCGATGACGCCGATAAAGTAGCTGGTCTGAAAACCGGTGTAAATGAGAAAGCGCATGGCCACCAGGCGTTTAGCCTGCGTGGACAGCGATGATTGAGGCTTTGAGAAAAGAGAGGCGAGCATGGAGACTCCTTGTTTCATACGAATACGGGCGGTGGGCATTCGCCACCGTCTGTCAAATCAATCTATCTGCATGAAACATCAAGGACGCATCAAGCCCCTTCTCTCCGTTTTCGCCCGTCATGAACTACTTGGTAGATTGTAAGGCATATCCCACACATCCACCAAAGCAAAAACCACCACAAAGGTGCTTGGCCCCTTTGTGGTGGTTGCGACGTTTACGCTGGTTGAGACTTGGCTAGGCCAGGTCGGCGCCGTTGGTGGCGATGACCTTCTTGTACCAGAAGAAGCTGTCCTTGCGGCTGCGGGCGAGCGTGCCGTTGCCGTCGTTGTCCTTGTCGACGTAGATGAAGCCGTAGCGCTTCTTCATCTCGCCGGTCGAGGCGCTCACCAAATCGATGCAGCCCCACATGGTGTAGCCCATCAGGTCCACGCCGTCCTCGATGGCAATCTCCATCTGCTTGATATGCTCGCGCAGGTAATCGATGCGGTAGCCGTCGTGAATCGCACCGTCCGCCTCGACCTCGTCCACCGCGCCCAGGCCGTTCTCGACGATCATCAGCGGCACCTGGTAGCGGTCGTAGACCTCCTCCAGGTAGTAACGCAGGCCCTCGGGGTCGATCGCCCAACCCCAATCGCTCTTCTTGAGGTACTCGTTGCCGGCGCCACCAAAGATGTTGCCCTGCTCCAGCAGCACCGGGTCAGCCGTGGCCGTGGCGCTCATGTAGTAGCTAAAGCTGTAGAAGTCGACCTTGCCGGCGGCCAGCGTGGCGGCGTCCTCGGGCGAAACCTCCACGTGCACGCCTTCGCGGCGCCACACGCTGGGCGCCCACGAGGGATACGCACCGCGCACCTGCACGTCGCCGCAGTAGAAGTTCATCTCGCGCTGCTGCTTTTGTGCGGCCAGAACGTCTGCCGGATTGCACGTGTGCGGGTAGCAGGCGTTGCCGGCGATCATGCAGCCGATCTTGTTCTGGGGATCGATCTGATGGCCCATGGTGACGCACTTGGCGCTCGCCAGGAACTGATGGTGCAGGGCATCGAAGCGCGCCTGCGGGTCGTCCCAGTCGCAGTCGCCAAAGGCCATGGGCGTGTCGGTTGCCTCGGGCACCATGCCGCCGCCCATCACGCCGCCAAAGCCGCCCATGAGCAGGCAATTGATTTCGTTAAAGGTGAGCCAGTAGCGCACCAGGCCCTTGTACTCGGTCATGACGGTGCGGGCGTAGTTGAGGTAGAAATCGATGAGCTTGGGGTTCTTCCAGCCTCCGTAGTTTTTGGACAGACCATAAGGCAGCTCATAGTGGCTAAGGGTGACCATGGGCTCGATGCCCTGCTCCTGACAGGCCTGGAACACACGGCGGTAGAACTCGATGCCGGCCTGGTTGGGCTCGGCCTCGTCGCCGTTGGGGAAGATACGGCTCCAGTTGATGGACATGCGGTAGCACTTAAAGCCCATCTCGCCAAAAAGCTTGATGTCGTCGAGATAGTGATGGTACATGTCCACGGCCTCGTGGCTGGGATAGTGGTACTGGGGCAGAATGCCGTCGGTAATGTGGCGCGGCTCGGAGACCGTGCCGCCGGTCATGATGTCGGGAACGCCGAGGCCCTTGCCGTCCTCGTTGTATCCGCCTTCGCACTGATTGGCGGCAGTGGCACCGCCCCACAGAAATCCATCGGGAAAAGCCATGTTGGCTCCTTTCGTACGTGTTGGGATGTTGCGTGGACGCCGAAGCGGCGTCCACGAGGTAATTTGCGTCCCGATCGGAGTTCGCGTTGAGTCGGCCGCCACGAAACCGGCCCATCTACTACGTTTAGTCGTGAACCCCCGACCACGCCGCAATTGTCAAAAATAAAACCGCAGGTAGACGGCTTGGCGGTTTTCGAAAAACCACCGTGTGGTTGGCCCCTACCACTTAAACGTAGTAGATAGGCCGGTTTCGTGGCGAGGCATGTTGCGGGACGCGCACGGACCGACCCATCGAAACTATGCCGGCTTAAGATATGCGGACGGAGCTGACGGAGACGACGTTTGCCCAGATAAAACCGACCAAAATAAACCTGTCCCTTATTGGCAGGTTCAAAACCATGCCGGTTTACGGGGCAGAACCAGTGCCCCTTGAGCATGCCAGAAACGGCAAGGACAAAACCGCAGGTAGGAGGCTTGTCAGTTTACGGAAAAACGGGGTATGGTCAGCACTCACCGTTTCAGCCCCGTAATCCGGCATGGTTTTGATTTTGGGCAGTCGCTCGGACGAGCGCATGGCATCTAGCCCCTTTGAAAAAAACCGGCGGGGCGCTCCCCCCGCCGGCTTGGTACCGAGTCTTTGTCGTTTGGGCTACTTGGCAGCCTCGGGCTTGTAGGTGGCAAACTCGATCGCAAAGCCCACGGCGGCACCCACGAAAGAGGCAACGATAGCCCAGATCATGTGGTTGATGCCGTTAACACCGGAGGGGTCGATGAAGGACAGCCAGTTGAAGACGCCCAGACCACCGGACATGTACACCACGGCGCCGGAGAGACCAATGATGAGGCCGCCCACAGCAGAACCGATGCTGGCGTTGATGAAGGCCTTCTTATCGGGCAGGGCGACACCGTAGATAGCGGGCTCGGTGACACCAAAGAAGAAGGCGGAGATCATGGCCGGCAGCGCGATACCGCGGAACTTCTCGTCCTTGTTCTTGAGATACATGGCGAAGAGCACGGCGCCCAGCGAGAAGGAGTGGGCGATAACGGAGCCCAGGATGTAGTCGTGGCCCAGAGTGGACAGGTTGACCAGCGCGATGGGCACGAGCGACCAGTGGAAGCCAAAGATGACCAGGCACATCCAGAAGGCACCGACGAGGGTGCAGCCCAGGAGGGAGCCGATCATGGGCAGGCCAAACAGCAGCGCGAAGAACTCACCAAGCAGGTTGGTGATGAGCGTGGCGATGGGGCCAATGACCAGATAGCCAAGGGTGACGGTAACGGTGACGACGATCAGCGGGGTGAAGAACATCTTCATAGAAGCGGGCATCCACTTCTTAACCCAGTGCTCGAGGGTGGAGCCAAACCAGACCATGAGCAGGATGGGGATAACGGAGCTGGTGTAACCCGAGGCAGGCATGATGAGCGGCAGGCCCAGGAACGTGGTGTACCAAGAGAAGGTGCCAGCAAAGCCGAGCTCGACGGAGCCGACAACCTCGCCCGAGGTCAGGGCAACCATGGTGGGATACACCAGGGCAAAGGCGATGGCCATGCCGTTGAACTCGCTCATCTTGAACTTCTTGGCCGCGGTAAAGCCAAGCACCACGGGCAGGAAGTAGAACATGCCGTCAGCGACGGTGTAGAGCAGCGTGTAGGCGCCGTCGTTGGCAAAGCTCGGGACCAGGAAGGTAGCGAGCGCCAGCAGGCCCTTCATGATACCGGCAGCGGCGAAGGTGCCGAGCATGGGGGCGAAGATGCCCGAGATGAGGTCGATGATCACATCGGTAACGCCCTTGGGAGCGGCATCGTCGTCATCGGCGTCGACGGCGCCGCCGTCGCTAAAACCGCCGGCCTTGAGAACGGCGTCGTAGACGTCCTCGACGATGTTGCCCACAACAACCTGGTACTGGCCGTTGGCGTGCATGACCTTGATGACGTTGGGCAGCTCGGAGATTGCCTCGTCATTGGCCTTCGACTCGTCCTTGAGCTTAAAACGAACACGGGTAATGCAGTGTGCGACGCATTTGACGTTGGACTTGCCGCCAACCAGCTCTACGATCTGGGCAGCAAGATCGTCGTATTTACCTGCCATGATCTGTCCTCTCTTTTCCAAATTTCGACAAAAATATCCCCTACCGCGAGCCGGTACCTTGCCCGCAGTTAGAAACCAAAAAGAATTGTTGCGATTGCCGCCGGGCTGGCGGCTTTACTCACTCGGTCTGCGAAGCCGATCGCAGACGGTTGATATGCATCATCAGATACAAGAGCTCCTCGTCCGAGCAGCTCTGCTTGAACTCTTTCTCGAACACGCGGTTGATGGCGTACGCACACTGGTAGGCCTCGGGAAAATCGCGGGCGGCCTGCATAAACAGTGAGGAGTTCTCGGTCTGCGTGCAGCTGCCCTTAACAAGGCGGCGAACCAAAAAGCGCAGGTGCGCAAGAAAGCGAATGTAGCAGTACGACGCCGTGTCGAGCGAGCAGCCGAGCTGCTTTTCCACGGAATGGGTTACCTCGTCAAGCACGCGGGTGCTCTTCATGATGAAGTCCATGTCCTTGGCGCGGCCCATGCCGTCGACCTCGGCGTTAACGATGTGGAGCGCGATGCTCGTGGCCTCGTTCTGACCCAGCTTGGCGCCGGTGTGCTTTTGCACGATGGCGAGCGCGGCCTGACCGATTTCGAGCTCACGCGGGTAGATGAAAGCCACCTCATGCTCGAGCGGGTTGGGAGCGCTGATCTGGTCGTCGTCGCGCTGAACGGCAAACTGCAGGTGATCTGCCAGGATAAAGGGCAGGCCACCGGACAGCTTGCAACCAAGCTGCTGGGATGCGAAGCAGGCAATGTCGCTTGCCGCGAGCAGAACGTCGTCGGGAAGTGTGCCGACCATATCCTGCAGGCTCTCGGGAACGTTATAGAATTTGCGCTGGATGAGCGACTCATCGGCAAGCTCGTAGGGCATCTCGTGAAAACCGATGCCCTTGCCAAAGACAACAACCTCTCGGCCGTCATCGCTGGCGGCGAGAGCAACGTTATTGTTGATCTTCTTTAAAATGAGCATGAAAAAACTCCTCGGACATCGGCGCTAGACGACGGGGCGATATTCCTCGTCTTCTATTATGCGCAAGTGATGCCTCCCGAGGAGTAACAAACTTGTGAGCACGTGGGCGATTGTAGGATGAAACTTGCATGCAGCGTAAGCCCCATTGGTGCGAAAGTCCGCTGAACGGTAGGAAATCGCTTGTAAACGGCAAAACCACCACAAAGGTGCCTGGCCCCTTTGTGGTGGTTTTGGCTGATGCCCCGATGTTACTCGCGCGGGGTGCCGTAGGGGTTGTACAAATCTGCAAGAGCAAATGTGCCGGTAGTAGCATCAAAGTCGAGTTCGAGCACACAGCAGTTGCCAATGCGGTGCTTCATCTTGAGCGGCTCCACGCCCACGCCGCGCATGACCTGAGCCGCTGCGGCGCCATGGCTCACGCACAACACGCTCTCATGTCCAGGGCGCTGCATGAACTCGGTGATGGTCGCCATCATACGCTCGCGAAACTCGACTTCGCCCTCGCCGTCATACTGCTTGTAAAAATCGCCGTACGGCAGGCGCGGATTCAAATCCTCGCTCGCGCCCTCAAATTTGCCAAAGTTCCACTCCTTAAGGCCCTTGACGCGCTCGTAAGGCTGACCGGGGAACGCAAGCTCAAGCGTGTCGCACGCACGCTCGGACGTCGAACTGTACGCATGGTCAAACGTAAGGCCACGCCCTCGCAGGGTCGCACCGACAGTTTTAGCCTGCTCGATTCCCAGCTCGGTGAGCGGCGAGTCACACCAGCCCTGCTTGCGACGAAGCAAGTTAAAGAGCGTTTGACCGTGACGCATAAAGTACAGTTTTGACATGAGGCCTCCGTGATCGCAATCGTTTGTCAGCGATTATGACACCTTGAGCTAACTTTAAGTCAAAGCTTTTTTGCAAAAACCACCACAAAGATGCCTGTCCCTTTTTGGCAGGTTATGGCAGCGCAGCGAGCCGGTTCCAAGTGCCCCAGGTCGCCCCGAAAGAGGAGCGACGCGTACTTTGGTACGCGAGCGACGGCTTGAGGGGCGAGATGGGGTGCTTGGGGCCGGCGCAGCGTCGAGCCTTAAAGGTGATCTTGGATCAGATCGCAGATGGCTCGGGCGTCGTTGATGTTGATGGCTCGGGTCGCGAAGCCTGCGTCGAATGCCTGGCGTGCCAGGGCCTCGTTGCAGGCAAGGGCCAGCGTGTGACCGTCGACCAGGTCGAGCGAGCTCTTGCCGCGTAGACGGTCGACACCGGAGCGCGCGACGACGATGTTGTCGAAGCCCTCGGTCTTGTAGCCCTCGATGATCACCACGTCGACATCGTTGTAACGCGACAGCAGCTCGCGCGCGGGCATCTCGTCCTCCTCGCGCGTGTCGGCGTACTCCGCCCAGCGCGTGGCGCAGATGAGGCCCACGTGCTTTGATCCGGCTTGGTGATGGCGCCAGGTGTCCTTAGCGGGCACGTCGATATCAAAGCCGTGATGCCCATGATGCTTGAGCGAACCCACGCGCAGGCCGCGGCGGGTGAGCTCGGCGATAACCTTCTCGACGAGCGTGGTCTTGCCCGAGTTTTGGTAGCCGATAAACGCGATCGCGGAGACGGCCGGGGCCGGAGCTGCGGGCGCGACGGCGACGGGCGCGCTCGCGGGTGCGTCGCCCGCAGCTCCCACGGCCTCAACAGCAGCGGCCTGACGCTCTGCACGATCCCACACGCCCGAGCGGCCGCCCTCCTTGTGCAGCAGGCGCACGTCGACGATCTCCATGCCGCGATCGACGGCCTTGCACATGTCGTAGATCGTTAGGCACGCAGCGCTCGCGCCGGTCAGAGCCTCCATCTCGATACCCGTCTTGCCCGTCACGCCCGCCGTAACCAGTACGTGAAAGCCAACCTGCCCGTCCACGCGCGCCGGCGCCCAGCCCTCGGGCACGTCCTCGGCCGGCGTCCCCGCCGGAGCGATGGGCGCAATGTCGCACTTGCTCTTGGTAATGAGCAACGGATGGCACATGGGGATGATGTCGCTCGTGCGTTTGATGGCCATAATGCCCGCCACACGCGCGCAGGCAAGCACGTCGCCCTTTTTGGCGCGGTCCTGCAGTACCATGGCCTGCGTCTCGGGATGCATGAGGATGGTGCCCTCGGCGATGGCGATGCGATGGGTCTCGGCCTTGTCGGACACGTCAACCATGCGCACCTCGCCCTTGGCGTCCACATGCGTCAGCTCGTCGCGACGGGCGTCACGGGCGGGCTCGGCTGCAGCGCTGGCAGACGGCTGTGCGGACGCGTCGGCGTTGCCAGCATTCGCCGCAGCCGTGACTTTGTGGGCAGACATCGCGGCCCTGCGAGCGGCCTTGGTGGCATCGGCGTACCTGCTCTTGGCCATATGATCATCCTCCGATTTGGGACATAAATCGTTGCGTGCCCTCAATTATCGCGTGTTCCTGCGGTTTGTGGGCCACGGCATCGCGCCAAATCGAAAGTACCTGCATATCATCACCACGGCGCAGCGCCTCACGCACCGAATACTCGGCATCGCTGAACAGGCACGGACGCACGTTGCCATCAGCCGTCAGGCGCAGACGGTTGCAATTCGCACAAAAATGATTGGACATGGCGCTGATGAAGCCAACCGTTCCCGCCGCACCCGAAAAGTGCCAATAACGTGCGGGGCCCGCGCCGGCAGGAGCGTCGTTGATGTCAAGCGGCTCGAGCTCGCCCAGACCCACCGCGGCGGCCCCGGCATTGATGCGCGCCCGCAGCTCGTCGCTCGGCACGGTATCGCTCGCGTCCCACAGCTCGGGATTGAGCGCGGGCGCATGCGGGTCCACAGCGCAATGCGAGCTCGTGCGCTCATCGCCAATGGGCATGTATTCGATAAAGCGCAGGTGGATGGGGCGGTCGAGCGTGAGCCGTGCAAGGGCCGCCACATCCTGGTTGAGCCGGCGCACCACAACGCAGTTGACCTTAACGGGCTCAAAGCCCCAGGCCAGCGCCGCGTCGATGCCGGCCATGGTCTGCTCGAGCCGGCCCAGGCGCGTGATCTTTCCAAAGAGCGTAGGGTCGAGTGTGTCGAGCGAAATGTTGACGCGGTTAAGCCCCGCATCTTTGAGCTGTGGCGCCAGCTTGGGCAGCAGGGCGCCGTTGGTGGTAAGCGAAATGTCCTCGATCTGCGGAATCGCGCGGATGTCGCGAATGAGCGGAATAATACGGCGGCTGACCAGCGGCTCACCGCCCGTCAGGCGCACGCGGCGAATGCCCTCCCCCGCCACCAAGCGCACAAAGCGGGCGATTTCCTCGGCGCTGAGCAGCTCGTCGTGCGCGCGGGGCGCCACGCCATCGGCCGGCATGCAGTAAATGCAGCGAAAATTGCACTTGTCGGTAACGGCAATGCGCAGGTAGTTGATATCGCGGCCAAAGCCGTCATGTTGCACGTGCCCGTCCACGCAGCCCTCCCCTCACGCGGCGTTTTATTCTTCGGAAAACATAATACCCCACGCGAGAATCATGCCGACACCCGTACGACAGGACAGGTCGCTTCGAGCAAAACGGACTTTCCGAGCCCATCCTCAGCACAGACCATCGCAACATTCGATACTTTTCCCGATTTTGACAAAAAACGTCGAATGTTGTGATGGTTTGCCTGCCCACGGCACCCCGTAGAAGGGCCGGAACGCCCCTAAAGGCCGTCGTCCCAGTGACGAATCACGAATTCTCGCAGGTCGTTCTGCCGCTTTTGGAACGCTTCGCTTCGGTCGCACTTGAGACCCATAGCGAGTGCAATGGCGTTCATCGCCCGGTGCAATTGCAGCTGGTGGGCAAACTGAGTCCCGGTGAGGACGATCATCCTAAAGCCCAGCGCGCTCAGCACGGTCATACGCTCCGCATCCAACGCGCTGCGCTGTTTATCAAGATGGTCCGAGCCGTTGTATTCAATCCCCGTACCGCTCGCAGGCGCATATACGTCGATCTCGAAATACCCGGCCTTTGCGAGATACTTGAACTCGTTGGGAACATCGACCCGATGGTTGAGCTCGATCTTGGCGTATCCCAGCCCGCCCTGGGAACGTTTTGCTACGACCATGATTGCGGTGGCCGTCTCCATGGGCGACCGCGCGCCATCGTGCACGCGCTTGAGCACGGCGGCCGCGCGTACAGCCCCCTGACGAGATCGGTTCTCATTGCAATAGGCAATCAAGTCGGCAACGGTATACCTCTGCCCCATCTCGATATAATCGCCTGTCGACAGATGATTCAAATGGTATCGGGCGCAGATTTCGTAGCCATATTCCAGCTGCTCGGGCTCACTCATCCACGAACCCGCCTGGACAAAGCACATGGCCTCATCAACCACCAGAAGGCCCTCTGCCACCTCGATAAGATGGCCTGGAGGTACCGGCGCCCCAAACACGTGGCACCTAAATCCAGCCGGCGTCGAGCGCTCGAAATCGAAGTTGACGAGCGTGTCGATATGATCGAGCTCTTCTCGTGGAATACCAAGCGAAACCAGATAGTCGGTAACGATCCCAACTGCCGTTGAAGCCCTCAGTCCCTTGGCATCGAGTCCCAATTTGGGCAGGCTCGCAGTCGGCTCCGCCTCGCTAGCAAGCGAGTCCTCATCGTATAGGCTGCTTGCTCGCGAGAGCGGCTCGGACGGGCGCGCCACGTTGTGGTACAGCCAGGCAGTCTTATGGGACAAGACGATCGGCAGGTCCATGAGCCCTCCAATGGAGTCGGATAACCAACCTTATTCCCCTGCCCACGGGTCCACACACCTTCGTGCACAAGAAAGCGATTCCACCCGGCCGAGTGGCAGAAAAACCATCACAACATTCGATGCTTTTCTCGATTTTGGCAAAAAACGGCGAATGTTGTGATGGTTTGAGGCTAGGTGAGGGGCATGGAGGGGTCAAAGCACCGTGGTTGGAGCGTGACTATTTTCGCCCCGTCGTCATCACAAACCTTGACTCTACAATCGTTATAGGGTTTTCACTACACTGGTACGTAAACAAACCAAGCCAGAAAGCCCCGCCCATGGAACACGACCTCACACGCGGCAATGTCCCCAAGACCATCGCGGTCTTTGCCCTGCCTTATATGCTCTCGTACTTTTTGCAGATGCTCTACGGCATGGCCGACCTGTACATGATGGGGCAGTTCAGCGGCGCCGCCGGCATCACCGCCGTAGGCAATGGCGCGCAGACGCTCTATATCATTACCGTGACGCTCGTGGGCCTGGCCATGGGAACGACGGTTATCGTCGGCCACGCCGTGGGCTCGCGCCGGTTTGACCGCGCCGAGACCGCCATCGGCAATACCATCACGCTGTTTATGGGTGTCTCGGTGGTACTGGCAGGCATCTTGCTCGCGCTGTGCCCGCAGATCGTGGCACTCATTGGCACGCCGGCCGAGGCGGTCGAGGGCACCGCCGCCTACCTGCGCATTTGCTTTATCGGCATTCCCTTTATCGCCGCGTACAACATTCTTTCGGCCATCTTTCGCGGCCTGGGCGATTCGCGCTCGCCCATGTACGTGATTGGCGTGGCATGCATCATCAACATCGCGCTCGATTTTCTGTTTATCGGCCACATGGGGCTCGGCCCCGTGGGCGCGGCGCTCGGCACGGTGACCGCGCAGACGGCCAGCGTTGCCCTCGCGCTCGTGTGGCTCAAGAGCCGCCGCACGAACATCCACGTTAAGCGCAGCGACCTGCGCCCCCAGCCCGAGGTGCTCGGTAGCATTCTTAAAATCGGCGTGCCCGTGGCCGTGCAGGACGGCTGCATCCAGGTGGCGTTTATGTTCATCACCGTCATCGCCAACCACCGCGGCCTGGTCGACGCCGCCGCCGTGGGCCTGGTCGAGAAGATGATCAGCTTTTTGTTCATTGTGCCGAGTTCCATGGGTGCCACCGTCAGCGCACTCACGGCGCAAAACGCCGGCGCGGGCAAGGGCGACCGCGCGCGTCAGGTACTCAAGGACGCCATGACGATCTCGGTGGTGTACGGCTGCCTGATCACGGTGCTGATGTGGCTGGTGGCGCCGGCGTTTATTGGCTTTTTTGCCAAGGACCCCGCGGTGGTCGCGGCCGGTACCGGCTATATGCACAGTTATATTTTCGATGCAATCTTTGCCGGCATCCACATTTGCTTTAGCGGCTTTTTCGCTGCATACGGCAAGAGCTACATCGGCTTTGCGCACAACGTGCTGGCTGTGGCACTCATTCGCGTGCCGGGCGCGTGGCTGCTGTCGAACGCCTATTCCGACACGCTGTTCCCCATGGGTATCGCCTCGCCGTGCGGATCGATTCTGTCGGCGGTCATCTGCGTGATTGCATTTACCGTGCTCAACCGCCGCGGAACTTTTGACAAACTGGTGGCGTAGCGAGGCGACGCGAAATCGCCCTTATCGATGACATCATCAGCGACGACCCGGCAACCTACGTAACGCAGATCACGGTGCCGGTTGCCCCAGCAAAGTAAGAACCGCCCGGAAGGCATCGTGCTTCCGGGCGGTTCTTCAATTTGGCTATCGATGCCTTACGCCTCAGGCACCTCGCCAGTAGCCAAAATCTGCTCGAGTGCGTCCTCATCCAATACAGGCACGCCCAGCTGCTCGGCCTTGGTGAGCTTGGAGCCCGCTTTGGGGCCGGCGACCAGATAGCTCGTCTTCTTTGAAACACTGCCCGAAACCTTGGCGCCAAGCACCTTGAGCGCCGCGCCCGCCTCGTCGCGGGTACGGTTGACGAGCGTGCCGGTGAGCACGAAGGTCAGACCCGCGAGTGGCCGTGCGTCGGCAATCTCGCCTGCCACGCCAGCGTCGGCTGCGGCTTGCGCGTGCGCAGCGCCCAAATCGACCTCGAGCGACAGGCCCGCCTGGCGCAGGCGCTCCAGCACGGCGAGGTTCTCGGGCACGGCCAGGAACTGCTTGACGCTCGCCGCAATCTTGGGACCGATGCCCTCACACTCGGCGATGTCCTCTTCGCTCGCCAAGATGAGCTTGTCGATCGACAGGAATCGCTCGGCGATGACCTCGCCCACGCTCTTGCCCACATGGCGGATGCCCAGGGCAAACAGCACGCGACCGAGCGGCTGGCTCTTGGACTTATTGAGCTCGGCGATGATTTTCTCGGCCGTCTTGAGACCCACCGGGATGGGGTCGCCCTTCTTGACGCCCTTTTTGCTGTTGGAGCTGGCATAGGTGCGTCCCGTGTCCAGGCCGGCGATGTCGTCGACCGTGAGCTGGTAGAAGTCCGCGACATCGTGGATCAGGCCGGCGGCGATCATCTTGTCGACGATCTCGTCGCCCAGGCCGTCAACGTCCATGCAGCCGCGGCTCACCCAGTGAAGTAGGCGCTCCTTGAGCTGCGCGGGGCAATCGATGGAGACGCAGCGGTAGGCAACCTCGCCGTCCTCGTGGACCACGGGGCTGCCGCACACGGGGCAGACCTCGGGCATGTGCCAGTCGACCGAATCAGCCGGGCGCTTGTCGAGCACGGGACCCACGACCTCGGGAATCACGTCACCCGCCTTGTGCACGATGATAGTGTCGCCCTCGCGCACGTTTTTGCGGCGGATCTCGTCGATGTTGTGCAGCGTGGCGCGCGCGATGGTGGAGCCGGCGACCGTCACCGGGTCGAACTCGGCGACCGGCGTGAGCACACCAGTGCGGCCCACCTGGATGCGAATTTCGCGCAGGACGGTCTGCTTTTCCTCGGGCGGGAACTTAAAGGCAATGGCCCAGCGCGGCGCGCGGGCAGTAAAGCCCAGGTCAAGCTGCTGCTGGAAGCTGTCGACCTTTACGACCACGCCGTCGATGTCGTAGTCCAGGTCGCCGCGATGCTCAAGGGCCTGGGCACAGAACTCGTGAACCTCAGCCGGCGTGGCGCAGCGGGCCACGTTGGGGTTGACACTAAAGCCAGCGCTGCGCAGCCAGTCAAGGAACTCACGCTGGCTGTGGACATGCAGCGGATCGGTATCGGCGATGGCATAGATAAAGGTGGCCAGGTCGCGGCGCGCCGTGACCTTGGGGTCCTTTTGGCGCAGGGATCCTGCGGCAGCGTTGCGCGGGTTGGCGAAGGGGTCGCGGCCCTCAGCATCGGCCTCTTCATTCAGACGAACAAAGCTGCCTTTGGGCATATAGACCTCGCCGCGTACTTCGATGGTACGCTCGCGGTCGGCACCCATGTGGGCGAGCGCCGGCTCGGACAGGTGCATGGGCACATCCTTGATGGTACGCACGTTGAGCGACACGTCCTCGCCCGTTGTGCCATCGCCACGTGTGGCGGCGCGCACGAAGGTTCCGTTTTGGTAGGTAAGCGCCACGCCCAGGCCGTCGATCTTAAGCTCGCAGGTATAGGTGACGCTACCGGCACCGAGCGCATCCTCGGTACGCTGGAGCCACGCGTCGAGTTCGTCCAGATCCATGGCATCGTCCATGGAATACATGCGTGCCATATGCGTGACCGGCGTAAACTGCTCGCTCACGTAGCCGCCCACGCGCTGGGTATAGCTGTCGGGCGTTACCAAGTCGGGGTAAGTCGCCTCGATTTCCTGCAGCTCAACGAGCATTTTGTCAAAGGCGGCATCCGTGATCTCGGGCGCATCGAGCATGTAGTAGCGGTAGGCGTGGTAATCGAGCTCGTGACGCAACTCGGCCGCGCGCGCTGCCGCCTGGGCACGGGCATCGGTCGGTGCGGCGGCATCCGCGCTCGCGGGCGTTTCGGTATCGATGTCCACACCGTCACCAAACAGGCTCGATTGCTCCATAGCGGCACTCCTTCGCTCGATTTCAAACGGATACAAGAGTACCACCGGTCACCATGGCGCCGAATAACCCTTTCGAACCGCACCGAATCGGCAGCCGACAGACCGTGGTGGACAGTTAGTTCAGACCATTACGAGCCAGGCCTCTTGTCAGCCACAAGTGATTCGTTTTCCTCCGTCCCCAAGGGATCAATAAGAAAAGAGGGGGCTGTCCCGCGCTGGCGGAACAGCCCCTCTGGCTTCGGCATGTGCGAAACGGTTCGTTAGAAACCCTGACCGTTGCCCTGACCCTGACCTTGCTGGCCCAGCAGCTCCTCCAGGTACTGGCGCAGCTGCTCGTCGGTAATACCGCCGTTGCCGGTGTCGGTCGAACTGTCGTCCTGCTGCTGGTTCTGCAGCTCCTCGTCGGAGCCCAGCTCGACGGTGACCTTCTTCTCTTCCTTGCCGCGCATGAGCGTAATCTCGACCTTCTCGCCCACCTCGTGGCTGCGCAGCGCGATGATCAGGCCGTCGGCGCTCGAAATCTCATCGTCGCCCAGCTTGGTGATGACGTCGCCCTCCTGAATGCCGGCCTTGGCGGCAGGACCATCCTCAACGACGCTCGCCACATACGCGCCGCTATCGGTGCTCAACTTGTTGGTGCGGGCGTTAAGCGCATTGACGCTCGAAAGCGTAGCGCCCATGTACGGATGCACCGGCGTCTTACCGTCGATGATCTGGTCGGCAATGTTCTTGGCGTAGTTAACCGGAATGGCAAAACCCACGCCCGAGCTGGAGCCCGAGTAGCTCTCGATAAGCGAGTTGATACCCACAAGCTCGCCATTGTCGTTGACGAGCGCGCCGCCGGAGTTGCCCGGATTGATGGCGGCATCGGTCTGGATCATGTTGGCATAGATGGTGTTGCCGCTGGTAGAGCTCATGGCCGTGGAGCGATACAGCGCCGAGACGATACCGGTGGAGACAGACTGTTCGTTGCCGAAGGGCGAGCCGATCGCCATGACCCACTCGCCCACGTTGAGCTTGGAGGAATCACCGATCTCAATCGGCGTGAGCTTGGAGGCGTCGGCGTCCTTGAGCTTGATGACGGCCAGGTCGCTCGAAGCGTCGTTGCCCACGAACTCGGCCTCGTAGGTGGTGCCGTCGTCCATGGTCACTACGTACTGGTCATAGCCATCGACCACGTGGTTGTTGGTGAGGATATGGCCCTCGGTATCGAGCACCACGCCCGAACCGACGCTGCCCGAGTTGTCCGACTCGTCGGCAGACTGCGAAAGCGAGCCATTCTGGCCACCGCTCGAAGTGGCGGTGATGGAAACCACAGAGGGCAGGGCCTTGGCAGAAACGGCCTCGGCCAGCGTGGTGTCCTCGGAGTCGATGGTGATCTTTTGCGTCGACGAACCCGAAGCGCCCGCCGTCACGGCATTCTTGCCGCCACCGATATCGAGCGTACCGCTCATAATGAGCGCAATGACCAGCAGGGCACCACATGCGCAGCCGGCAAGCGCTGTAATAAAGATCGGCAGCTTTTTGGTCTTGGTCTTGACCACCGTGTGCTTGTTCACGACCTGTTGGCCGCCCAGCGGCTTGCCGGTCTGCGTATCGTAGGCCTGCACGTAGGGAATGTTGTTGCCGTCGGCAGGCGTCGACTCCACCTGCACGCGCGGCTGCTGCTGAGTCTCGCCGGCATTGCCAACATCCTGGGGACGCTGGGAATCGTTCTCGCTCATAGCTGCGATCCTTTCGTCAAATAACCAAAGGCCCGCCAAACACCGTGGCGGGCCATCATTGTTCACGTTGAGTTGTACCCCAATATGCGGGCGTACGTGTACGAGAACGCAATCTTTTAGGAAGGCTTAAGTTCTGCTGCAAACTCGAAAGGAACCCGCACCTGCGTCAAAACCACCACAAAGGTGCCTGTCCCCTTTGTGGTGGAAATCTAGTCCTTAAACAGATAGCCCACGCCGCGGACGGTGGTGATGTGTGCCGCGATCTGCGGGCCCACCTTGGAGCGGATGCGTCGGATGTGCACGTCGACGGTGCGCGTGCCGCCGCAGTACTCAAAGCCCCACACGCGGTGCAGCAGCACCTCGCGGCTGTAGGCGCGATTGGGATGCGTCGCCAAAAAGCTCAGCAGCGAGTACTCCATCAGCGTCAGGTCGATGGGCTCGTTATCGAGTGTCACCTGGTAGGTAGCCAGATTAATCTCGAGGTTATCGATGTTGAGCACATCGTCGGCGGTGACGGTCTCCTCCTCGCCCATCAGGCGCTGCGCGCGAGCCTTAAGCTCGTTGGGCGTCGCCGTGGGGCACACAAAGTCGGCATGCGCGTGATTCGGCAGGCGCAGGGTACCGAGCGCCTCATCGTCGACGATCACCAACATGGGGACACCGCCGCGATCGTCAAGCCACTTGGCAATCTGATCGATGCGGTCGCTGCGGATGCCGTCGGAATCGAGGATCAGCAGGTCAAAGTCGTGCGCCGCAGTTGGCGAATCAGGGGTTGCCAGGCTCACCTCGACACCCAGGGTAGTCGTCAAGCTGCGGGCAAACTCGTGGAAGCGCGTCGTGCGCGCCATGAACAGGGCACTCTTTTCGGACATATCGGCCTCCAAAGAAATGAGCTCAATCGTACTGGAACAAGCCAGCGCGATTAGGAGTTCGCCAGGTAGTGCTTGATCTCCCACTCGGTGATCGTAGACTCAAACTTATGCCACTCGTCGCGCTTCTTTTTGAGGAAGAAGCTGTGGATGTGCTCGCCGAGGGCATCCTTCATAAACTGCGAGTCCTCAAACACGTCGAGCGCCTCTTTGAGCGAGCGCGGCAGCGGCGCGTAGCCGGCCTCGACCATCTGACGGTCGGTAAGCTTGAGCGTCTCGGCCGTTGCCTCGGGCGGGAGCTCCAGCTTGCGCTCGATGCCGTCCAGACCAGCCGCCAGCGTGACGGCGTTGACCAGGTACGGATTGGCCATGGGGTCGGGGCTGCGAAGCTCGATGCGCGTGGACAGCTGCTTGCCGGGCTTGTAGACCGGAATGCGGACCATACTCGCGCGGTTGCGCAGGCCCCACGTGGCGTACTGTGGCACGGAGTCGCCGCCCGTCGTGATGCGCTTGTACGAGTTGACCGTGGGGTTGGTGATGGCGCTGATCTCGCGGGCATGCGCCAGGATGCCAGCCATATAGTGCTTGGCGACGTCGGAGAGATGGTACTTCTCGTCGTCCTCGCCCCAAAACACGTTGTTGCCGTCGTGGTCGAATAGCGACTGGCACAGGAACATGGCACTGCCGTCCTCGCCCGCCAACGGCTTGGGCATAAAGGAGGCGTGGCAACCGCTCTCGTAGGCCTGCTGCTTAATGATGAGTTTGGCCGTGGTGATGGCGTCAGACATGCTCAGGGCCTCGGCGTGGCGCAGGCTCATGCCATGCTGCGAGCGGCCGGCGGCGTGGAAGGTGTACTCCACGGGCACGGACATCTTCTCGAGCGTGAGGACCGTGTTGCGACGCAGGTCGCGAGCGGCATCGCTCACCGAAAGATCGAAGTAGCCCACGTTGTCGAGCGGCTCGGGGGTGTGCTCGTCGGGGAAGTAGTAGTACTCCAGCTCGGCGCCCACGTTGAGCAGATAGCCAGCCTTCTCAGCCTTGCGGAACATGCGGCGCAGGGCATCGCGCGGGTCGCCGGCAAACGGCTTGCGATCGGGGGTGCACACGTCGCAGAACACACGGGCGACGCCGTTGTGGCTCGGGCGCCACGGCAGGATCTGGAAGGTCGAAGCATCGGGGAACGCCAGCATGTCGGCTTCCTCGGGCGTGGCAAAGCCCTCGATGGCGGAGCCGTCAAAGCCAATACCCTCCTCAAAAGCGACCTCGAGGTCCTCGGGGCTGATGGCAAAGTTCTTGAGGCGGCCGAGAATGTCGACAAACCACAGACGCACAAAGCGGATATCGCGCTGCTCTACGGAGCGGAGTACGTAATCGATGTTCTGCTGGTTCATGTCGCTCCCCTTTCTTTCGGGCGGGTTTCGACTGGTCTATATCGCAGATACTATCGCAGAAAAATGTTTCCGCAGGGTTAAAGCGTATCAAGCGCTCAAAAAACGTGCTTGAGCAGGCCATTGCGAACGAGCGGCTAGCGCGAGGTCGAAGCGCGGTGTTCGATGCGGCCGGGTATCTCGATGCGCTTGGGGGCGAGCTTTGCGGCATCGCCCACCGTAGTGGTAACGATGTCGATGCGCTCGGAGAGACGCTCGACTACGCGCTCGGCAATGGTGAGGGTGTCCTGCGCGGCCGTGGTCACACCGCCAAAGAGCACGTGGTTCCAGGGGTAATCGTCAAACGTCGCAATCTTAAGGCCCGCCGGCAACGAGGGGCCGAGCTGGGCCAGCGCCTCGGTCAGACGCAGGAAGACCAGGCCGTTGACGGCAATGAGGCCGAGCTTTTTACCCGCATAGCCGCTGATGGTCTCGTCCAGGCGACTGACACCCGTGGCGCCACCGTCCGCCAAGGTGACGACCTCGCCCGCAAGACCGCGGCGCGAAAGCTCGTCGGCAAAGCCCTCGGCGCGCTCGCGACGCACGGGGCTGTCGTCGCTCGCCTCGGTGAGCAGGCACAGGCGCTCGCTGCCCGCAGCGGCCAAGGCGTCTACCAGGCCGGCGACCAGCTCACGGTTGTTGGAGGTCACCAGATCGACACCGCCGGCGGCAACATCGCGGTCGAGCAGCACAACAGGCAGGCGTCCCGCAGCTGCGACGATTGCCTCGTCGTTGCCGCCGCAGGTGTTGACGACCAGGCCGTCCACGCCGGCATCGATAAGTCTAGTGAGCGACTCTGCTTCCTTGGCGGGGTCATTGCCGCTAATGGCCGTCATAAGCGAGCAGCCGCGCGCGGCGGCGCTAGCGGAAAGCCCTTCGAGCATGGCGCTGGAGAACGGGTTGGTGATGTCGGCCAGAATCACGCCGAAGAGGTTGGTGCGTGAGCTGCGTAGATTGCGTGCAGCAGCACGTGGGCGATAGCCAGTGCGCTCGATAACCGCCGCGATGCGAGCGCGGGTTTCCTCGGTCATCTGCCCGGGGCGGTTGTTGAGATAGCGCGAGACCGTGGCCGGGCTCACGCCCGCCTCGGCGGCAATGTCCTTGATTCTCATCTGCGCCATAGCGCACCCCGTTTCCCAATTGTCGGCAGTCTGAGCCATTTTAGGCATTTTTTTAAAAATCTCGCTTGCAAAACGTTGTAGGTGAGCAGGATCGTTTTTGCGTCTCGAGCAGATGCGGTGATGGGCTAGATAGACGAGTCTTTGGACAGCTCGAAATAGTCGGGATGCAAGGCGATAACCGGGCCCTGCTCCTCGGGCATCAGGTGCAAGTGCGTCTCTGCCAGGTAGCTCGCCGTGTCGGTATCGCCCCTCTTAATGGCCTCGAGAATCCGACGATGTTGTCGACGAATCGGCTCCCAATCCAGATCCTGCGACACCATACGCAACCAGTTGTATCGCTCAAAATGCGTGTTGACGCTCTTCATCCAATCCCACAGCATGTGACGACCGGCAATCTCAAAACACGTCTCATGAAACAGGTTATCCAAGTCGAAAAAGCGACGCGTCTCGCTATGGTCGAGCGACTCGGACTCGGCAAGAATCTGCTCGAGCCGATGCTTTTGCTCGGACGTGGCAGCCGGACAACATTTAATGAGTACGCTTCTTTCGAGTTTCTCGCGCAAGAAACAGGCATTCTCGGCGTGTTCCATGCTGATCTTAGAGACGTAGGTGCCGCTCTTGGGACGCGTTTCCACCAGCTCTTGCTCGCGCAGGCGCACAAAGGACTCGCGAATTGGCGTGCGCCCGATCCCCGTCTCCTTTTCCAGACCAATCGCCGAAAGGCGCGTGCCGGGCTTGAGCTCGGCATAGATAATCTTGGAGCGCAGTGCGTTGTATGCCTGATCTTGCAGGCTCTGATAATGCTGGTGTTGTTCCATAAAGCCCTCGGATGAAGCCCACGGTTTGTCGAATTCCACCACGTAATACTATCGCATCGACACGCCCCAGCTCCCAATCAGTCTTTTTGAACTGCCTCCCATTTCTTGGACACAAGAAATGGGAGGCTTTTTTATGGCTGGAAACGCTTTGTACGACGTCGGGATGAGGCTGCGAGCGGCAGAGCTGCACGACGAGGGGCACGGCCGCGCGGCGATCGCGGCCCTTCTCGGGATGCCGGAGGAAACCGTGAGAGAATGGCTGTGCACCTACAGGTCTGCTGGTATCGAGGTTCTGGCCATGATGGGAAAGAAACACACCGCCTATTCGTTCGAGACGAAGCTGGCCGCCGTCAGGGCGGTCGTCGACGAGGGTATGACGAAGCCCGAGGCCATGGAGAAATTCGGGATAGCCTCGCCAAGCCCTTTCAAGAAATGGCTGAAGGCCTACAGGGAGGAGGGCCCGGAGGCGCTCAGGCCAAAGCCCAGGGGGAGGCCGAGGGGGTCCGGCTCCCCGTCCGGGGAGACGACGCGCGAGCAAGAGCTCGAGCGCAGGATCAAGAAGCTCGAGGCGGAGAACGCCTACCTAAAAAAATCGATCGCCCTGAAGGCGGAGAAACGCTCCCGAACGGCGAGAAGGCCGCGGTCGTGAGCGGGCTTTCAGGGCAATACCCCCTCGCCGACCTGCTCGAGTGCGCCGGCCTGGCGAGGTCGAGCTACTACTACGCGCTGTCGCACCCGAAGGCTCCCACCAGGCCCGAGCTCTGGGAGGCCGCCGCCGAGATATTCTCGCGCACCGCCAACGGGTGCGGCCACAGGCAGATCGCCATGTGCCTGCGCGCCGAGCAGGGCGTGCGCATAGCCGACAAGACGACGCTGAAGATGATGCGCGAGATGGGCATCAGCTGCGGGATCCGCCGCGAGACCGACTACCACAGGTACAACTCGTACAGGGGCAAGGTCGGAAAGACCTTCGAGAACGTCATCGGCAGGGACTTCGCCGCCGACGGGCCGTGGGAGAAGATGGGCACCGACGTCACCGAGTTCAAGCAGCCCTGGGGCAAGGCCTACTTCGCGCCGGTCTACGATTTCGGCAGCAAGGAGATCGTCGCGTGGTCCACGTCGCTGCATCCCAACATGGCCCAGCAGCACGAGCTGCCCGACCAGCTCGTGTCCAAGATGCCCGAGGGCTCCAGGCCGGTCCTGCACTCGGACATGGGCTGGCAGTACCAGCAGGCCGGGTGGTGCAAGCGGCTGGAGGAGGCCGGCGTGGTGCAGAGCATGTCCCGGAAGGGCAACTGCATCGACAACGGCGCGACGGAGCAGGTGTTCGGCCATATGAAGGACGAGTTCTTTCGCGGAAGAAAATGGCCTTGCTTCGAAGACTTCAAGAGAGACCTTGACGAATACATCATCCATTGGAACACGAGAAGGAGGCAGGTTAAACTGAAGGGACTGACCCCGGAGGAATTCCGGAATCAGTCCCTATGTGCGGCGTAGGCCGCTTATTAGCCCGTCCAAGAATTGGGGCGCAGTTCAGTATGAACTCGGGGCTCTTTGTGCCGCACATCTATGAGAGGAGAAATTCGATGCGTACGGGCGCTACTCCATGAAGCCGCAATGGTGCAATGGGGCCAGATTTACATGCACCAAGTTGGTGCAAAGTAACCTGCCCCCACGCAACAAGGAGTTGACTAGAGCTCGCAGGCAACCTTGTAGCCATCGCCGATGGCATCGCGGATGTTGCCGCACTTGTTGGCATCGCCCAGCACGTGGGTGGCAACACCGGCAGCGGCAAGGTCGTCGGCCAGCTTGGTATTGGGACGATAGCCCATGGCGAGCACCAGCGTATCGGCATCGGCGATGGTGTGGGCCTCGCCATCCTTCTCGTAGCTGATGGCATCCTCGGTGATCTCGGTCACCTTGGCCTCGGTCAGCACGTGGACGCCCTTGGAGAGCATGCGCGTGATGAGCACCGCGCGACCGGCACCACCCTCGTTGGCGGCGAGCGTCTTGGTCATCTCGATAACGGTGACGTCGCGATTGGCCGGCGACAGATCGTTGACCAGTGGGGCCAGGTAGTCGGCCGTCTCGCAACCGACGGTGCCGCCGCCCACGATGACAATCTTCTTGCCCGGGAAGGCCTTGCCACCCAGCAGGTCGTCGGCCGTCATGACCTGCTTAAATCCCTGCATGAAGGCCGGGGCGATGGGCTCGGCGCCATAAGCCAGGACAACCTCGTAGCCCGCGTAGTCACGCTGAATGTCCTCGGCCGAAAGCTCGGTACCAAAGACGCACTTCACGCCCGCCTTAGCAAGACGGCGATACTGGTACTTGATCACGCGGGTGAGTTCCTGCTTTGCCGGCGGAACGGCCGCGATGCGCATCTCGCCGCCCGGTTCGTCCTGTTTATCCACGAGCACCACATTGTGACCGCGCTTGGCGGCAATGTAGGCTGCCTCCATGCCCGCAGGACCAGCGCCCACAACCAGTACGTTCTTGGCCTCGGCGGCAGGCTCGTAGCCGGCCTCATCGCGCTCCACGTCCGGGTTGACGGTGCAGGAGATGCGCTTGCCAAACATAATGCCGTTCAGGCAGCGCAGACAGCCAATGCAGGGGCGGATGTCGTCGGCGTTGCCGGCAGCGGCTTTGTTGCAGAACTCGGCATCACACAGATTGGCGCGACCCATCATGCAGATATCGGCAGCACCGTCCTCGATCAGCTCCTCGGCAATCCAAGCCTCGTTGATCCGGCCGACGGTGGCGACGGGAATGTTGACGTGCTTTTTGATCTCGCGCGAGCAGGCGGCGTGCGAGGCTTGCTGCGTGCCGGCGGCGGGAATCGCAGATCCGCGCTTGATGGTGGTGCCGCCCGACACGTGAATCATGTCGACGCCGGCCTTCTCCAGACGACGTGAGACATAGATCATGTCGTTGAGGGTCAGGCCGCCATCGGTGTACTCATCGCCCGAGATGCGGACGTCGATGATAAAGTCCTTGCCGCAGCGCTCGCGAATCTCGGCGATAACCTCGAGCAAAAAGCGCATGCGAGCGTCGAGCGAGCCGCCATACTCATCGGTACGCTTGTTGTAGAGCGGGGTCAAAAAGCCGCCGAGCATGCCGTGGGCGTGCGCCGCATGGACCTCGACGCCATCGACACCGGCCTTCTGCATACGCACGGCAGCGTCGCCAAACTGATGCGTGAGCTCGTGAATCTCATCGACCGTGATGGGGCGCGGCGCCTCGCGGGCATAGGACGGGCCCACAAAGGACGGAGCGATCAGGCGCGGCGTGCCCGGGATGTTAAAGGCCATGTAGGCGGGGTGGAAGAGCTGCGGCATGATCTTGCAGCCATACTCGTGGACGGCTGCGGCGAGCTTTTCCCAGCCGGGGATAAACGTGTCGTCGTAGCAGCACATATCGCCCGGCAGATAGGTATAGGTGGGCTCGACCGTCACGACCTCGGTGATGATGAGACCCACGCCGCCCTTGGCGCGGGCACGGTAATGATCGACCAAGTCGTCGGTCACATAGCCGTGATCGGCCAGGTTGGTAGATACCGGCGGCATAAAGACGCGGTTCTTGACCTCGGTCGTACCGACCTTGATCGGGCTAAAGAGCATCGGGTAGGCGGAGGACTCCATGCAGGTTTCCTTTCGATTGAGCCGCTCGGCGGCAGTTACTGACGTACCTATCGTAGCAGTAACTGCGCAGCACCCGACAGATCGCAGATTGCACGGCACTCGTCAAAAGGAGAAACAGAGACGTCCCCGTTCACCTTATTTGATACCGCGGCCCAAGTCTTCGGCAATTTTGTCTACGCCCTTAAGTGCGGCGCAGGTCTTTTTGTTGGAGCAATGTCCCGTGCAAACGCCACCTTGAGCGCAGTCGGCGCAGGTGCCCTTGCGATAAATGCGCACGCACACGGCGACAAACGCAATACCGATAACAGCCAGTACAACAATATCGATAGGTGCCATAGCAAGCCTCCTCTAGTTAACCATCACTTACTTTACCCCATTCTCAACCTACCAAAAAGGGACAGGTTTATTTTGGTCGGTTTTATCTGCGGAAACGTCACATCTCCCCCACCAAAAAGCCCGAGTGTCACTGGGACACCCGGGCTCGTGGAAAGGGGCTAATCCTTATTTGGACTTAAGCGGAAACTGCGGCGGAAGCAGTGTTGGTCTCGTCCTCGTCGGTCCATGCATGCTTGGGCATGGGACGGAAGATCTGGAAGAGCATCGCAGCCAGCAGCACGATGGCCACAACCGTCCAGATACCAAACTGCCCAAGAACAAGCAGGTTATAGAACTGGTTGATGAACAGGCCGATGACCCAAGCAAAGGCACACTCGTAGCCGATGGCAATCGCGGTCCACTTACCGGAGTTCATCTGGTTACGGATGGTGCCGATAGCGGCAAAGCACGGAGCGCACAGCAGGTTGAAGGCACCAAAGGCGACGCAAGCGCCCATGGTCGGGAACATAGCCGCAAACGCGGTCCACAGGCTCGGGTCGGTCTCGCCGGCGTCGGCAACGGACAGCAGCGAGCCGGCGGTGGCGACAACGTTCTCCTTGGCAACGAGACCCGAGACGGTCAGTGCGGTGGCCTGCCAGGTGCTAAAGCCGAGCGGGGCGAAGATCCAAGCGACCAGGTTGCCGAACATGGCAAGCACGGAGTAATCCATGAACTCCTCGGGGATGCCCTCCATGGAAGGCAGGTAGCCAAAGGCGCCGTTGTAGCTACCAAAGTTGGAGAGGAACCAAACGACGACGGTGGACGCAAAGATGACCGTGCCGGCCTTCTTGATAAAGGCGAAGCAGCGCTCCCACACGTGCAGCGCCCAAGAGCGGATCGCCGGGAAGTGGTAGACAGGAAGCTCCATAACAAACGGCGTCGGGCGGCCGGCGAAGAGCTTGGTCTTCTTGAGCATGAGGCCCGAGGCAATGACGGCAAAGACGCCCAAGAAGTAGAAGAGCGGGCTGATCCACGCAGCGGTGGTAGAAGAGTCGCCAATGATGGAACCCATAAGCAGGGCGATGATCGGCAGCTTGGCGCCGCAAGGGATGAACGTGGTGGTCATGACCGTCATGCGGCGGTCCTTCTCGTTCTCGATGGTCTTGGTAGCCATGACGCCGGGGACGCCGCAGCCCGAGGACACGAGCATGGGGATAAAGGACTTACCGGACAGGCCAAAGCGGCGGAACACGCGGTCCATGATGAAGGCGACGCGGGCCATGTAACCGCAGTCCTCCAAGAAAGACAGCATCACAAAGAGCAGGAACATCTGCGGGACGAAGCCCATAATGGCGCCGATGCCAGCCACGATGCCGTCGCAGACCAGCGAATCGACGAGGCCACCGTCCTCGGTACCGCCCGCCACGAGAGCGTCATGCACCGCGGTGGTGATACCCGGGACATAGGGGCCGTACTGTGCTGGGTCGACCGAGTCGGCGTTGTCGCCCGCAGCCTCAACAGCTGCGTCATAGGCGTCGCGACCCTGACCGAGCACGTACCAGCCGTCGGTGCCGAAGAGCTGGTCGTTGGTGAAGTCGGTCACCGTGCCGCCCAGGGTGGAAACGGCGATGTAGTACACGCAGAACATGATGACCACAAAGATCGGCAGGCCCAGGATACGGTTGGTAACCACGCGGTCGATCTTCTCGGAGGTGCTCATCTTGGCCGGAGCCTTGGTCATGCACTCGTCGATAATGTGGGCAATCACGCCATAGCGCTCGCCGGTGATGATGGACTCGGCGTCGTCGTCGCAGTCCTGCTCGCACTGGGCGACCAGCTGCTCGACGCGAGCGGCCTTCTCCTTGGTGAGGTTGATGAGCTTGCAGGCGTCCGCGTCGCGCTCAAACAGCTTGACAGCGTAGTAGCGACGCTTGTTGGCGGGAACGCTCGCCGGCAGGTTGTTCTCGATGTGGTCCAGAACGTCCTCGATGGAGGAATCGAACTTGTGCTCCGGCACCTGGCCCTTGGAAGCAGCGGACTTCTTGACCTGCTCGA
The DNA here is from genome assembly GCA_958371715.1 of uncultured Collinsella sp. Classification (GTDB taxonomy): domain Bacteria; phylum Actinomycetota; class Coriobacteriia; order Coriobacteriales; family Coriobacteriaceae; genus Collinsella. The sequence continues at coordinate 149,787 of CATXLW010000001.1, forward strand.
ACAGCTCCGTGATGCCCTTGTTCTTAAGAGCCGAGATCATCATGACCGGGCAGCCGAGCTTCTTGGAGAGCTTGTCCGTGTCGATCTTATCGCCGTTCTTCTCGACCAAGTCGGCCATGTTGAGGGCGACGACCACGGGCAGGCCGGTCTCGATAACCTGAAGCGCCAGGTACAGGTTGCGCTCGAGGTTGGTGGCATCGACCACCTGGACGACGACATCGGGCTCGCCGCTCATGAGGTAGTCGCGCGAGCACTGCTCCTCGGGGCTGTAGGGGGAAAGCGAGTAGATGCCGGGGAGGTCCGTAATCGTGACGTTCTTGTCGCTTAGGAGCTTGGCTTCCTTTTTCTCAACCGTGACGCCGGGCCAGTTGCCAACGTAGCCGTTGGCGCCGGTGATCAGGTTGAAAAGCGTGGTCTTGCCGCAGTTGGGGTTACCCGCCAGCGCGACATGGATCTGAGAATCCGCCATTCAATCCTTCTTCCTTGTGTGCCCGCGCTGCTTTCTCCGCGCAGGCTGGATAATGTGCTTCAAAGATGCTGCATTAAGTTAGAAAAACCTAACTTTATCTGCAGAAATATGTGCCGCCGGCCCTTACTGGACCTCGACGACGGCAGCCTCCTCCTTGCGGATGGAGAGCTCGTAGCCACGCACGTTGATCTCGACCGGATCTCCGAGCGGTGCAACCTTTACGACCTTGAACGAAGTGCCCTTGATGAGCCCCAGGTCCATAAGGTGGCGGCGAAGCGCACCCTCACCGTGAAGCTTGACGATGGTGGAGCTCTCGCCCACCTTAACGTCACCCAACGTCTTCATTTACTTGTCCCCCTTTCGGTTTTTTAAATGCTGCGGACTAACTGACGGTCATGATGTGCATGGCAACCTTGGAATCGATACCAAAGCGTGCGCCCAGCACCGTGACGATGATATTGGCGCCACTCGAGCTCACCACGTGAATTTCGCTGCCCTCGACAAAGCCGAGGTCCTTGAGGTGGTGCTTCATATCCTCATTGCCCTTTACACGAGACACGCGCACGGTTTCGCCCGCTTTTACCATCGAAAGCGGCATTGCCGGCATCTGCGGTCCGCAAGACATGAGTGGCTCCTAACGTCAGTTCGTCCTCAACATCGACGCGGTAAAAGTTAACCACATCTATGTTCGCTTTAGTAAACTAGCACGTGGTTAACTTTTTGGAAAGGGTCCCCATTTAGATTCCGAAAAGTTTCCTATACGAAACAAAAAGGCGCGGCAAAGAGCTGTCCTTTGCCGCGCCCTGTCATGCTTAGAGCGAGAGGTTTCTGATCGACGTGACGCAGGAAGCCTCGTCTACGCCCGAAACGCGGAAGATGATGTCCTCGCCGCACTCGCCGTAGAGAGCCATGAGCCCCATTACATCGCGGCCGTCGGTATGGCGATCGCCGATACTGACCGATACGTTGCTACGATGCTTGGCAATGATGTCGTAAAGCAGCGCAACCGGGCGGGCATGCAGTCCCAACGGATCTTTAATCGTCTTTGTAAACTCGACCATGTCCCCTCCCGCGGCATCGCACATTCGGCCGGCAAACCCAGCCACGTGGTAGTTATTGTAGCGTTAGATGCTTGTCGAGAGCTCCTCTGAACACCTCGTGGGCAAAAAGTGGCAAATATGAGTACTGTCACCAATTTAGTAGCAGCAAAATCGAGAGCAAAGTGCCTACTTTGAGCGATTCGAAGAGGTTGAAAGCCGTCAAACGCCCTTTAAAGGGGGTTAGATAAATTGATTTTGAGCCCATTTTCGCTCAGAACGGGCCGAAAAATATGACACCTCTTTTGCAACAGTACTCATATTTGGCATTTTTTGACCACGGGGTCCAAAACCATGTCCCAAAACACAAAAGGAGGGGCCTCGTAAGGCCCCTCCTTAGGAAAGGGAATCGATTTATTCCACAGCCGCAGATTAATCCTAGCCGCTACTCCATCATGTCGAGGACGGAGGGGCGAAGCTCGCTCTCGGCAGCCTCGGGATCGGTCTCGCGCAGGCGGTTGATGTAGCGGTTGTACCACATCACGGCAAGGCCCAGGAAGATAACTACACCGCCAACGTTGTAGACCAGTGTCAGCCACAGAGGCTGATCGAGCGGGATGGTGCCGCAGATAAGCACGAAGCAGAAGACCACAAGCAGGAATGCAGCAATGGCCAGGCCAAAGGTACGCGAACCCATGCGGAAGCCACGGGGAGCAGCGTCGAAGTTCTTGCGCAGCATAAAGTAGGCAAGCAGGATCAGCAGCGGCGGGAGCAGAGCGGTGGCAGCCGTCATGTTGGTGACGATCATGAGCAGGTCGTCTAGGTTGCCGGAGCCCAGGGCCGGGATGATCAGGATGGGGACGACGATGGCAAACTGCAGCCAGGCAGCGCGGGCAGGAATGCCGTGCTCGTTGAGCTCGACGATCTTGCTACCAAAGACGCCCTTGGGGATCTCGGTGAAGAAGACCTTGATGGGAGCAGAGGTCCACATCATGAGGGAGCCCAGCGTGGCAGCGAGAAGGATCAGGCCAATGACGCGCGTGGACACTTCCATGGGAATGCCAAAGTGGGCAAAGACAGCGCCGAATACGTCGAAGATACCGGTGGAGATGGCAACGCCGCCCTCGGGAATGAACAGGTTGACCAGCAGCGAAGCGCCTGCATACAGAAGGCCGATGGTCAGGCCGGCGATAACGACGGTGCGCACGAAGGCCTTGACGCCACCCTTAAGGTCGTTAAGGAACACGCCGACAGACTCAGCGCCGCCAACGCCCTGGATGATCCAGGCAAGCGTACCGAAGAAGCCCCACATAGTTGCGAAGTTGGTCGTGTCGGGAGCCATGTTAGCGGGGGTAGGAGCCGTAGCGAACTCGACGCCGCCAAAGGCAGCAGCCAGGGACAGCAAGATGAACACGGCAGTCAGGCCGAGAGCCGCGGTCGAGCCGAAGGAGGAAATGGAGCCGATCCACTTAGCGCCCTTGGTCGAAACCCACGTGGCGATAGCAAAGACGACGATCTCGATAATGGTGATCCACAGCTGCGAGAGCTCGGCATTGGCACCAAAGAACACGTAGCTCGCGTAAATGATGACGTTAGGCAGGACGGACGCAAAGTAGAACAGGTTAACGAACCAGTAGCTAAACGCCGTCAGGAATGCCCAGCGGCCGCCCATCGAGGTCTTGACCCAGGCGTACACGCCCGACTCGGAGTCCTTGTTAAGGCCGACGAACTCGGCGGTAACCAGGGTATAGGGGACAAAGTACAAAAGCGTGGCGAAGAAGAACGACGGCGCAGCTGCCAAGCCGATGGCCGCGTTGTTGTTGATGATGTTCTTGATACCGAACACGGCGGCGACCGTCATGCCCAGCAGAGCGAACGAACCAATCGTTCCTCGTTTTTCAGAGCTCATAAGCCCTCCCAATCATCCGTTATATCTCATCTAAAACCGTCCGGACTGCAAGCGCAATCGTGGACGGCGCACCTGCTAAGGGGAATGGGGAAAAGGGAGTCAACAAAGCCATCCCCCTTAACGGCGCTAAGCAAACGCCCAAACGGACGAATACTACTTGTTGGGGAAGGAATAACCTTCAACCGTCACGTGCAGTACCACGACGCGGGAATCCGCGACATCGGCCACGACACGGTAGGCCTCGTCAATTTCGACGACGGCAACGCCGCCGGCGGGAATCGTCACGGTCTCCCCCATACCCTCAAAGCGCTCGCGATCGTCGATATCGCTGTAAGTGCGCGTGCAGGTAAGATCCGCCTTGGAAGCCACCTCGACGGTCAGGTCGCCGTCGAGCGGAGCGAGCACGGCATGGTAGCGACGGTGACCGACCAGATCGGCGGTAGCGGCCTCGCGGGCATAGACCCACCAGTACACCAACGAGTCGCCGATGGAGTACGCCACGTCGTGCTGCAGGTCGGCAACGCCATCGAGCGCCTGACCGGTGCGCATCCACTTCTTGACGGACTTCATCTGAGCGTCGAAATCGACGCGCGAGTTAAAGACATGCATGACTTATGCCTCCTTAATGGGTGCCAGCGCCTGAGCCAGATCGGCAGACGTCAGCGGTCGCAGGGACACCTCAAAGCTGAAGCTCTCAAAACGGGTGCGGTAGGAATCGAGCACCTCGGAACCCCAAGAGTTCGAACCAAGGCCGAGCAGCTGGTCGTTGATATTGACCGTAACCGTGTCGCCCTTGACAAGGTCGTAGACGTGCTTGGCGTTATCGATGGCCTCGCAGCTATAGGGCCATGCCGAGAACGAGAACGGGTTGGAAGCGGCGTCGCTCGGACGCGTCACGACCAGACCGTCACCGTGGCTAGAGCGCAGGGCGACCCAACGGGTGCCCTCGCGGTTAGCGCAATCCTGAGGCATAACGTAGGGCGTGAACATGTCGTCGACCGTAGTGCGGTAATGACCGACCGGGTTGGCGCGCAGCGAGTCCGGATAGTTCTCGCCCGGGCCGTGGCCATACCACTCGACGGCACGATCGCAACCGGGGACCTCGAAGGAGATGCCGATGCGCGGGATGATATCCGAGTAATCGCCGTAGGGCTCGCCGGAAACCTTGAGGTCGACGCGACCGCTCGGAAGCACGGTGTAGACGAGCTCGACGCGCATGCCGAACGCGCAGACGGGAGGAGCGATACGCTGGCTCACGGTAACGACGACCGCATTGCCATCCTGCTTCCAAGAAACCTTGCGGGTAGACGTCTGCATCACATCGATGAAGTTGTCCTTCCACAGTGAGTCATACTCCTGGGCATGGTTATCGACGAGCGGATGCCAAAAACCAACCTGGGGACCAGAGGCCATGACGTCGCGGCCGGATGCCTTCCACTCGCTCACGGTACCGTTGACTTTGCTGAAGGTCAGCTCGCCGTTGAGGGAGTGGATGCGGATCTCCTGCTCGGTCTCCTCAACCGTAAGCTCAGGACGAGCGGGGGCCGCGATGGCCGGCGCCGGATGGTTTGCGATGGCAAACTGGCTTGCGCCCAGCTGGAACATCGGCTCGCACCAGACGTGAGCGGCCATGGTGTAGGCGCGCACGGTCAGCAGGGTCTCGCCCACTGCGGCCTCGCGAATCACCAGCGGCAGCTGGACGGACTCGCCGGGGGCAACCGCGCCGGGCATGAGCGTCTTGCGGCAGACCACGTCGCCGTCCACCAGGGTCTCGGCCGACAGGCAGACATCCTCGAGGGTGGTGAACCAACGCTTGTTGGTGACGGTCAGCTCGCCTGCCTCGGCGTCATAAGCCATGCGGACCGGGCAGATGACCTGGCCGTACTCGGTAAGGCCCGGGCTCGGCTGCTGCCAGGGGAACACCATGCCATCGATGCAGAAGTTGCTGTTGTTGGGGTAATCGCCGTTGTCGCCACCATACATATCGTAGGCAACGCCGTCCTCGGTCACAGCAGCCAAACCGTGGTCGCACCATTCCCAGATAAACTGGCCTTGGATGCAATCCCAGCGATCGAAGACCTCCTGGTACTCGGACAGGCCTCCGGGACCGTTGCCCATGGAGTGACCGTACTCGCAGTTGATGCGCGGCTTGGGGAACGGATGCTCACCAAAGTCGTTCATCTGCGAAACACGGGAGTACATCGTGGAAATGACGTCGACGGTATCGGCGTTGCGGTCCTCCTCGTAATGGACCGGACGATCATCGAGCTCGTGAGCCTTGGCGTACATCGCGCGGATGTTGCAGCCATAGCCGCTCTCGTTGCCCATCGACCACATAATGATGCAGGCATGGTTGCGTTCCTGCATCACCAGGCGCTCAATGCGGTCGACGTAGGCCGGCTCCCATGCCGGGTCGTCGGTGACCAGGGCGATATTGCCGATATTCTCGAAGCCGTGGCTCTCCATATCGGTCTCGGCGACCAGCATGATGCCATACTCATCACACAGCTCGTAGAAGCGCGGGTCATTGGCATAGTGAGAGGTGCGCACAGCGTTGATGTTGTGCCGCTTCATGAGCTCCAGGTCGCGGCGCATGCGATCGAGGCCCACGGCGCGACCCTTGTGATCGTCGTGATCGTGGCGGTTGACGCCATGCATCTTAAAGTAAGTGCCGTTGAGGTAGATATGATTGCCCTCGACCGTCACCTCGGCAAGTCCCTGGTGATGCGGAACGTACTCGCTGACCTCGTCGCCGTCGTAGACCTCAAACGTAAGGTCATAGAGGAAGGGGTCCTCGGGGTTCCAGAAGTGGGCATCGGCAACGCTGCACTCGGCATGGCCATCGACGCACTCGCCCGTAGCGACCACGTTCTCGCCATCGCTGAGCGTAAACACGACGCGGGAAGCGCCCTCGGCCACCGTATCGAGCGTGATCAGAGCGGCATCGCCCTCGCGGTGCGTGCGGAACCTAAAGTCGACCAGGTGCGCGGCGGGACGCTGCATAAGGTACACATCGCGGAAGATGCCCGAGGCCCACCACATGTCCTGATCCTCGATATAGCTGCCATCGCTGTACTGCAGGACCTTGACCGCAAACAGGTTGTCGCCCTCGACGAGCGCGTCGGTCACGTCGAACTCGGCAGACAGGCGCGAGCCCTTGGTCATGCCGATAAACTGACCGTTGACGTACAGCTCACCATAGCTCTCGATGCCGTCAAAGCGAATGATCTCGCGAGCGCCGGCAGGCACGGCGGGAAGGTTGACGATGCGCTGGTAGACGCCCGTGGGGTCGTCGGAGGGAACGAACGGCTGATCCACCGGGAACGGGAAACCCTCGTCGGTATAGGCAAGATTGCCATAGCCATCCACCTGCCACAGGTGCGGAACCTCCACGTGATCCCACTCGGGCTCGTACGTAGAGAGCTCCTCGTTGGAAACGGCAGCAGGCCCCTCAAAGAGGCGGAACTGCCACGAGCCAGACAGCTGGACAAACCCGCGCGACAGCTCGCGGCTGTATGTAGCGGCGAGATCGGCGGTCTCGTAACCCATAAAGTACGCATGGGGTGCCAGGCGGTTCCTGTGGGTGAGCGCTTGGTTTTCCCAATCGTTAATGGCGTCCATGGTGATGCTCCTTCGTCATCGTAGTGATTCTTGTGCAACCGGTTGTCCTTATCTTACGGGCGGTGCAAAATGTTGTGCAACCGGTTGTCTGCTGAACGGTCGATTTAGCCGGATTAACGGTGCAACCGGTTGTACAACCGCGATACTTATGCCACCCTGAGTATCGATGCATCGCGCAAAACATCGTTCTTAAGCTCGCGGACATCCGCCGTCCCGCTGCTTCTCGCCTATGTAGGACGTATTTAATCGCGGCTTATTGCAAAACGACACCGATCACCGGGTATCGCAAACGCCGTTCAGGCGCACTATAGTAATCTGTATCCGCATTAGCCTCTATCGATAGCCACCGACCAAATTGCTCAGGAGACGCCATGACCCAACCAGCACGCACCGCACCCACGCTTGCCGAGGTTGCCGAAGCTGCCGGCGTATCGCGCTCCACAGCATCGCGAGCACTCAACGATTCGCCCCGCATTAGCGAGGAAACCAAAAAACGCGTCCGCGCAGCGGCCAAGGAAGTCAATTTTGTCCCCAACGCTCGCGGCCGAGCGCTCGCTGTCGGGCGCACGGAAATCATCGCCGTGCTCGTGACCGAGCCCCTGAGTGAGCTCTTCAGCGACCCCACCTATAGCGAATTTTTGAGCGGCATTACCGAGGAACTGTCGGAGTCGTCCTATCTGCCCGTTATCTTGCAGGCGTCTTCTACGCATGAGCGCAACCGCGCACGCGAGCACTTTGAGCGCCGCTCGTTCGACGCCGTGATCGACGTCTCCCCCTACAAGGGCAGCGAGCTGCTCGAGGTGCTGCGCGAGCTGGGTGTACCCACCGTGTTGTGCGGCCAGCTCGAGGGCCACCCCTATCGCGATGTGTTCTCGACAGTCTACTCTGACGACGAAGAGGGCGGACGCTTTGCAGCGCTCGCTATGAAAGAGCGCGGGCGCAAAGATATCGTCGCCGTGTTGGGACCGCAAGACAACCCCGCTGTTGTCGACCGCCTGCGCGGCTACCGCGCCGTCTTGGGCGAAGACCTCCCAGACGCAAACGTTATCTATACCGGCTGGAACAGCGGAGACGGCTATCAGGCCATGCACCAGATCCTCGCGCGCGAGATTGCTTTCGATGGCGTGCTCTGCGGATCGGACCGTATCGCGGCTGGCGTCATCACCGCACTCAACGAGGCAGGCCTATCTGTTCCGGCGGACGTTTCCGTCGTCGGCTTCGACGATCACGAGATTGCGGCGTGCTGCGTCCCCGCGCTCACGACCGTCCGCCAGCCCCTGCGCGAAGAAGGCCACATGGCCGCCAACATTGCGCTCGACATGATCACGGGCGCCGAGCCCACCACCTCCGTGATGCACATGCAGCTAATTCAGAGAGACTCGCTATAAGAAACTGGGACAGGCTTTCCGCCAGACAGTTGTTGCGGAAAGCCTGCCCCGTTTTGAGTGCTCATTCTGGGGCACAGTTTCCGTTAGAGGTGGCGCGCGCAGACGTGGTGTAAGAGCGTCCCGAGGTCCGTCGCTGCAAGTC
>CATXLW010000002.1:0-104793 GCA_958371715.1 uncultured Collinsella sp.
CGGGATTGGTCAAAATCGTTTAACTATCAGTGGCTAAAATTGCCCGGCGCTAACAGCAAGTCAATTGTGTCACTACCGTTTATGACCTCTTGCATATAAAAATCAATATGATGCTCATCAGATAAGGATTTTGCTTCATTTAAAGTTAAACCAGTGCCTGAAACATAATCCACTTCGAGGCGCAAATCCTCATATTGGGACTTCGGCATTACAGAGACACCATACTTATCGGGATGATTCCAAACATCCGACCCCATAACGAGACCAAAATTCGTAAATCCTCTCGTGGAATATGGAACACCACATACCTGTTTTGAATAATTCAAAACATTCTCTGTATAAGCTAAGGTGTTCAGAGCCTCTTCTTTAGTTTCGGTCGGAAAGCCAATCATAAAAAATAGATGAACAGGAATACCCGCATTGAGACAATCATGGACATTGCGATCAATCCAATCAACTCTCGTGTTCTTCTTCATTAGATCAAGAACTCTTTGGTTGTATGACTCGAGGCCAAACTGAATCTGCCTACATCCACTTTGGTATATCTTGTTAAAAACTTCTGTACTTAGGGTTGGAGAGAACCTCGTTTCTCCATGCCAGAAAAACGTTTTTCCCGATGCGTTTATTTCATCCGCGAGTTGCTCCATTCTTTTGCCTTCGAATGTTTCATCCACAAAAGAGAAAACTCTCGTGCCGTATTTTTCATTTAACCGACACATTATTTCAAATACTCTCGATATAGGCATCTTTCGGTAACAACCACCGGTAGCACCGGGAATGGTGCAGAAGGCGCAATGATTAAAACACTGCCTAGAGGAATAAACCGGCAATATTAACTCAGGCATGAAGTATTTAGAAAGGGCGAAGCCATCGAAATCGGGAACTGTATCGTTGATAAATGTTTGCTCAATCCGATGGTTTTTACATATCTTTCCACCTTTAGCATGGCAAAGGTTTGGAACACAGTCGAGATTGTCATCACCAGAGTCAAGAGCCTCAAGAAGACGTGCAAGCGGCTCTTCGCCGTCATACATCATTATCGAATCAATGTATTCAAAAAAGGGATGCCATTCTTTCATGCAGTCATCTGCTAAACGAGTAATGTAATTGCCGCCCAATGAGACGTGTTTAACAGATGGACATTCTTCTTTAATCAGTTTCGCTAACGTAACTGCAGAAATCAATTGGAAACAGCCGCTCACCGAAATCCCAATAAACTCGATTTTTTCCCTCTGAATACGCTTAAGAAAGGTGGTTTCATAGAAGGAAATAAACGGATTATGCAAGGTATCCGCAAGCGATTTCACTATTTCTGGTGTCGAATAATAATCATAGGGCAGATCTATGGAGTTGAACGTGTATTTAACTCCATATGAGACGTGATTTATGATATAGAGTGCATTTCTAAAAATGTTTTCAGCATATTGTCTTTCTTTTAGATTAAAGTATCTCTTCGATCTGAAAATATCTTTTGCCTCGTCAACATTAAGTGCCGACTTTTGTATCAACTCGATTGTTAATTGAACATTCGAACTAAACGAATCCTTTGATTCCCGATACCTTTTACAGCACTCTTCGACATGTCTAAAAGATAGGAGGTCATCGTAAAATTCCACGTTTAAGTCAACAATGTCAACTTTGTATTGTTCAACCTCTTGAAGATATGACTTCAAAAACAGGCAAGGCAAGATACGGCCCCACTGGACTCCATCCTGGGGGAAATACTAAAAGCGTTTTAGGCATATCAACGTCACATCTTTCGCAAATAATTCAATTGAAACACAACTACCATCATAATTGAAAATACACCAAGTCCTGTAACGAGAATTGAGAACATCGCGATGCTCGTGAACAGCGAAACAAGAAGTGTTGAAATAACAACAGCAACCGATTGCAAAGACTCCCTAATTGAAAACAGGCTTATCGATTCAGATCCGTCTCTCGCCAAATCCTGCAGCGATGTTATGAGAAGCACATCTTGAATGGCGTTTCCGGCACCGACGATAAAAAGGGAAATAAACGATATCCCAGACGCATAGCGATAGCCAAACGCCAGATACGCACCGAGCGCAAGATACGTCACAAGACAATATGATTTAACGCAATCGGAACCACTGATTAAACGACCATATATTGTATTTCCGAACAACAGTCCGATTGTAAGACTACTCTGAAGGAATCCGTATTGTATCGATGACGAGTCAAATTGCAATTGCGCTATAGCTGGCAAAAGAGAATTCAGAGAGCCGAATGCCACGCCACTAGAAATATCGATTAATAGGAAACCAATTGCCAAGTGCTTCGCGCTAAGATCACTAAATGCAGTCCTGTTTTTTTCATTTTTGCTTATTCTCTCTTTATCATTAACCTCGATACCCGACGGAACATCTCGCAGCAACCAGAACGACGCGGCAAAAGAAAGCGCGTCTAATGCAAGAACAGCCTCCGCCCCAAATTGAGCGACAACAAAACCGCCGGCAACTGGCCCCAGAACCATCATCAAATTCTGCAGGAACCCAAACGAATTATTAATTACGTCGCGATTGATACTATTCGTATTGGCTCTTAACAACGAGTAAAAGCAGGGCATTTCTACCGTTCGGCAAAGCGATACCGCGCACGTAATAGCAAACATACTCCATTTACTATCAACAAAAATATAGCAAACGAATAATCCCGCGCGAATTAAGTCTGCCAATCTCATGGCCTGCAGTGTCCCGATACCCATCTTCTGAGGCAGCTGCGCGAGCGCAACTGAAAACAGAGAGGGGGCAAATCTGCAGCAGACCATCAAAGCAGTTGCAGAAACATCGTGAGTTACCTCGTAAATCAGCATTGGCAAAGCAATATTCGCACACCAATTGCCTATTTCGCTTATCCCTCTAGCAATATATAGGACCCGAACCGGACGGCTAGCTCTCAATACCGTGAACATCACGATTAACCTCGTATTTCAGGCCTCGTTCATCCCTTAATAGGAATCCATAATCAACCAAGTACCGCCTCAACACGGCATAATCAGGATAGAGCTGTGACAGCACACGATTAACCTGAAGCTCCGTATAACTTGTATTTAATTCAAAGAAAGAGACGGCCCATAGCAGCATGATTCTTTTATAGCTTTCCTTTTTTGGAATTGAAACCAGCTCGCCATTCTTGAGAAATCGTTTTTTAAAGTTTATTAGCTCATCCATTCACATCCTCCATTTCATACGCATCTAATACTAAAAATGCATACGCTTTAGGTCATCGCATTCAGCTTCTTTATTCGAACTAAACTCGAACTAATCTAAATTATTTGCTCAGACACTCTTCGAAAGCTCGTTTTTCACTCTGAGTAAAATGCCCTTCCCAGTCAGTCCACGAACAGGAAGGCAACTCACAACGAGCGGAGTCGAAGCCCTCTGCCGTCGGTCGCTCAAAATGCACGATAACCTTTTCGATATCGCCATCTGTAATCAGATCAGAATGAATGACCTCGGTTCCATCTTCGAATGTCATATACGGGTACATCACGTAAACCACCTCGCAAACATAAATCCAGTTTAGCATCAAGCTATTGCACCAAAGACAGCAGGCCCCCTTGATGAGTTGATGGTATCTGTTAAATGTCACGTACGATTCACATCTGGTGGGTACCCTGATGGCTACACGAAACGAAGCAGATTTACACCGGGAGGACCCCGTATGACAACCAAGTACACCGACGCGCCGCGTACGCGCGTCATGACACCGGCAGCGCTCAACAACGGCGTGCACGAGAACCATTCCATCGGACAAACCATGGCCATCGCGCCCAAAAAGGGCCTGTTCGACGACATTTCCATTCCCCAAATCATCGCCGGCGCCGCAGCTGCCGCCACGAGCGTCGCGCTTGCTTCAAAGATCGGCATTGCCGGCTCGGTGATTGGTGCCGCTGTGAGCTCAGTCATCACTGTTGTGTCCTCGCAGGTCTATCGCCACTTTATCTCCGCCAGCGCCGAAGCAATCAAGGGCACGCATGCCGCTGTCGACTACCCTGCCGGCGTCTACGAGCCCGTTGAGCCCAATGTCGAGGAGCACCTGGGTGGCGCCGCGACCACGCAGGAGATGCGCCAGATTGCGGGGCGCGCGACCACGGCGCGCGTCGCCCCCAACAGCCTGCGCGCCAAGGCGGCGGCAGAGCGCAGCCAGACGCAAAAGAAGGTCATAATCTTCTCGATCGCCATCGCCATCGTCGCGGTCATCGCCTGCGCCGGTGCCATCCTTATCACCACTGCCGGTGAGGGTCTGGGCGAGCGTCCCGAGCCAATCCTGTCGTCGCGCACGACCGAGAGCGATGCAAATGGCAACACCCAGTCGCAGGATCAGCAGGCACAGACGGACGACACGCAAGACAGCTCTGCCTCTGCCAATTCGTCCTCGAACACCCAAAACCAATCGCAGGGCACCGATTCCTCTACGGCCAACAGTAGCTCGCCGTCCGGCACGACCAACTCAAGCCAAACGGCTGACGGTTCGCAGACGAGCACGGGCGACCAGACGAGCGACACCACTTCGGGAACGGGCACAGCAGACAGCAGTAACACCAACAGCTCGAACAGCTCGAGCGGAACCGCGTCCGGCACGGCATCTGGCAACTCGAGCCAAGGCACGGCATCGGGCAACTAAGCACATTTGCCTCTCACAGATAACCGACCTGTACAACGGGCGCGAATCGAAAGCGGTTCGCGCCCGTTTGCCTTGGGCGCCGTCATGGCGAGCGCCATGCGATGGTAAGATGCTTTACATGTGTAAAGAGGAGATTTGCCATGAGCAAGACAATAGTTACGCCCACGCTTTCGCTGGGCAACCACATCTATCTGTATCGCCTGCTGCGCGATGCAATCGGATGCGGTAAGCAAACGTTTATGACGCAGGTCGAGGAGGCTCTCGCCGCTGGCGACATGGCTGCTTATGACCTGGGCTTCGAGTCCACGCGCGAATTGCTCGAGGAACTCGACGACTGCATTAAGCTGACTGTCTTTAAGGGCGGTCGCCTGTATGCCACGGTCATCGCCAACGAGGCATGGGATGCCGCACTTGCCAAGGGCGAGGACAAGCCCAAGGCCACCAAGGGCGCCAAGCAGTCCTACAAAAAGAAAAAGCGCGGCGAGAAGGACCTCAAAGCCGTGCGTCCCAAGCACGTTAAGCGTCCCGAGCCCGAGTCCGTGGCCGAAGTCGCTCCGGAGCCCGAGCCCGAGACAGAGATCGAAGTCGCTATTGAGGTAGCAGCAGAAGCCGAACCCGAAATCGCCGCCACGACCGATCCCGAAGTCATATCCGAGCAGGAAGCAACTGTGGAGCTCAACGAAGCGCCCAAGTCGACAACCGAAGAAGCCGCTGACCAACCCGAGACGCCTGCGCTCCAAAACAGCGATGTCTTTGGCAACGAGGCCGAGGACGATCAGCCCGAAGAACTCGCAGAACAGGACGCTACCGAGGCGGCATCGGAGCCCGAGGCACCGCAGCCCGCCATCTCGCTCACGGTCGTCTATGACCCCGAGAACGCCAACGCCGGCATCACCACCATGGCATCCACGCCGGTCGAGACAAAGCCGTCTGTCGAGGCAGAGGACGCCCCGCAAGCCGACGCCAAAACCGAGACTGAAGACACATCCGTCTCCGTGGAACCGACAGATTCCGCAGTTAAGCCAGAACCGGCGCCCGAGTCTGCACCCGTCATCGAGTCCGCATCCGCACCCGTCTATGACCAGATTCCCGCACCCGCACCGGCACCGGCTCCGGTCCCCGCTGCAGTACCGGCACCTGCACCCGCAGCACCGACCATCCCCGAGAACTTCCCCGTCGATTTCGCAACCGAAGTCTTCTGCCCCGGCCCGCTTCTGCACCAGCTGTCGACCTATCTCCCCTACGGCGCCGACACGCTCGGCATCGTCGGCGAGTACTACTGGATCGCCCGCGAGCGCGGTACCATCGAGGCTGGCCGTAACCGCGCGAGCTTCCCCCTGCGCTACACACAGGCCGGCAAACGCCACGAAGTCACCGTACGCATTCGCCGCAACACCACCGGCGGCCTCGGAGCCACCTGGGCCATCGACAAGGTCGAAGCCCCGGTCGAGTAAAAAACGGCCTCGGATAGCCAATTGACCATCCGAGGCCGTTTGAATTCAGGCCTTTTAGTTGTCATCGGCGCATATAGACACCAGAGAAGCAAGCTCATCCTCAAGTTGCGGAGCAAAGTATCTAAAAGAAACCTGCGCTCCAGTCGGTATCGACTCAATCATATTCGCAGCATTATCTGAAACTCGGTACGATGCAGTTTCACCTGTCTTCAAATCCTCTATTGAGCAGACAGCGTCTTCAGCATCAATCGACCTAAGCACGCCTTTTCCTTGTAACATCACATCGGCATGCCCGCCAGCTATTTCTAATGAACCTGAGTCTGTCGCAGTCACTTCTCCGGAACCTCCGCGCGATATCTCTTCCTTTGTTGAACAGCCCACCAATGAAGCCATCAGCACCAAAGACAGAGCTAGACGAATCGTCCTACTTCGAAAAAGTCGTTCCATAAGTCCACGCATAATAGCTCTGATCATACTTCAGGAAGGATAAAGATGAATTCCAGCCGTCCGCTATGCCAATCATCTGCCTTGTCTCTCCAGTTTTCTTACCAGTAAGTGTGGCGTAAGCCTCCGCTGTTACAGAATGGGCTGATCCGTTGTACAAACTCGCATGTAAAACATTCGGTCTATTAGAGTTAATCTCATTTTGAATGCTCGCGATAGCCGGAGAGGAGACAGTGCGGGCGATAAGAGTACTTCCTCTGCTTGCGCAGTAATTTGTAAACCCCGTTGCACAGGTTGATATCGGCGTTCCGCCCAAAACAACGCCGGGAACAGTCTGTTCTTCATCGGAAAGAGCATGGGTATTGGTGTAATTCCATATCTGCATATATTGCGAAGGGTCGCTATATAAATTGGCAATGCCATACAGTTCCGCAACGTTCGAAAAAGCTGTCACCATACAAGCATAGTGGGCAGTAAGCCTCTTAATCTCGCTTTCATCATATGACATAAACTGAGAAATGGAACGAAATCCAGATACTGTGTAATCCTGCATTTGAGTTGCGTAAATTACGACATCGTTCCAGCTTGAAGGTTTATTCGATAAAACGACAGGCCGTCCTTCTATGGAAACAGCCGGGATTGTTCTTCCGCAATTTGTTGTTATTGAACCGTCCAAAGATTGCACACCGAATTCGAATGGATTGATCATTACGACTGGGTTATTGAAAGAATAAGACTCAACACCAAGATCTCCTCCCCGATCCATAGGGCTGACTAAGCCGTCTCCAAAACGATATCCCGTAAGTATTTCATCATCTGAAGCATCTAAAACCAAATAGCCCGCGGCTCTATTGAATGTTACAACCGGAACAATGTAGCCAAGCGGGGACCCATCAACGTCTACAAAAGGAATAGGATCAGAAGGCGTATACGAAGAGCCGAGGAGTCCCTTTATATATTTATCGGCAAGCTCTTGCGCAATTTCTGAAGTAAATTGTATCTGCTCACCATCAATATTGCCCGTCGAAGCAAAAACCCCTTTCGGACGTGCGGCTAAGGCGACAATTGAAGACGCGACAAGTTGCAGAAAACGACGACGCGAAAGCATATGTTCTTCTTTCTAGAGGAGCGACTTATAAGATACTCCTATTCTATAACCTTTTTTGTAACGTTACAGCACTGGTTATATTTCAATTCGATTTGCTTATGTCCTTGTAACCCAATACGTCTTTACGTTTTAAACGGAATTAGAAAATCACTCATAGCAAAAACGGGCTTTAATCCCAAAGAGATGACTTTGATTATGAATCAAACCAGCAGCCAGGACATAGCTGCAGTGCAATTGCTACAAGAAAGGCCGCCCTTGCTGGCGGCCTTTCTACTTGCTACTAGTCGCGCGTGAGCTTGCGGTGAATACGATGCGGCTGGGCTGCGTCCTCGCCCAGGCGCTCGATGCGGTTGGCCTGATAGGCCTCGAAGTTGCCCTCGAACCAATACCAGTTGCCCGGATTCTCGTCGGTGCCCTCCCACGCCAGGATGTGCGTGGCGACGCGGTCCAGGAACATACGGTCGTGGCTAATGACCACCGAGCAGCCCGGGAACTCGAGCAGCGCCGCCTCGAGCGAGGACAGCGTCTCGACGTCGAGGTCGTTCGTGGGCTCGTCGAGGAGCAGCAGGTTGCCGCCCTGCTTGAGCGTAAGCGCCAAGTTCAGACGGTTGCGCTCGCCACCGGAGAGCACGCCAGCGCGCTTCTGCTGGTCCTGGCCCTTAAAGCCAAAGCTCGCCACGTACGCGCGGCTCGGAACCTCGGTCTCGCCGACCATCATGTGGTCCAGGCCGTCCGAGACGACCTCCCATAGGTTCTTATCGGGGTCGATGCCGGAACGGTTCTGGTCGACGTAAGAAATCTTGACGGTCTCGCCCACCTCGAGCTCGCCCGAAGTCAGCGGCTCCAAACCCACGATGGTCTTGAAGAGCGTGGTCTTGCCGACACCGTTGGGGCCGATGACGCCCACGATGCCGTTACGCGGCAGGGTAAATGAAAGGTCGTCGATGAGCACGCGGCCATCGAACTCCTTGTGCAGGTGATGGGCCTCGAGCACCTTGTTGCCCAGACGCGGGCCCACAGGGATGCGGATGTCGGTCCAGTCGAGCTTCTGGCTTGCGCGGGCCTCGGCCTCCATCTCCTCGTAGCGAGCCAGACGGGCCTTGTTCTTGGCCTGGCGAGCCTTGGGCGAGCTGCGTACCCACTCGAGCTCGGCCTCCATGCGCTTGGCGAGCTTGGCATCGCGGTTACCCTGAGCCTCGATACGGGCGGCCTTGGTCTCCAGATACGTGGAGTAGTTGCCCTTGTAGGGATAAAGGTGACCGCGGTCGACCTCGCAGATCCACTCGGCAACGTTATCCAGGAAGTAGCGATCGTGTGTGACGGCAAGCACCGCGCCCTGATAGTTATGCAGGAAGTGCTCGAGCCACAGGATCGACTCAGCGTCCAGGTGGTTTGTGGGCTCGTCGAGCAGCAGCAGGTCGGGAGCCTCGAGTAGCAGCTTGCACAGGGCCACGCGACGGCGCTCGCCGCCGGAAAGCACGTTGACCGGCATGTCGGAATCGGGCAGCTGCAGGGCGTCCATGGCCTGACCGAGCTTGGAATCGATATCCCAGCCGTCGGCGGCGTCGATCTCGTCCTGGAGCTTGCCCATCTCGGCCATGAGGGCGTCCATATCGCAATCCGGGTCGCACATCTCCTCGCCGATCTTGTTGAAGCGATCGACCTTGGCAATCATATCGCCAAACGCCATGCGCACGTTCTCGATGACGGTCTTGTCGTCATCGAGCGGCGGCTCCTGCTGCAGGATTCCTACGGTGTAGCCGGGGGTGAGCCTGGCATCGCCGTTGGAGACTTCCTCGATACCGGCCATAATCTTGAGCAGGGTCGACTTACCCATGCCGTTGGGACCCACAACGCCGATCTTAGCACCGGGATAGAAGCTCAGGGTCACGTCGTCAAGAATCACCTTGTCGCCATGGGCTTTGCGAGCCTGATACATCTGGTAGATAAACTCCGCCATTTGCCTGTTTTATCCTTTCTACCTGCTGTTTCCCTATTCTTGCTTCGCTTTAGTGGAAACGAAATGAGGAAACCAGCTCTGAAACTTAACGAAAAGGGGCATGGTTGCCCACACCCCCTAATACTACCTGGGAAAAGTCCCCCGGAACATACTATGAACTGCGTACGCTAGTTTTCCGCAACCTTAGCGAACGGCTCGCTGCGATTTGCGCCACAGCAGATACGAATAGACGTAGGCAGCGCCAGCTGAACCAAACGCCAGCACCGCAATCACCGCGGCGACGACTTCACTCGAAAGCACGCTACCCGCCACGCCCATCACAATCAGGCCAATACCCAGCACCATAAAGCAGGCACCGCCAAAACGCTGCGTACGGCGCCAGTTCTCGGGATCGGCAAGCGCCCAGGGCGTCTTGATACCGAGCGTATAGTTCTGCTTCACACGCGGCAAGTAGTTACCCACACCAATGAACAGCAAACCGACAGCACCGGAAATCAGCACGTTGACCGAACCGACCGCCGGCACCACGCCCCAGACCGTAAGCTCTCCCAGCCAGCTTATGGCGCACATGAACAAGGTGAAGGCAATTACGAAGCCCTGATAGAACTTACCCGAGGTTC
Organism: uncultured Collinsella sp.; assembly: GCA_958371715.1. Classification (GTDB taxonomy): domain Bacteria; phylum Actinomycetota; class Coriobacteriia; order Coriobacteriales; family Coriobacteriaceae; genus Collinsella. The sequence goes on from CATXLW010000002.1 coordinate 10,237, forward strand.
GATATGCCTCACCTTTGGGATCGATGCGCGGCACCACGCAGAACATTGCGAGAAGCGCCAGAGGCAGCACGCCGAGCGCGGAGGCCATCCAGCTAGGACCCCAACCGTCGACAGCGCCGTTCGCGCCCCAGTGCGTGGGAATCTGCGCAGGCAAGCTCGGCATCACCATAAGGTGCGCCGCGACATTAATAGCGCAGACCACAACAAGCATGGCCCATACACGCGGCGATACCCCCGTGGCGTGAATGCCCTTGTTTTCGTTATTCATCCTCATCACCTTCAGTGTCTGTAAAGCCCATAAACCAGCCAATCAAGTCCTGCATGACGGTGGTGTTTAAGCTGTAAACGATGTTTTGGCCATGGCGCTCGTCGGTCACCAGCCCGGCGTTTTTGAGCGTCGCCAAATGATGGCTCAATGACGGCTTGCTGATGTCAAAATGCTCGGCAAGCTCCCCGGCCGTACAATTGCCCTCGCGCAGCAACTCCAAAATGCGCCGTCGCGTTGGATCGGCAAGCGCCTTAAAACCCTCTCCCGGCATAGGACCTCCTCTCACTATCTCTCACGACGCGCACAGTATACTCGTTATTTAGATGTTTGTCTAATTATCTAATCTTACACTCAAAAAAATAGCCGCCCCCGCGTAATGCGAAGACGGCCACTTCTCACGCCATAAACGTGTTTCGGAGTTGGCTAACCCGCGGCAACGGGTGCCATCTGCTTCATCTTATGCGAATCACTGCCTCATTTCAACAAGCCCCTAGGGCTCAAATGGAATCGCGATAATACCTATAATGGTGATAGCTAAAACACGATTCGCTTCCCCATCGGAGGATGTCTATGACCGAAACCGCAGCCGCAGCTCCCGTCGAGACACGCGACACCAAGCTCGAGATCATCATGGGCCGTGAGGCGCTCGATAAACTCGCCAACGCCACGGTGCTGGTGCTGGGCTGTGGCGGCGTGGGATCCAACTGCTGCGAAGCGCTCGCCCGCGGCGGCATCGGTCATTTTGTGATCCTGGACAAGGACATCATCGCGCCCAGCAACATCAACCGCCAGGCCATCGCCTTTCATAGCACCATCGGCAAGCGCAAGGTGGACGTAATGGAAGCCATGATCAACGATATCAACCCTGCCGCCACCGTCATCAAGCGCACCGAATACCTGTTGAGCGACAATATCGACGAATTTTTCGCACGCGTTTTGGAGCAAACGAACGGTAAACTCGACTACGTCATCGACGCCATCGACACCATCTCGGCCAAGCTCGCCATTGCCAAATATGCTCAGGACCATGACATCCGTTTGGTTAGCTCCATGGGCGGGGCCAACAAACTCCATCCCGAGTGCCTCCGCTTTGCCGACATCTTCGATACGGTACGTGACCCCATGAGCCGCATTATGCGCAAAGAATGTAAGAAGCGCGGAATCAAGAGCCTACACGTACTGTTTAGCTGCGAGGAATCGGTTAAGACACAGCCCCGCGATCCTTCCAACATCCACGAGCGCACCGAGCTGGGAACTGCCAGTTTTATGCCGCCCATCATGGGCCAGATGATCGCCGGCGAGGTTATCCGTCAGATCAGTGGCCGCGGCACCGAGCGCGTGCGCGCCGATGGCCAGCGCCTAGACTAGCGGAGCGCGCCGAGATGGAGCCCCGGTTATTTGATGCACACTGCCATCTTGATCTAATGGCTCACCCGGACGCCGTTGCCGATGAGGCAACGGCGCTGGGCCTGATTCTATTTGACTGCGGCGTCGATCCGCACGACTTTGCACGCGCCAAGAAGCGCGCCTGCGGCCGTTCAAATATCTTTGCCGGCATCGGCCTCCATCCCTGGTGGCTCGCCGACGGACGATGTGGCAACGCTGAAATCAATCTGCTTTGCGAAGTTGCTGCCCAAGAGCGCTATATCGGCGAAGTCGGACTCGACTTTTCCGCGCGCTTTGCTGGAAGTGAGCCGCTACAAATACAGGCATTTGACCGGCTCTGCGATGCGCTCGTGCAGCATCCTCTTACCGGGCGCGTGATATCAATTCACGCCGTTCGTTCGGCGGGAACCGTACTGAACGTCCTCGAATCGCATGGACTACTCATCCCAAACTCCGACTCCCCCGTTATCATCTTCCACTGGTTTAGCGGCACTTCGGACGAACTCGTCCGCGCGCGAAACGCAGGCTGCTATTTTTCCGTGAACGAGCGTATGCTCGCCACCAAGCGCGGTCGCGAATATGCCCGACAGATTCCACTCGACCGTCTACTGCTCGAGACCGATGCGCCGGCCGAGCCAAACACAGAAACAAGTGTGCAATCGCTCATCAGATCGCTCGCAAGGACCTCGGTGCACATTGCCTCACTCAAAAACTGTGACGCAAAGCACATCGAGTCGGTAGTTTTAGCAACTGCGCACTCTGTTTTTGACCTTCGCTAACCCCTGTGGGCAAAAATGCCAAGGGACATGCGAATCGCACAACGCAGTCCTTATTGGAAGGCGGTACAGTTCGGCGGCATTACACCAATTCGTGCATGAGATCACGGTTGCGTGTATACAATTCGTCAAAGATATGACGACGCGACGCATATAGCTCGTGGGCAGTCATATCGGGCACGATTGTTTGCGCAACGCCAAGGACTCGGGCGAGTTCATCCCATGATGTATAGGCGCCACCTGCGAGAGCTGCCATAATGGCATCACCGAAGCATGCGCCCACCGTAACCTTGGCAACCGAGACCTCGCGCCCGCATACGTCGGCGATAGCTTGCATCCAAATTGGATTCTTGGTTCCACCTCCGACAAGCATAATGCGCCCAATTGGCAGTCCATGCTCTCGCTCGATAATGTCGACATGGGATGCAACGGTATACGCGACGCCTTCCAAGGCGGCGCGAACCATATGGGCTCGCGTATGCCTTCCGGTCAGGCCAAAGAAGACGCCACGCGCCTCGGGATCGTTGAGCGGAGTACGCTCCCCCGCAAAGTACGGCAGACACAGGAGCCCATCGGCACCCGGCACCACATCGGCGGCATCATGCGCCATAACCGAATATGCATCGGGGCCACCGTGGCCCTCGGCCTCTACGGCGTCGCGATACAGCTCTTGGCGCAGCCACGATGTGAGTGCACCCGCTGTATTGGTCCCCGCGCAGATCCCGTAAGTTCCGGGAATGATAAACGTCCCTGGCCACAGGCGAGCATCATCGACCATATGATCAGCTAAGTAGATGAAATACGCCGTGCTCCCCAACTGAACCATCATATCGCCGGGACGGAATACACCCGTCGAAATGGCCTCGGCACCAGAGTCGCCCGTTCCCACCAAGACAGGTGTCCCTGCCACGAGCCCCGTCGCCTCAGCCGCACGCTGCGTAATCACCCCGGCAATATCGGTAGCCGACATTACCTCCGCCATCTGGTCAGGCCGGCAGAAACGAGCACATTCCCGAGCATCAACCTTCCAAGTGTAGCGATCGTATAGGGGAAGAAAATCCTCCGCCAAATAACGGTCCACCGTAAAACGCCCCGTCAACTTCGCGCACAGAAACGATGACGCCGTCAGGAACTTCGCGGCACGTTCGTGCACCTCGGGCATATTCTCCTTAAACCATAAGATCTTAGGAGCAATATCTGATGAGCAGGGATCGTGCCCGAAAAGCTCGCGTGCGCGATCTGGCCCATATTCGGAAAGAAGCTCGTCAATCTGCGGCTTCGAACGTGCATCGACTCCATATAAAATCGCGGGTGCCAGCGCGTTGCACTCGGTATCGACCGGTACGCAGTCGCAACCCAATGCGGAAAGGCCCACGCATCCAATCTGCGCCGCATTAACCCCCGATCGCACCACCAGCTCGCGCGACAAGCGGCAAAAATCTCCCCACCAAACTGCCTCCGCATCATGCTGGTACCATCCATCACGCGGGTTGTCCGTCTCGTGTCCACAAGAGGCCTGGCAAACGATATTGCATCGATCATCGATTAAAACGCCTTTAGAGGCGCTTGTCCCAATATCAATACCCAGATAGAACGCCATAGGTGCCTACTCCCCTCGCGCCGTACGAGCGGCAGCCATAAAACGAACTACCCGCTCAACATCAACCGGGGCATCCAGCTTTCCGTCGCGCTTTAAGCAGGTGCCGACAAACGCGCCATCGTAGTGAGCAAATACGTCAGCCACGGTATTTTCGCGACAACCGGTGCCACATACCACAGGCACTTCGCCAACACGCTCGCGGACCTCATCGGCAAGCTCGCCCGAAGCACCACGACCGGCAGCCGAACCGCCGATGACCATCGCATCCGGTAGGCAATTAAAGAGAAGTGAATCGGCAATGTCCGCAGTCGTGCGGTCGTTGAGATAAACCTCCCCCTCGCTCGTGATGAAGTGAAAAAGCTTGAGGTCGTCCAGGCGCAGCGCCGTCTTGCGACGCATGGTGTGAGCGAAATCTCGGTTAATCAGCCCGAGATCACCGGTCCAGGCACCGCAAAAATTGCAGCGCGTGAACTGCGCATCGACGGCAGCGCACAGCTCGATTGTGGCATCACCATCGTAAATAGCCTCAGCTCCCCAAGGGGTCGACAAATCATGGGACAGAACCCCGATTACATAGCCCATCGATGCAAGGGTTGAGGGAGAAACGTGCTGCTCATAGGGCATCGAGAGCTCATTGGTAATCAAAATGCCATCGACACCGCCCCGTTGCAACGCTTCGAGATCGCGCTTGGCGGCTTCCACGACCTGCGACACGCTTCCGCCCGGGTAATACAGTGGATCGCCCGGCAGAGGACGCAGGTGCAGCATTCCGATAACCGGCTTTTCGGTCTTGAACATCGAGGTTAGAAACGACATAGCGTGCTCCTTCATAGGGTTATTGCAGGGACGTTACTCCCCCAGCACCTCAACGTACACTTTTCGCTTCTGCGGACCGTCAAACTCCGCAAGATAGATGTTCTGGGCACCTCCACACACGATGTGGCCATCTTGGACGGGAAAGAAGCAGCTGTTTCCACAAATCATGCTCTTGATATGCCCACAGGAGTTGTTGCCGGTGGCTCCATAGCTCGGCAGGAAGTGTGCATGCGCATAGGGGGCATCTAGCGGGGCGATGCGATCAAGCGTCTCCATAAGATCCGTCTCCACGCAGGGCAGCCCCTCGTTTACCACGATTCCACAGGTCGTATGCGACAAAATAATCGCTGCCAAGCCATTCGTCACCGAGCTGCGTTCAATGGCAGCGTGCACGTCTTCGGTAATATCGATGAACTGGTCCGGAGCAGTCGATAGATAGCTCAATGTCTCGAGCGTCACCATGTTCACTCATCCCCTTCAAGAAAACGCAGGGCATTACCCCAGTAGAGCCTTTCTCGCGCATCATCGCGCATGGACACGGTATCGAGCGCCCGTTTGAGTTTGAACGCACGGAAGCGCGGCGTATTGCTGGCGAACATCACTTGATGCGATAGCGCGCGCTCATACCACAGCGGCCCCATATCGACCGTGAAAAGACGCTGCATCATCTCCTCGGGCGAATCGATGTAAGTGATAGAGGTGTCCGTGTAGCAGTTGGGATACTTGAGCAGCATCGCCACGGTCTCGCGCACCCAGGGCCAGCCAAAGTGGGTCAAACTAAAACGCACATTTGGATGCGTTGCGATTGTGTGCTCAAATACAAGCGGATTACTGCGCGAGAGCTCTGCGCCCGGCTCCCAAGACATACCGGCATGGAAAACTACCGGCTTGTTATAGCGCTCGCACAGCTCGTAAAGCGGCTCGGCCACGGCATCATCGGGAGCAAAACCCTGCTTTGCCGGATGCAGGCAAAGCCCCTTTGCCCCCAACTCGGTAAAGGCGCGCCCCAATTCGTCTGCGGCACCGCTCACCTGCGGATCTACGCTCGCAAATCCCCACAGACGATCGGGATGCGCGGCAACCAGCATGGCAATCTGGTCATTGGTGCCAAAATGCCCTCCGCATGCCGTGGTTACATCGAGCGGCATGAGCACGCTCTTCTGCACATCACAGACGTCCATCTCGACTTGAAGCTCATCCCAATCCATGGGGCCCATATGCCCCATACCAAATTCTCGTGACCAAAAACCGAATCCATCAGGCTCATCACCCGGCGTATAGATCTCGCCGTAGAGCATGGGCTGGACCAACATGTCGATAACCATTTCGCACTCCTTTCCAAGCATTTGACCCTAGTACGGCTCAAAAGAGCCGATGACGCGGGACGAAAGCTCGGCGCCCGCCTTCATACACGCCGGAATATCAAGGCCATCAATCACGCCCTTGGTAAACCCGGCGATATACGAGTCACCGGCGCCCACGGTGTTAACGACCTTCTCCGCCGGTACGATCCCGCACTCATAGAAGCGTTCGCCGTCAAAGGCAATGCTTCCCTTCTCGCCAAGCGTGGCAACTGCCACCCGCGGCCCCAACTTCTGTACGTGACGTACCCAATCACGCAGCTCCGGAGTGTCCTCTTCAAACGACATAAACGCATAGTCTACGTAAGGAAAATGAGCCTCGCAGGCATATTCGGGATCCTGGCTGAACACCGAGAAGTCCATAACCACCGTCTTGCCCGCATCATGCCATTCGGGCAGGAGGTCCAAACAATTGCCAAACAGGTCGGTATGAATGATGTCATGCTCTAGGATAAACGCCCGGTCATCTTCATTCGGTCGATATGTCTCCATTACGCCATCGATTGCCTCGAGATGCACGCGATCGACGCCGTCTTTCAATGCCATGAGCATCACCGAGGTGTCGCCATCCTCCACCCGCAGATGTGAGATATCGAACCCCTCAGCGGCCAGCGCCTCTCTCATCTTGTCTCCGTATTCGTCCTTGCCGACAACCGACACGGCGGATACCGAAACTCCCATTCGTGCAAGATGGATACCCCAGTCAATGCCATTACCAGTCGGATAGAACACGCCGATGTTTTGATAGACGTCCGCACAGCAAAAACCAGCCGCGCACGCTTTAATACCCATGGTCTTCTCCAATGTTCAAAAGGGGACCCACCACATGGCGAGCCCCCTTTTCGCGTTTCGCTTATTGTTTTGCATCGGCCGTCCAAAGCCTCATAGCCAGACCGCCGTACGCTTTCTTAAGCTATTCGACGATTGGTGCTCCGTGGCCCCAAGAACCTTCCATGCCGCACACGGTCGAGGCAAACCCGGCAGCAAAGTCGAGCGCACGCTCGATGGCCTCGGCGCCATCTTCACCACGCTTGGCGGAATCGAGATAGCACATCAAAAACGAGGTGAGGAACGAGTCGCCCGCCCCCATGGTGTCCTTCATGTCCGTTACCGGTTTAGCCAGCTGGCGGTAATAACGCTCGCCGTCGTAAGCAATGCAGCCCTCGGCGCCCGCCGTAGCCGACACAAAACGCGGACCCAAGCCCTTCACCCATGCCAGACGCTCGCGAATCTCGTCCTCACTCGCGGCATCCGCCGCACTAAAGAAAGCGAAATCGACGTAGGGCGCAATCTGCTCGTAGTACTCGTCGGTGGAGTCGTCCGAAAAGTCAAAAGAGACCGTGACGCCCGCAGCCTTCAGCTTGGGCAGCTCGCGCTCGGTAAAGCAATAGTTGCCCGAATGAACCACATCGAACTGCTTCACGTACGAAAGGTCAAAGCGATCGAGGACATAGCGCGCATCGCCACGGATACCGCCCTCGTTGGAGCCAAGGAAGACACGGTCACCGTCAACGACGGTGACGCGAGCCGCTCCGTTCTCGCCAATCATCTGCTCGCACTTGTCAAGCTCGATACCCTCATCCTCGAGGCTTGCAATGACATGCTCGGCAGCGGCGTCATTGCCAAAAATGCCCATGTATGCGGAGCGTGCGGCACCGCATTTCTTGGCATAAACGGCGAAGTTCACCGCATTGCCGCCAGGATACATAGTATGGATATGCTCGTAGCGATCGACGACGTTGTCGCCAAATCCGAGCGCGTTAACGTTAAATGCCATGGCCTTTGTCCCTTCTAGTACTCGACAACACCCATATAGCGACGGAAATCGGGATCGTGATCAAACACCTTGCCGCGTGCAGCACGCAGCTCGCAGTTCATGGCATAGAACAGCACCGGGTCCAGATAGGCACGGACGCTCGCCGGCACGGCTTCCATACCGTACTCCTTGGCATCGAGCACCATCAGCGTATCGGTATGCGTCTTAAGGAACGCCAGGGCGCGCTCGTCCATAGCACGGCACTCGCTGGAGCCCATCTGCAGGAAGTAAAAAACGCCATCCTGAGTAGCCTCGAAGGGGCCATGGAAGTACTCGGCAGAGTGGATGTAGCTGCAGTGCTGCCACTGCATCTCCATAAGAGAGCAGATAGCGAAACCGTAGGTCTGGCTAAAGTTGGGACCGCTGCCCAGAATATAGAAGAACTCGTGCTCCTGGCAAAGCTTGGCAAAGCGATCGCCCAGCTCGGCATTTACCTTCTCGCGTGCCGGGGGAAGAATCTTATCCATCTCGGCGATACCGGCATACATATCGGCAAGATCGGCGTAGCCCTCCTGCTGATCGAGCAGCTCTGCCGCAAGCGACAGCGAAATACCAGCGGGGACCTCGGCCTGCGGCACACCCTCGCCCCACGGGTAGACCCACGTGGTCCACTTGCCGGAGTCGATCTTAGATCCAGCGTTGTCGGTCTGGGCGATCACCGTAGCGCCGGCAGCAAGGGCAATCTCGCAGCCCTCGACGACCTCGGGGGTGTTGCCACTGTGGCTACAAGCGATGACCAGGGACTTCTCGCCCAGACGACGCGGACGCATAATGTCGAATTCACGCGCGGTATAGATATACGAAGTGAAGGTGGTTGCCTCGCGCTGCAGAAGGTCATGAGCCGGGATCAAATCGATCATGGAGCCACCGCAAGCAATCCAGTAGACGCTGTCGAACTTGCCCTTCTCGGCAATTGCCTCTTTGATCAGATCGTGTGCGTTCATATCCAGTTCCTTTCTTGTTTGGTCCGCAATCAATGAGATTGGCTGCGTGGCCGATAGTTGTTTTAGTCAATCAGATATTTCTCGAATGCGGCCATGTTCTTGGCATCTGCCGCCGCCGGGTCATCGTAGTAACGACCGTCCGTAATTTCCTGGCCCAGCATGCCGTCAAAACCATGGGCGTTGAGCGTGGCGACGAAGGCGTCCATATCGTGCTTGCCATCGCCCCACACCAGATGGCCATACGGGTCACCGTCGATAAAGTGCATCTCGTGAATTGCCCCATCACCAAAGGCGGCAAACCAGTCCTCGAGCGTCTCGCCTGCAACGCCCATCGCGGTTGTATCAACCATGGGCTGTAAGTACGGGCTCGCGACCTCGTCAATCATGCGCTTCGCATCGGAAACCGTCGTCACAAGGTTACTCTCCTCGGGACGCAGGCTTTCCATCGTAAGCACCAGACCGTGCTCGCCGGCATACTCCGCCAGAATGGACAAGTGCTCGCGGCTGCGCTTCCAGGCTTCCTCGCGATCCTCGTCCCAGTCGCCCCAGCCCGAGTTGACGGACATACGGTCGCACCCAAGTACCTCGGCAAGCTCAATGCCGTGCTTAAAGTACGCCAGGCTGCGCTGTTCATGCAGCGGCTTGCGTGCGCAGTATTGCCAAGGATAGACAACATTCTCGGGGCACAGAGTACGATACCTAAGCCCACGGTCTGCAGCCTTTTTCGCCAGGACCTCAGCCTCAAAGTAGCCCGTGTGGTCGAGCGTCACATGCGGCTCCGCACACCACAGCTCAATGGACTCAAAGCCCAAACGCTGCTGCACATCAAGGAAGTAATCGAGCGACCACATGATGTAGTGGATATTCATGCCCGCAATCTGCTCGCGGCGCAGCGTCGGCTTGGATTCAGACATCTTATGCCTCCTTATTTCGATCGAACACGATTTGTCCGTCCGACATCGTCATATCAACCGCAAGATCGCGTGCGTCGCGATAATCGAGGTCAAACACATCCCGATCGAGCACGCAAATATCGGCAAGCTTGCCGACCTCGAGCGTACCCAGCTCGTCTTCGCGCATCAGGTCGTACGCGCCCCCGGCAGTCCAAGCGCGCAAGAGCTCGACAAGCGTCAGCGCGTTGACCTCATTCACGGGCAGTCCGTCGTCGAAGTATCCGCCGCACGCACTGTAGATTGACTCGCCCAAGCTCGGAATCAACAGCGGTAAATCCGTGCCACAGCACACTGTGCATCCGGAATCTTCCATGCCGCGGCGATTCCAGCTATGCAAAAGTCGCGTCTCGCCAATTTGTCGACGCATCATCGACAGGCAGTCCTCGCGCCTGTCCAGCGTCAAAATCTGCGGATAGACCTCGCAAATTCCACCTAACTTGCCAAACTCGACAAGATCGGTCGGGTCAGAGTTCTCGAGATCGGTAATCGCATGGCGGCGAAGCAACCGTCCATGCTCGTCTCGAGGCAGCGAGGCATAGAGCGCCACGGTGCGACGAACGGCGCCATCGCCCTGGCAATGCAAAGAATATCGGAAGCCGTCAGCATCAATTGCGCGCAGCTCGTTCTCAATCAGATCCCACTCGGGCTCCTCGACAACCGTCTTGCCGGCAGCTCCCGCATCGGCCGTGTCCTCATAGGGGTCAATCATCTCGGCAAGCCCCGCCCATACGCCGCGATCGGTCATACGGTTGAAGCCAGAAAAACGAACGAACGGTCCCCGAAAGCGCTCTCGTGCCTCGCGAGCATACGACAGATTTGCACCGGCACCCACCGGCTGCGACATCATAGAGACGCGAACCGTCAGCTCACCAGATTCCTCACGGCGAGCCATTTCGTCGGCAAAACCGTAGTAGTCATCAAACGCCATCTCCTTGATGGCGGTAACGCCGCGCTCGTTAAGCATGCTCATGTAGTCCGAATACCCCGCACGTACCTCGGGCAGCGCGAGGAAATCGCTCATCATGCGCCAGATCTTCTCGGCATAGCACGCCTGGGGTGTGAAGCCGTATCGCGCACTGGCGGCAGCATTGAGAACGCAGGTCTCCGCACCCGGTGTAAAGCAGACGACAGGGATATCGCCAAAACAATCGTCAAACACAGCTGACGTATCTGCGTTCTCGGCATCCGATGCCAACGTTTCGGGCAGGTTGCGGCCAAAAGCCGCCGCGCAATCCGGATGATCTTCTTTCCATGCACGCAAGAGCGACACGGCCTCTTTGGCATCGGCGATGCCGGACAGATCAGACCCCAACGTCCGCAGCGCCCAGCCTGTATAGAAGGTATGTACATCGATCAGGCCAGGCATGACGGTGCGGTCGCCCAGGTCAACTACCTCGTCCGCCTGGGTCAAATACGAAGCTGCCTCACACTTGGTGCCAACCGCCTCAATTCGATTGTCACGGACCGCTACGAAACCTTCAAACGGCAGGTCCCCCGTACCGGTAAAGACGCTCTTAGACGTCAGGACCGTCAAACGATCAGACATCACAACCACCTACGCCGGAAGCATGCCAGAAATTGCAGTTACGATCAGGCCAAAGACGACCATGAAGATGAAGAACTTCCAAATGGTCTTCCACCATTGGCCAAACGAAATCTTAGCCACGCCAAGGCCGGCAACCGTCATGCCCGCCACGGGACTGATGGTGTTGATGGTCTGGTTGGCAAACTGGAGCGCGGTAACGGCCGCCTCGGGATTGAGGCCCATGAGCTCGGTCAGGGGGCCCATAACGGGCATGGTGAGTGCCGCCAGGCCAGAACTCGAGGGAACCAGCAAAGAGAGCAGGCCAAGGACGATATACATAAACGTGGTGTAGACGGCGGCGGGTGCACCGGCGAGCGCAGTAGCGAGCGTCTGGAGGATGGTGTCGATGATCATGCCGCCCTCGGCGATGACCAGAATACCGCGAGCGATACCGATAACGATGGCGGCGTACGCAAAGTCGGCGAGACCTTTAACGAACTCCTCAGCAATCGTCTGCTGGTCAAGACCGCCCAGGATACCGGCAAGCAAGCCCATGCCAAGGAACACGGCGGAAATCTCATTCATGTACCAACCCTGGGTAACAAGACCCCAGACGATAATGCCCATACCGCAAGCAAAATCGATAAGCACGAGCTTCTGACGGGTAGTGAACTCTTCCTCGATGGAGGCATCGGTCACGGAAAACTCGATACGCTTGAGCTTATCGTCCTCGTACGTAATGGACGACTCGGGGTTTTTCTTGACGCGCATGGCGTAGCGCATGGCCCATGCGATACCGACGGCAGTGAAGATGACCCAAGAAACGGCGCGCAGCCACAGTTGCGGATTGCCCTCGATGCCAATGATGCCCTGGGCGATCAAAACATTAAACGGATCGATGGTCGAAGCGCAATATCCCAGGTTAGGACCAAGGAAGCAGATGATGAATGCCGTCATCGAGTCATAACCGATACCCATCATGATGGGAATGAAGATGGCATAGAACGGCAGGGCTTCCTCAGACATACCAAACGTGGTGCCGCAAATGGACAGCAACGTCATCGTGATGGGAATGATGAGGATATCCTTGTTCTTGAGCTTTTTAATCACACGGCTCATGCCGGCATTCAAAGCGTTGGTCTTGGTGATGATTGCGAACGACCCGCCAATCAATAAGACGAACGCAACGACGTCGGCAGCCTCCTGGATGCCCTTAGTGGGCGCTTGCAGGACCGCGAAGATATCCTGCCCCAAATTGATGGTCTCGCCGGTCTCGGAATCGGTGTAGTTCTTATCGACCTGTTCATAGGTTCCAGCAACGGCGACTTCACGCTCGCCCGCCGCTGTCGAAATCGTCTTGCGCTGATACTGACCAGAGGGAACGATCCAAGTCAAGACCGCAAAGACAACGATCAGCAAGAACATGATCGTATAGACATGCGGTAATTTGAACTTAAAACGTCTGTTTGTCTTCTTCGCCTTCGTATCTGACATAGATACCTCCAAAGAACTCGAGACTGCATCGCATCTCGCTTCAACGTTTGCACAAGGCAAACGTTCTATGACGTTCTATAGGTTACCAGCAGCTTTTCTCGTCATCAAGATAATTTCAAACTGATTGCCGCAACGCGGTTGAACGGTTGCGTTTGCGCCGTGAACGGTATGGAAACGCCCGGTGAGATGATCAACCGGGCGCTTTCATACGCAATGTCCTAGATGTCAAAAACGTAGCGAGACCCAACGATCCGCTGACGACCGATGATAAACGGCCGCCGCTGCTCATCGAAAAAGAAGGCTTCCATATAAAACAAGGGTTCGCCAACGGGAACTGCCAACAACCGAGCGACCTCGGGCGACGCACACGCGATCTCAAGCGTGCATGGGTCGGTAAACGCGGGCGTGCGGCCCGTCCGGTTGCGCACGAACTCAAAAATGGATTGGTTAGATAGAGGTGCCGTTGATAGATAGGCGTTGTCCTCGTAAACATATATGTTGTTCTCGAGCATGACAGGGACGCCATCGGCAGTACGCACGCGCTCAACGCAGATCAAGTCAGTTCCAACGGCAACACCAAAGAACTGTGCCTCGGTGGAATCCGCCGGCAGTATCTTTCTCGAAATGACACGCGCCCCCGGTTCCATTCCGTTAACGCGGCATGCGTCCGAAAAACTCTGGACGTCATCCTTCTGGCGAATCTTGCGCTTGAGCTTGGGGGCATTGACAAACGTGCCTTTCCCCTGTCGCTTCGTTAGATAGCCCTGTTGGACGAGCTCCTCAATAGCGCGTCGCACGGTAACGCGGCCAACTTTATAGCTCTCAGCCAATTCGAATTCGTTGGGTATCCGCGCACCTGCCTTGTAGGCACCGGAGTTGATTTCGTTTTTGATGATATCGATAACCTGTTGGTACAGCGGTATCGCTGCTTTACCGTCAGTTAGCCCTTCAGTCGGTGGCATATACCCTCTCCAAGCACAATTAAGTCTAAAACGGGCTTAAGGGCATTCAACAAGTCCTTAAGCCCGCATTAGCTTAAAGTATGCTAGGTGTCGCACCAAAATGTCGGCTATTTACTCATCAGACCCGAAAAACGCGCAACTACCGCGCTCCTAAGAAAGCTCAAGCAGCTCGGGCAGCTGGTCGATAATCTTGTCCGCGGCATCCTGGCTAAAGCCAAAGCGCTCCTCGCGCTTGGCAACGACCGTCAGGCCGGCTCGCTTGCCGGCAGTGATGCCAGGCACCGAATCCTCAACGCAGCAGCAGCGATTCGCGGGCAGCCCCAGCAGGTCCAGCGCATGCAGGTAGATGTCGGGCTCGGGCTTACTCTCCTTAAACTGCTCGCCGCTCACCACATACTCAAAGGCATCCGACAGCCCGCACGCGTTGAGCACTTCCTCGATGCTATCCATGGGAGACGAGCTGGCAAGCGCCACGCGAACGCCACGGCGCGGCAGCTCTCGAATCGTATCCACGGCGTCTGGGTTAATCAAAGCCTGATAGTCGCGCGGACGCTTATGCGCCCACTCGTCCCAACGGGCCAACGCTTCCTCGCCAGTGAAATGCCCCTTACCGGCGCGCTCAAACCAATCGACCAGCATATGCAGGAAGAACTGATGCGAGGTACCGACCTGCCCGTTCAACTCCTCTTGGGTCAGGTTCAACCCAAGCTCCTTGGCAAACGCGGCAGTCTCGCCCAGATAGTAATACTCGGTATCGACAATGACACCGTCCATGTCAAAGATAACGGCGTCGAACGGAAATGCGGACACGGCACCCTCCCTAACAAAAGGGCGCCTGTAAGCAGGCGCCCGAACCATGCATTATCGGCGATTCTAGCCCAGCAGCTTATCCAGCGCCACTGCAATACCGTCTTCGTTGTTATTGGCGGTCACCATCTGGGCTACCGCCTTAACCTCATCGACGGCGTTGCCCATGGCAACACCGGTACCCGCCCACTCAATCATGGACTTGTCGTTCTGGCCGTCGCCAAACGAGACGACCTCGCTGGCATCGATACCGAGCTTGGGCAGGGCACCCTCGAGCGCGCGGGCCTTGTCGATACCGGGCGCCGTGTACTCAAAGTACCAGTCGGCCGTAAACATGCCCGAAAGCGTCTGGGTAAAGGGCGTATACATCTCCTCGTAATGCGCCTGTAGGTAGGCCGGGTCGCCTGCCGTCAGCAGCTTGTCCACGGGATAGGCGTCCACAACCTCATGCAAGCTCTCGACCTCGCGGATCTTAAGGTCACACGCATCGCGCTCGTATTTGACGATGTTTTTCTGCGAGCCATCCGGCAGCGTAATCATGCAGCGGTACGAATCCTCGACATGCAGATCGCGACCGAGCGAAATCATAGGGATCACGTCAAAATTGCGCAGATGATCAATCAGACGGTGCAGTTCGTCAGCCGGCATGGCCTGGTCAAAAAGGACCTCATCGGTCTGAGCGTCGACCACGTGCGCGCCATTAAAGGCAACTAGCAGACCATCATGGTTCTGAAGGTCGAGCTCCTGCGCCAAGGCGTGCAGCCCCCATGCGGGGCGACCCGAAGCCAGGATGAGCTTAATGCCCGATTCCTGCGCCGCGAGCAGTTTCTCGCGCGTACGCGGGCTGATGACCTTTTGGTCGTTGGTGAGCGTACCGTCGATATCCATTGCGATGGCTTTGATTGCCATATATGCCTCCCTGTCATTGAACAACCTTGTCTGAGCCATCATACAGAACACCCACGGCGGCGCTGTTTGCAACGGGGAAAATGTCATATTGTCCCAAACATGAACGGCGCGCCTTCGACGATTGCGATGCCCGTCGAGGCGCCTCCCGATACATTCCATCCTATCCAAATAGCAAAGGGCCCGCATCCCAACGGATACGGGCCCTTGTCTACTATGCGTTACTTATCGCAGCGAATCCTACTTGCGGTGAGCGCGGTAGAACTCGATGAGCGCCTGAGTCGAAGCGTCCTGCTCGGCCTTGGCGGCGTCGTCGTGGAAGGCCGGGGTGATCTGCTTGGCAAGCTGCTTGCCCAGCTCGACGCCCCACTGGTCGTAGGAGTCGATACCCCAGACCGTGCCCTCGACAAACGTGATGTGCTCGTACAGGGCGATGAGCTCACCAAGCGCGAACGGGGTCAGCGTGTCGCCAAAAATCGAGGTCGTCGGACGGTTGCCCTCAAAGCAGCGCGCCGGGACGATCTGCTCGGGCGTGCCCTCGGCACGAACCTCGTCGGCCGTCTTACCAAAGGCGAGCGCCTTGGTCTGGGCCAGGAAGTTGCCCAGGAACAGCTCGTGGACGTCCTGGCCGCTGTCGGTTGCGGGGTTGGCAGTGTTGGCGAAAGCGATAAAGTCGGCCGGGACCACCACGGTGCCCTGGTGCAGCAGCTGGTAGAAGGCGTGCTGACCGTTGGTACCGGGCTCGCCCCAGAAGATCTCACCGGTATCGGAGGTCACAGCGCTGCCGTCCCAGCGGACGTGCTTGCCGTTGGACTCCATGGTGAGCTGTTGCAGGTAGGCCGGGAAGCGGTGCAGATACTGGCAGTACGGCAGCACGGCGTGGCTCTTGGAACCGAAGAAGTTGACGTACCAGACGTTGAGCAGGCCCATCAGCGCGACGGCGTTGTTCTCGAGCGGGGTGTTGCAGAAGTACTCGTCGATGGCGTGGAAGCCCTCAAGGAACTGCTGGAAGCGCTCGGGGCCGAGCACGACGATCAGCGACAGACCCACGGCGGAGTCGACGGAATAGCGGCCGCCGACCCAGTTCCAAAAACCGAAGGCGTTGGCGGGGTCGATACCGAAGGCCTCGACCTTTTCGAGCGCGGTGGAAACGGCGACGAAGTGCTTTGCCACGGCCTCGGCGTTCTGCTCATCGGAGCCATCGATGGCGCCCTGAGCCTTGAGCTGCTCGAGCATCCAGGTCTTGACCTCACGAGCGTTGGTGAGGGTCTCGAGCGTGGTGAAAGTCTTGGAGACGATAATCACGAGCGTGGTCTCGGGATCGAGGCCCTTGAGCTTCTCTGCCTGATCGTTGGGGTCGATGTTGGAGATGTAGCGGCAGTCAATACCGGCGTCGGCGTAGGGACGCAGGGCCTCGTAGGCCATGACCGGGCCCAGATCGGAGCCGCCGATGCCGATGGACACCAGGTGCTCGATCTTTTTGCCGGTAACACCCTTCCACTCACCGGAGCGCACGCGCTCGGCGAAGGCATACATGCGGTCGAGAACCTCGTGCACGTCGGCGACGACGTCCTGGCCATCGACGATGAGCTGGCCCTTCTCGCTTGCCGGGCGGCGCAGCGCGGTGTGCAGGACGGCGCGGTCCTCGGTGGTGTTGATGTGCTCGCCGGAGAACATGGCGTCGCGGCGCTCCTCGAGCTTCACCTCGCGGGCAAGATCGCACAGCAGCTTGACGGTCTCATCAGTCACCAGGTTCTTGGACAGGTCGAAGTGCAGGTCACCGGCGTCAAAGCTCAGCTTGTTCACGCGCTCGGCATCGGCGGCGAACCAGGCCTTGAGGTCGATACCCTCGGCCTCGAGCTTCTCCTGATGGGCCTCGAGCGCCTTCCAAGCGGCAGTCGACGTAGCATCGATAGGTGCGGCAACAGTTGCCATAGAGTCCTCCTCAGCATACGGGCGCACGCCTCCATGCGCCCGGACATTCAGATGCCACTATTCTAGCGCAGGTCAAGACTATAATCAGCGAGCGTTGCCAATCGGCCCCCAAACGGCAACCGACCAAAAAGGGACAGGTTTAATTTGGCAGGTCAAACGCTTTACCAATCAAAAATAACCTATCCCTTTATGCCAAATATTAGGCCGCAGCGCAGACGCTACCGAGCAACTCACGCAGAGGAGACCCGATGCCCTCCAGCAGTTCGGGCGCGATGATGGCAAAAACGGGAACCTCGCCGGCCCCCACGACGGCAGGCACCTTGCCCTCCGAGACGATACATCCATAAGGGACAAAACCGTCTTCGCCGGCATCGAGTACGGCCATGCGACGAGCGAGTTCGCGCGCAAAGCCCGCCGTATCGGCATCGCCGATCGCCAGGACAAAGTCCACGCCCTCATCGGTCGCCAGGGCTACGGCCTCATCGACCAAATCGTCTCCCCCGTCGCCCCCGACCAAGCCGCAGCGGAAAAGCACACGCTCGAGCAGGGCGCGATCGAGCGAGCCCAGCGCCGCCGAAACGAGCTCATCACGCGTGTGCTTGTCGCCTCCCAGCACGACCAGTGCCTTGGTGCCGCCATAGTGGGCAACCAATCGCCCGCACCAGCGAGCCACATCCCCATCCGCAACCAAGCGCGTCGGCATACCAAACCCATAGTTGACCATTATCCCCACAGCCCTTCCGTGCTTTATGGTGGTATCAATCGTTAGCCTCATGCTACGAAGCAAGCTTTTCCGAGCTGTTACGCACTCTTTAGGGCTGCGTTAAAAACCCGATGCAGCCGCACGACCATACCTGCCAAAAAGGGGCAGGTTTTGACGGTGTCCGGTCGAGCAGGTATTATCGAACAGGTATTCGATAAGAACATGTGTTTGATGGGAGGCTCGGATGGAGCACGAGCAGCACACCTACATCTGCATCGACCTCAAGACGTTTTATGCCAGCGTCGAGTGCGTCGATCGTGGGCTCGATCCGCTCACCACCAACCTGGTCGTTGCCGACGAATCGCGCGGGCGCACGACCATCTGCCTCGCCATCACACAGGCTATGAAGGACCTCGGGATACACAACCGCTGCCGTCTGTTCGAGATTCCCGACGGCATCGACTACATCAAGGCCGTACCGCGCATGCAGCATTACATGGAAGTGTCGGCGCAAATCTACGGCATCTATCTGGAATACGTGAGCCCGCAAGACATTCACGTCTACTCCATCGACGAATGCTTTATCGACGTGACGCCCTATCTGGACCTCTATCACACCGATGCAGAAGGGTTCGCCTGCATGTTACGCGACGAAGTCTTGGCGCGCACCGGCATCACGGCGACGGTCGGCATCGGCCCCAACCTATTCCAGGCCAAGGTAGCGCTCGACATTACCGCCAAGCACGTACCCAGCCGCATCGGCATACTCGACGACGGGACCTTTCGCAAGGAGATCTGGCCCCATCGCCCCATCACCGACATCTGGGGCATCGGCCCCGGCGTGGCGGCCCGTCTCGAGAAATACGGCGTCTACGACCTGATGGGCGTCGCCGCACTCGACGAGAACCTGCTCTACGATGAGCTCGGCGTCAATGCCGAATATCTCATCGACCACGCCTTCGGGCGCGAGCCGACAACCATCGCCGATATCCAAGCCTATCGCCCGCAAGCGACCTCGACCACCACAGGACAGGTGCTCTCGAAGGGCTATGCCTACGAGCAGGCCTACACCGTCTTGCGCGAGATGGTCGACAACGCCGTGTTGGATCTAGTCGATAAGCACGTGGTCTGCGACAGCATCTCGCTCTTTGTGGGCTACGCGAGCGAGCGCGCCGACATACGCCGGCTCAACGCCAGCGGCACGGCGCAGTATATAGACGGCTGCGGACACCTGCGCTCGAGCACCTCGGGCATCGAGCCCGCAGCGACCGATGGCCCCGAGCTCGCGCCCCGTGCTCCCAAGCCCGTCCAGCGCGATGACGAAAGGCGTCGCCTGGTGCGCGAAGCGCAGGCAATCGATGGCATCTTTGTGGGAGAGCATGGCGGCAAACCGCGTGGTGGCTATGCCGCACTCTTTGCGCACTCCAACGCCTCGCGCAAGCTGCCCGAGCGCACTAACTCGTTTAAGAAGATCATGGGCTATTTTGATGAGCTCTGGGCGCAGACTATCGATCCCAAACGACCGGTCAAGCGCATCAACCTTGGATTTGGCAACCTCATGCCCGAGGAATTTACCACCATCGATCTGTTCAGCGATATCGAGGCCGATGAGCGCGAGCGCGACCTGGCGCGCGCCGTCCTGGCCGTGAAAGGCAAGTACGGCAAGAACGCGCTCGTCAAAGGATTGAGCTTTACCGCCGGCGCCACCGCACGCGAACGCAACGATCAGGTAGGAGGACATCGTGCCTAAACCCCAACAACAACCGATGCGACCGCCGACACCATTTGAGCGCCTGGCGGACCCCGAGGGAAGACGCCGTTCCGCCGACCCCAAACTCACCGCCAACGGCGCCGTTCGCGCCGGCCGCGCCGCACAGTTTATGCCCTTCGCCGCCCTCACGGGATACTACGAACTCGTGCGCAAGCAGGAAATCACCGTCGAGTCAAAACGTGAGCTCACGGAAGAAAAAGCCCTCGTACTTTCTAAAAAGCTCGAGGGTCTCAAACGTGGCGACTTGGTTCGTGTCACCTATTACGATACATACGGCTATCGCAGCCGCACCGGCATCCTCGACGAGGCGCTCCCCGCCTTCAAGCTCCTCAAGCTCCGAGACATCGCCATCGACTTCGACGACATCCAAGACATCGAACTGCGCGGACGAGCCTAGCCAAGGAAGCGCACCCAGAGCGACGCTTACAGCGTCATGACGTAGTAACCCGCATCTCTCACGGCAGTCTCAAGGACACCGCGATTGATCGGCCGCTTGGAGCGCACACGCGCTGTGTGGTCCGCGTACGTTACCGTAGCCCACACACCATCCAGCGCATTGAGGGCATTGGCTACGTTCTGAGCGCAGCCGTCACAGCTCATGCCGCCGATGAGCAGCTCATCGCTATAGGGATAGTGTGACGCATCGGTATCCACCACAACAACCTTTTTGGCCTTCTTGCCGCTCGCACCATCGCTGCAACAACTCTTCCCGTGTGTCGAAGCGGCAATGCGACGCAGTCCAAAAAACATGCCGACGGCAATGACGGCCAGCACGATGAGATTCGCAGGGTTGAGCAAGTCACTCATGCGCTCCCCTTTCAGGTAGCACTATCTAGATACCCCCATGGGGTGTCCCCATCTTAACCCAAAATCATGTCTGTTCGGTCAATTAGTTTCCCTCTTCAACTTTTTTGTTGACCATGGCTTACTTTCGTGTATAAGTTTTCCTAGGCTAACAGTTTAGATCCGTAAGGAGCGCCGTGACTCGAACCATAGACATCCCAACGTTTCAGGCAGCAGTCGTGCGCAACTGCTCTCCCACGCTCGCGGGCATCAAGCCGGCATCGCTCTTTACCTATCCAGGCACCTACGCCCACGGGGACGGCTCGACCACAACCGAAACCATCGCAGAACGCCGCGCGCGCCTGCTCAACGTTATCGCCCAGTGCAATCGCGAGCTTGACCCGCTCGGCATCCACCTGAGTGTTTTGGTCTGGCGGCCCTGCGGAGCACTCGTGTACGTGTACCGAGCCAAAAGCCTCGCCACCTATTTCGCAGACCCTCGCGCCCAAACAGCGCTCGCCTCGGAAGGCTACGACACGAGAGACCTTTCGACATGCCTTGTGCATTTGGCATCACGCATCACGCTCGCGAGCAATAACATCGCGGAATGCGCTTGTAGCCAGACTCGATGCGCACTACCCCAGCAAGCTAGCTGCAGCAACGACTGCACCTGCGAGTTTCCGCACGAAATAGGCTACTTCCTTGGATATCCCTACGACGACGTGCACGAGTTTATCGTCCAGCGCGGCGAGAACTACAAGGTCTTTGGAGCTTGGAAGGTCTACACGAATGTCGAGCAAGCGCTTGCGATGTTTGACGCCTACCGTGCCTGCACTCAATACCTCACCTTTGTCTATCAGCAGGGCTGCAGCTTGGCGCAACTTGCCCAGGCAACCCGATAGAACATAGAAGCCGCGGCAACTGCCGCACAACTGAAAGGACTTAACATGAGCAAGATCGCCGTCGTCTACTGGAGCGGCACGGGCAACACCGAGGCCATGGCAAACCTCGTCGCCGAAGGCGCCACGTCCGCGGGTGCCGAGACCGAGGTCATCCCCTGCGCCGACTTCTCTGCCGACAAGGCCGCCGAATATGATGCCTTCGCCTTCGGCTGTCCCGCCATGGGCTCCGAGGAACTCGAGTACGATGAGTTCCAGCCGATGTGGGACGAGGTCAAGGAGACTCTCGGCGACAAGAAGGTCGTCCTCTTTGGCTCCTATTCGTGGGCCGAAGGCGAGTGGATGGACAACTGGAAGGCCGACGCCGACGAGACCGGCGTCAACGTCGTGGACTCCACCATCTGCTACGACGCGCCCGACGACGAGGGCGAGACCGCTTGCAAGGCCCTCGGAGCCGAGCTCGCGTAACGAGCCCGGGGTCTCCAAGAGAGCCTGCATCAAAGCGCATCCCCATCCCTACAAAAGAGCGGGGCTGGATTCAAGTCCAGCCCCGCTCTTTTGTAACGGCAGTTACATCAGCCGGCTACGAAATATTGCCCAAGAACGCCTTGGTGCGCTCGCTCTTGGGGTGGTCGAAGACCTCACTCGGCGTACCCTCTTCCACAATGACGCCGTCGTCCATAAAGACGACGCGGTCGGCGACATCGCGGGCAAAGCCCATCTCGTGCGTCACGACGATCATGGTCATGCCGTCGCGCGCCAAGTCGCGCATGACGCCCAGGACGTCGCGCACGAGCTCGGGGTCGAGCGCCGAGGTGGCCTCGTCAAAGAGCATGACGTGCGGGTTCATCGACAGGGCGCGAGCGATGGCAACGCGCTGCTGCTGGCCGCCCGAGAGCTGGCTCGGCATAAAGTCGATACGCTCGGCAAGACCGACCTTGGTCAGCTCCTCGACGGCAATCTTCTCGGCCTCTTCCTTGCTGCGCTTGAGTACCTTCTGCTGCGCGAGCATGACGTTCTTTTTGACTGAGAGGTGCGGGAACAAATTGAACTGCTGGAACACCATACCCAGATGCGTACGTACCTTGTTAAGGTCGACACCCTTGGCGCACACGTCCACGCCCTCAACGACAATCGAGCCACTCGTGGGATGCTCCAGACGGTTGATGCAGCGAAGCATCGTCGACTTGCCCGAGCCCGAGGGGCCCAAGACCACAACGACCTCACCCTTGTGCACATCCAGATCGATATCGCGCAGGACCACGTTGTCGCCAAAGGCCTTCTGGAGGTTCTTGATACTGACGACGACCTCGTTCGAGTTATTGGTTTCGCTCATGATAGGACCTCCTTACAGACCGGCGATGTGATCGGCGGGCGTCGCGACAACCTGTCCGGCGCTCTTGGCGGGACGCTTCTTCTTGGTCTCGGCCGTGCCCAGAAGCCTCGCCTCAAGACCGCTCACCAAGCGAGCGAGCGGCAGGGTGATGACCAGATAGAACAGAGCGGCAACCACGTACGGTGTAATGGAGCCCGTCGTGGCCACGATGGTACGAGCGTTCATGACGATCTCGACCACACCCACGGCGGCAAGCAGCGACGTATCCTTGTAAAGCAAGATAAACTCGCTGGTCAGCGTAGGCAAAACATTGCGGAACGTCTGCGGAATCATAACGTAGAGCAGCGTCTGGAAGGCATTCATGCCCAGAGAGCGAGCAGCCTCGTTTTGGCCCTTGGGGATTGATTGAATACCGGCACGGAAGATCTCGCACAGGTACGCAGACGAGTTCATGGCCATGACGATAACGCCCAAGACATAGTCGTCCACCTTGACGCCGGCCAACGGCAGACCGAAGAACGCGATGTAGATCTGCAGGAACGCCGGCGTACCGCGAATGATATTCACGTAGATGCCGGCGAGGCAGCGCAGGATGCGCGACTTGGAGATGCGCATGAGCGACAGGGCAAAACCGAAGGGAATTGCCAGCGGAAACGCCACGAGCACGATCGAGAGCGACATGAGGAAGCCCTTAAAGACGATCGGCAGGCTCTGGACCAAAATGACCGGGTTCAGGAACAGGCGCAGGAACATATTGGAGTTCCAGGCCTCGACCCACGGCTGCTCTTTAAGGTCGGCCAAGAAGTTATCGAAGGCCGTCACGCCCTTGATCTCCACCGACGGAATCTTGGAGATCTTCTTGGTCGACCCGTCGGCGAGCGTATAGGTGCCGCTAAAGGCCTCATCGCCGCCCTCGACGGGGAAGGTCACGCCGTAAACCTCGACACGGAAAAAGCCGCCGGCAGGCGCCGTCTCGCCAAAATCGATCTTGAGCGTCTGGCCGTCAGCCTTGCACGTGGGTTTCATGGGCGTACGATCCATGAGGTCCTCGCCCGAGAGCATCGTCAATCGCGTGTCATCGGTACCAAACGTCGTGCCGTCGACAAACGTCAAAGAAAGACCGCTCAGCTCCTCGTCGGCATCGGCCTGAACTTCCCAGGTAATGCGCGTCTCGGTGCCGCCGACCACAGCGCTGCCCGAACCGGTGTTGGGTCGGGCGGTAATCTTTGCGGTCTCAAGCGCCTGGGCGGTCGTGGGCGCATATGCCCCCGCGCACACCAGCGCGAGCGCCACGGCCATGACGCAGGCTAGCTTTTGGAGCAAGGCGGGCAGTGAAAAACGCTGCTCCGCGGCCCCTTTGTTCAGTCGAGACAAGGTGGCTCCTATCGTAGAAGTTGCCGGCAAAACGAGACGGAAACGCTCTCCGTCAAGAGAAACGCAAAGGCCCTCTCCGCCAAAACGGAAAGGGCCCGCGTGCAATCAAGTAGCTATTTTACTTGATGTTGTACTTAGCCATAAGGGTGTCAACGGTACCGTCGTCGGTCAGGTCCTTGATGGCCTGGTTGACGTCGTCCTTGAGCTTAGTGTTGCCCTGGTTGATGGCGATGGCGTACTCCTCGCCGGTGCTGATCTGCTTGATGGTCTGGCAGGTGTTGAACTGCTCGGCGGTCAGCTGGCTGGCGACGGAGCGGTTGGTCACCACGGCGTCACCCTTATCGGACTGCAGGGCGCTGAAGCACTCGGTGGCGTCCTTGTAGGGAACAATCTTGGCCTTGGGGAAGTTCTCCTGGGCAAAGGCCTCGGCGGTCGAGCCAGACTGGACGATGATGGTAGCGTCGGCGTTGTTGAGCTTCTCGCTGTAGTTGTCGGCCGTGATGTCGGTGTTATCGACCTTGGTCACGATAGCCTGATCGTCCATGTAGTAGGAATCAGAGAAAGTGACTTCCTTCTCACGCTCGGGCGTGTCGGTGATAGCCGCGATGGAAACGTCATACTTGGCGCCCGAAGCGACGCCCGGAACCAGCGTGTCAAAGTCATTGTTGACATACTCGACATCCAGGCCCAGCTTGTCGCCGATAGCCTTGATGAGCTCAAGGTCAAAGCCCTGGTAGTCGCCGTTGTCGTCCTTGTACTCAAACGGAGCGTACTCGGCAGAGGTGCCGACGGTCAGCGTACCGTCCTTGACGAGCGCGTACTCCTTGGAGCCATCGACCTTCTCGACCTTCGCGTCGTCAGAGCTGCTGGAACCGGCATCGGAGCCAGAGGTGGCGTTGGACGAGCCGCAACCCGTCAGTGCAAGAGCGAGTGCCATGGCACCCGTGGCGGCAAATGCGCCAAGCTTCTTAAGCTTCATGATCAGTCTCCTTCCAATGACCCCACGTGATTCAGAGGTCTGCAAAAACTGAGGGCTATTATGCACCCGCTTGTAAGAATCTGCAATTAGAAAACTGATTGAAACAAATCCATAACGTGAATGAAGCATTCCACTTTGTGACAGTTATTACTGCTGCAATGACTTTAATAGTTTGATTTCAGCTGCATAACCTGCAAGTTCGTTCGGTGTCTCCAAAATGAACGGCAGTGCACGCAAACGGCTATTCGATACAATATTCTGCATAACCTGCATACCGGCGCCAAACTCCTCGCTGCCAAGGTATCCCTTGCCGATGCACTCGTGACGATCTTTATGGGCGCCACAGGGATTCTTTGAATCGTTGATGTGTACGGCATGCAGGCGATCGATGCCCACCACGCGGTCGAACTCGTCGAGTACGCCGTCCAGATCATGGATGATGTCGTAGCCGGCATCGCTCACATGACAGGTGTCCAAACAAACGCCCAGCTTATCGGACAGCTCTGGGCACTTGGCGGCAACGCCCTCGATAATGCACGCCAGCTCTTCAAAGCTACGGCCCACCTCGGTGCCCTTGCCCGCCATGGTCTCGAGCAACACCGTCGTCTGCTGTCCCTCAAACATCACCTGGCACAGCGTGTCGACAATCATCTGAATGCCGGCGTCTGCCCCCTGTCCCACATGCGCACCGGGATGGAAGTTGTAGTAATTGCCGGGCAGCGCTTCCAGACGCTGCAAGTCCTCGGCCATTGCCTCCAAGGCAAACTCGCGCGCCCGCTCTTTAGCCGAACAGGGGTTATAGGTATACGGGGCATGAGCCACGAGCGGACCGAAGTCGTTTTGCGCCATAAGCTCGCGCAGAGCCGCCACGTCATCCATATCAAGGTCTTTTGCCTTGCCACCACGCGGGTTGCGCGTGAAGAATGCAAAGGTATTGGCGCCAATGGATAGCGCCGTCTCCCCCATTGCCCGATAGCCCTTCGTCGTCGAAAGATGACACCCGATCGTTAGCATCTCCAACTCCCCCTCATCAGTTGCGGTGAAATACGGTCTATTGGTGCCTTATTTTGGCGCAAACAGACCGTATTCCACCGCAAGATATAAAAGGGGCATCAGGGGCAAGGTCCGCCGAGCCCCCTTGAGCACCAGCACCGCAGCCTAGAGCGTCAAGCGAATCGCATCAATGATCTGCGCACAGCGCTGTGTGGCGGCAAGGGGCATGACGGGACTCTCGAGTTTCCCCACCCGGATGAGCTGGGTCACATGATGAATTTCGCCGTAGAAATCATCGACCTCAAACGGGGCATTTATTTCGAGCATTCGTCCGTCGGAGTACTTCACATGGGCGAGCTCGGGGCGATGGAGGCGCTCGATTTCCAACGAGCCCCGCTCGCAGGCAATCGTTAAACGGCTTTCACATGCTGCTTTGCCGTCGCACACCATATGAATGGGTATACCGCCGACACTCATATGGATCTCATCGGCCCAATCCACGCGGCCACCCGATACGTCACGCCAGCGAACTTCACGAGACGAAACATCGCACGCACCCGCAAGAAGATCCTCAAACCACCCGACCGCGTAGCAGCCCATGTCATATAGACAGCCACCCTGCAACGGATCGAGCAGATAACTCGAAGGCGGCTGACCATAATCGAGTTTTTGCACGCTTTCGATCGAGACGATACGGCCAAGCTCGCCCGACGCAAGCAAACCCTTCACGCGAGTATGCATCGGACAAAACCGATGCTTCATCGCCTCCATAAACAGTACGCCGCGCTCGCGAGAGGTGGAGGCAATCGATAGAGCCTCTTCCTCACTCAAAACGGCCGGTTTTTCGCACAGCACGGCCTTTCCCGCGCGCAGTGCCCGACAGACCCAATGCGCATGCATGCCATGTGGAAGAGCCAAGTAGATTGCGTCGACATCGGGGTCGGCAATCAGCGCATCATAAGCCGCATCGCCGCTATCGTCAGTCGTGGCATAGCTGTGCGCGGTATCAATCGAAAACGCCCTGCAAAACTCCTCAACATGCGAAGGGGTGCGACCGGCGGCAGCCACAAGCCGCGCCCCGTCCACCTCCTTGAGCGACGATGCAAATCGATGCGAAATGTGCCCAGCGCCCAAAACGCCCCAACGAACCTCGCGCAAATCATCACATGAATCCCGATGGCCCACGACAGCCCCCTTCAGTTGCGGTGGATTAGTTCCTGTTTAAGCCCCATTCTGCCGCAAACAGGAACTATTCCACCGCAAGCTATAAAAGGGTCATGAGGAGCGCGTTTTGCCGAAGGCCTTGAGCACCGCCGTCACGGGGCCAGGCTGAAAACGGCGGCGTACGTCGTCCAAGCGCCCGGGAATATCGATGTGTTGCGGGCAGTGACGCGCGCATTTGCCGCATTTAACGCAGTTGCTCACCAACTTGGGCTCGCTCGTCCGCACCGCGCTCGCCGTAAAATACTGCGATAGACCCGTAAACCAGCTGTGCGCATAGCTTGCATTGTAGGCGGCAAAACACCCAGGGATATTGATGCCTTTGGGACACGGCATGCAGTAGCCGCATCCCGTACAAGGCACGCGATTCGATTTTTCAAATTCCGTCAGCACGCGCGCAATGGTATCGAGCTGAGCGCCCGTCATCGAATCCGGCAGGGCTCGGTCGGCCAGCGCCGCGTTCTCATCCACTTGCGCGGTATCGGTCATGCCCGAAAGCAGCATCGTGACCTGAGGATGGTTCCACACCCACGAAAGCCCCCAGGCGGCAGGAGTACGCAGGCGCGGGTCATGGGCGCCATCGAGCACGGCGCGGGCCCGCGGCGGCAGCTTGCCCGCCAAACGCCCGCCCAACAGCGGCTCCATCACAAACACCGCGAGCCCGCGCTCGGCGGCTGCCATGAGCCCCGCCGTCCCCGCTTGGTAGCGCTCTCCAGCGTAGTTGTACTGGATCTGGCAAAAATCCCAGTCATACGCGTCAAGCATCGTGAGGAAGTCCGCCGCACTGCCGTGGTACGAAAAACCTATCTGGCGAATACGCCCCGCAGCCTTTTGGTGCGCAATCCAGTCCTCGATGCCCAACGCCACCACGCGCTCCCACTGGGCGGGCGAGGTGATGTTGTGCATAAGGTAATAGTCGATATGGTCGGTCCGCAGGCGACGCAGTTGCTCGTCGAAAAACCGGTCGAAATCCTCCGCGCACTTGCACGAAGCGTGCGGCAACTTAGTCGCCAGCAACACCCGGTCGCGCAGCCCCAAGCGCTCAAGTGAGGCGCCCACGCATGCCTCGTTACCGGGATAGAGATACGCGGTATCCAGATAATTGATCCCCTGCTCCACCGCATGGGAAATGATGGCGTCGGCTGCCTTAGCGTCCGGATGGCCCGGCGCACCGGGAAATCTCATGCAGCCCAGACCCAGAGCAGATATTCGGTTACCACTTTTGGGGTCAACGCGGTATTGCACGGCCCCTCCTTTCGCCATCAGCGCCCCGGCAAGACGAAACACAATGGTCACGCGGCCGAAACATCGTGGAATCGCAATCGAGAACGTATCGTAACGCAGCAGAAATCGAGCTGTCACGGCACCGCTTTAACATCAGCAAAAAGCCCGATGAAAGGAGGCGACCGTGACCACGCGTGAGGACGCCTACCCCTACCCCGGCGAACAGTACATCCTCTCGGTCGATCGCTATCAGATCGAGGTCATGGACCATCTAGACGAGCTTCCCGCCACGGGCGCCGTCATCTTCTGCACCTTCCCCAAGGTGCGTGATGGCGTCGGATATCCCGCACGTGTCTTTGCGGTCTGCCCCGCGTCATAAGTTCCCATGCGTTTGTTCTTCTAAATACGGCCATCCGGTGCACGCGACATGGCCCGGCGGCATACAATCCATCAGGCGCCCCATACGCGGGCGCCTTTTTATGGGGAGATGATTCACATGCAGATCAACAAGGTCGCCTTCATCGGCAAGGGCGGCGTGGGCCTGCTCTACGGCAGCATGATCGCCCAAGCGCTCGGCAACGACGCCGTCGAATACGTTATGGACGACGCGCGCTTTGAGCGCCACGCGGGTGATGCGCTCACCGTCAACGGCAAGCCCTGCGCGCTCAAGTCCGTCCGCGCGAGCGAGGCGACGCCCGTCGACCTGGTCATCCTCACGGTCAAGACAACCGGGCTCGATGTGGCGCTCAAAACCCTGGAAAGCGTCGTGGGACCCGACACGCTGATCGCGTCGCTGTGCAACGGCATCACGAGCGAGCAGAAGATTGCCGAGCGCTTTGGCTGGGAGCACACCGTCCTCGGAATATGCCAAGGCATGGACGCCGTGTTTCTCAACGGCGCGCTCACCTTTACCAATGCGGGCGAGATCCGCTTTGGTGCGGCCGCCGGCACCGACCCCGCGACCGTCGCCGCCATCGACGGGCTCTACACGCGCTGCGGCATCGCACACACCGTCGAGGCAGACATCGCGCACCGCATGTGGGCCAAGCTTATGCTCAACGACGGCATCAACCAGACCTGCATGGCCTACGGCGGTACGTACGGAAGCGCCACGGAACAGGGCTCCGAGCAGCGTCGTTGCTTTGTCTCCGCCATGCGCGAGACGCTTGCAGTCGCCAACGCCGAGGGTATCGAGCTCACCGAGGCAGACCTAACGCAAATGGTGCATCTCATCGAGGGGCTCGACCCCGCCGGCATGCCCTCGATGGCGCAGGACCGCGTCGCGCAGCGCAAAACAGAGGTCGAGGAGTTCGCGGGCACCGTCCGCCGCCTCGCGGCCAAGCACGATATCCAGGCGCCGCAGAACGAATGGCTCTATCAGCGCATCCGCGAAATCGAGGCCAGCTGGTAGCGCTCGACGCACCGCAGCCAACAGCCTCAAGAGCAAAGCCGCCGCAAGGGGCACTCCCCTTGCGGCGGTTTTCATATTCAGCCATGGCCAACAGTCACTTTCGCAACAGTTAGAGATGCGACTCCGGAACCTCGTCCTCATCGTCGCGACAAAGGACAACACCGGCGCTTCCCAGCAGTGTGGCCGCGATCAACGCGCCGATCACGATAGGAGCAGCCCCGCATGACCCCTGCATGCCCGCAATGAGCGCGGCCGTAGGACCAAGGCAACCAAGCACCAATGCGACGGCGGCAACGGCGATATCTCGAGCGTTCACAAGACCACTTCCTCCAAGAGAAAGACCTTATTTCTCATGAACTAGTGTGCCCCGCGCCCATATGCGCGGCGTACTGCCACGGTAAGCGCTCTGTTAACTCAAACACGCACAAAAAACGAACGCCTTTACGTTGCCCAAAGGCTCGGTAAAGACGCCCGCCCGTCATGTCCTATTGGCTTATGGCAGATTACCAGCCAGTGTAGTAGTCGGTGGTTCCGGCAGCGCAGCCGGAGTCATAGACCTTGCACTCGCCCTTAGAGCCCGTAAAAGTCGAGCCCTGGGCCTTATCGCCCGCGGCAACGACGTAGTAGCCATCGGAATCGCGCCAAAAGCCCTCGGAATCCTGCGTCCACTCGCCCGTGCGGTGGTGATACAACACGTTGCTGCTGTAATAAGTCTCGCGGCGGCCGTTATAGTTATTGACGCCGCTCGAGCGCGTCAGACCCGAGCCGTTCGCGTAATACGCAGCAGACGTATAAGACGAGCCGGAGCCGGCGTTGTAATACGAAGCCTGAACGGCCTCGGCGGCCTCGGCTTCGGCTGCGGCAGCCTCGAGCGCCTCGCGCTTGGCATCCTCAAGCGTGGAGCGAAGCTCGTCGAGCTCGGTCGACTTGGCGTCGACTTCCCCCATCGTCAACAGGCTACCCGCACCGTCGATGCAACCCTGCAACACAGCGCGCTCGTCATCGGTAGCATAGTCGCCATACATATTCATAATGATCTGAGCGCGCATCTCCAGGGAATCGCGCTTTGCCCCCATCGAGGCGTTCCACTCCTGCATAGAGCCATAACCGTCGCCGCGGTAGTCGACGGGCTGCACCAGCGTCGCCTCGGACGGCGTTGATCCGACCGTATCGGATAGTGTCGCCGCGTGGGCATCAGTTGCGCCGGCGCCCACCAAAAGTGCCACGGTCAGAGCGGCGGAAAGGGCGGCGGCTTTCGGTTTTCGTGAATCGATCCTCATGTAGCTGGAAACCTCCGTAGTGCGTTTTTGCTGCGTGTGAGCTGCGTGTGATTTAATCGCGCTGCATAGTACCCCGAGCAAATCGCGACCTGCGGTTTTACTCAAAAGGCGCACGTCAATTGCGTAAAACTCACATCCTCTCAACAGGAGTTTTCCACAACTCGATTGCATAAAGCATGCCAAAAACCCTGTTTTTGCACCCTCTCTATGCAAAAACGACGCCTGTGCAACCATTGTTCGCACAGGCGCCTTGAGCAGGCATTTTATGCAGTTATACCTATCGAGTCGCAAGGGGTCCTTGCACAAGTCGCCTTACTCGTCCAGCGCGGCAAAGGCCTGCTTCAGATCCCAAATGATATCCTCGGCGTTCTCGGTACCGATGGAAAGACGGATCGTGGAGGGCGTGATGTTCTGCTCGGCGAGCTCCTCGGCAGAGAGCTGGGAGTGCGTGGTGGTAGCCGGGTGCACGACGAGCGACTTGACGTCGGCCACGTTGGCGAGCAGCGAGAACACCTGCAGATGATCGATGAACTTCCATGCAGCCTCCTGGCCACCCTTAATCTCAAAGGTAAAGATCGAAGCACCGCCACGGGGGAAGTACTTCTGATAGAGCTCGTGATCGGGGTGCTCAGGCAGGCTCGGGTGATTCACCTTGGCGACGTGGCTGTCGCCAGCCAGGAACTCAACGACCTTCTTGGTGTTCTCGACATGACGGTCGACGCGCAGCGACAGAGTCTCGGTGCCCTGGAGCAGGACCCAGGCGTTGAACGGGCTGATGCAGGCGCCCTCGTCACGCAGCAGGATAGCGCGGACATAGGTTGCGAAGGCGGCGGGACCGGCAGCCTCGGCAAACGAAACACCATGGTAGGAGGGGTTGGGCTCAGCGATCTGGGCGTACTTGCCACTCGCCTTCCAATCGAAGTTACCGCCGTCGACGATCACACCGCCCAGCGAGGTACCGTGGCCTCCGATGAACTTGGTTGCGGAGTGGACGACGATGTTGGCGCCGTGCTCCAGCGGACGGAACAGATACGGGGTGCCGAAGGTGTTGTCGACGACAACCGGCAGACCGTGCTTCTTGGCAATCTCGGAGATGGCGTCGATGTTGGGGATGTCGGAGTTGGGGTTGCCGAGCGTCTCGAGATAGATGACCGTGGTGCTGTCCTTGATGGCAACCTCAACCTCTTCCAGGTTATGGGCATCGACAAACGTGGTCTCGACGCCAAACTGGGAGAGCGTATGCTCCAGCAGGTTGTAGGAGCCACCGTAGATGGTCTTCTGAGCCACCACGTGGTCACCAGCCTGGGCAAGAGCCTGCAGGGTATAGGTGATGGCAGCAGCGCCGGAGGCGACGGCAAGACCTGCCACGCCGCCCTCGAGCGCGGCGATACGGTCCTCGAAGACGCCCTGGGTGGAGTTGGTCAGACGGCCGTAGATGTTACCGGCGTCGGCAAGACCAAAGCGGTCGGCGGCGTGCTGGGAGTTGCGGAACACATAGCTCGTGGTCTGGTAGATCGGCACGGCACGGGAGTCGGAAGCGGGATCGGCGCTCTCCTGGCCAACGTGCAGCTGCAGGGTATCGAAACCAAAGGTGTGCTCGGGGTTGTTGATGAACTGGCTCATGATGATCTCCTTGATCGAACGAAAGTAAGTAAAAAGAGAGAAGTAAGTCGCTGTCTCCTGATCACGCCGACGGGCGCAAACAGGAGCCCGGCATTCGTCTTGGTAAGCAATTCATATGCGGGCCTCCTTTCGCGTCCCGATTCCGTGGTCGGCTTAATAACCTACCGCCTTTGTGTGTTTTGAATAGTACGGGCATTGTCTCCCTCGGTCAATCACTTAAAAGCGCTAACTTGTTATCTGTTTTATAGATAACTATCGAAAGGATGGCGTCGATGACCCTTCAGCAGCTTCGTTTTCTGATCACCGTGGCAGAGTCCGGCTCAATCAACGCCGCAGCTCAGCGCCTCTATACCGCTCAGTCCAACATCTCAAACGCCGTCAAAAGCCTGGAACAGGAACTCCATCTGGAGATCTTTACGCGCTCCAGCCGCGGCGTCACGCTCACCAACGACGGCACCGAGCTTTTGGGCTATGCGCGCCAGGTCGTAGAGCAGGCCGACATGCTCGAGGCACGCTACGAGGACGGCGGCACCCCGCAAGCCCGCCTCGCCATTTCCGCCCAGCACTACGCCTTTTCGGTCGAGGCCTTTGTCAACGTGGTCGAGCGCTGCCGCGACAGCAAGTTCGAGTTCATCATGCGCGAGACCACCACATCGCAGATCATCGATGACGTCCGTGCGTTTCGCAGCGATATCGGCATTCTGTATCTGGATGACTTTAACGCCCGCGTTCTGCAGAAGGCCTTCGCCGATGCCCGCGCAAGCTTCCATCCCCTATTCGACGCGACGGTCCACGTCTTCGTAAGCGAGCGCCACCCGCTCGCACGTCGCCCCCAGCTCTCCCTTGCCGACCTCACGCC
The DNA here is from genome assembly GCA_958371715.1 of uncultured Collinsella sp. GTDB lineage: Bacteria > Actinomycetota > Coriobacteriia > Coriobacteriales > Coriobacteriaceae > Collinsella. The sequence goes on from CATXLW010000002.1 coordinate 44,242, forward strand.
CTATACGCGCTACAGCTTTGAGCAGGGAACCTCAAACTCCTTCTATTACGCCGAGGAACCCTTTAGCTATATCCCTTGCGACCGCAACATACGAATCTCGGACCGCGGAACACTTACTAACTTACTTATCACGTCGAACGGTTACACCCTGTCGACCGGTGTCCTCTCCAATGAAATGCAATGGGGTATGGCATCGATCCCGTTAGCAGACGCCCCAACGATGCGCGTAGGCTATATCATGCACGACGAGCGCAAGCCCTCTCCCCTCTTGCAGCAATACCTCGACGAACTCAACCGCATCATCCATGCCAACTAACTGTCGGAAGACGGGGTAGAAATCGTAGATTGCTAGCCCCCGGCGGGCATGGCGCTACAATGGTCACTCACACGAAACGCGCCCAACGAAAGGAAGCCCGTGAAGGTCATCATCTATACCGACGGCTCGGCCCGATCAAATCCGGGACGCGGCGGCTACGGCGCCGTGCTCAAATACACCAACCCCGCCGGCAAGACCTTTACCTCCGAGCTTTCGCGCGGTTACGCCAAGACCACCAACAACCGCATGGAGCTCATGGCCGTTATCGTGGCGCTCGAGGCGCTCAACCGCCCCTGCGAGGTCGAAGTCCATTCCGATTCGCAGTACGTCGTCAACGCCTTTAACAAGCACTGGATCGACGGCTGGAAAAAGCGCGGATGGAAAACCGCCAACAAGCAGCCCGTCAAGAACCGCGACCTGTGGGAACGCCTGCTTGCCGCAAAGAGCAAGCACAAAGTGGAGTTCATCTGGGTTAAGGGGCATGCCGGCCACGAGCTCAATGAGCGCTGCGACGAGCTCGCCACCACCGCGGCCGACGGAGCCAACCTCGATATCGACGCCGGCTTTAACGAGAGCGACCTGTAATAGCGTTTTCGCGCAGCTTTATATCCCCACGCGCTACACTCATCCTGTAGACCAAACAACGCAAGGGGGACGCATGCTGCGTATAGCGACCATCGGCACATCCATGATCACCGACGACTTTATCCAGGTCGTCAATGCCAACGACCAAGCCGCGTTTGTGGGCACGCTTTCACGCGATGCCAATCGCGGTACCACCTTTACCGCCGAGCACGGCGGCGAACGCAACTTCACCGCACTCGACGAGCTCGCGTCCGCCGACGACGTCGATGCCGTCTACATCGGCAGCCCCAACGCGCTCCATCACGAGCAGGCGCTCGCCTGCATCGCCGGCGGTAAGCACGTTATCGTCGAAAAGCCCTTCTGCGCCACCGAGGCCCAAGCGTTCGAGGTCTTCCGTGCTGCCGAGGCAGCAGGCGTCGTGGCCCTCGAGGCCATGCGTCCCCTCCACGACCCCGCTTTCCACGCCGTCGAGGACGCCCTGTGCGAGATTGCGCCCATTCGCCGCGCCTCACTGCGCTTTGGCAAGTATTCCTCACGCTACAACGAAATCCTCGCTGGACGCGCCACCAATATCTTCGACTGCAATATGGCATCGGGTTCCCTCATGGACATTGGCGTCTACGCCGTCGAGCCCATGGTCGAGATTTTCGGCATGCCCTCTGGTCTCACCAGCATGACCACGCTGCTCGACCCCTCAACGCAAGAGCTCACCCATGGCCCCATCGACGGTTGCGGTTCCATTCTCGCCAGCTATGGCGGTGGCTATATCTCCGTCGAGCTCGCGCACTCCAAAATTACGAATGACCTGCTGCCCTCGCAGATCGAAGGCGAGCGTGGCACTATCCAGATCGACCATCTGTCCACGCCCCGCAACGTCCGCATCGACTATCGCGGCGACGTCGTACGCGGCTCGGCGACCGAGGCGCCGCGCGAACAGGACGACAACGGCCGCGCGCTCGACCTTCCCAAGTCAAGCAACACCATGGAATACGAACTCGCAGACTTTATCACCGCCATCGGAGGCATCGATAACGTTAAGGAAGAGATCTGGGAGACCCCGGCGGGACGCCATGAGCTCGGCCACTACCGCGATGTCACGCTCGTCTCGCTGCGCATCATGGATGCCGTGCGTCAGCAGGCCGGCATTACCTTCCCCGCCGATTCAGTCAAGCAGGCCTAGCGATGGGCCTCTTCGATACGTTCTTCTCCAGCGTCACCGGCGGCAGTCGAGAGCCTCAAAAACCATCAAACATCGAGCTCGAGCTGCGCCGCAGGCTTACTGTGCTCGCAAGCGACGAGGCCACTCAAGACACTCCCCTGCGCTACTTCCTGCACTGGACGGGGCAAGTCCAAGGCGTTGGTTTTCGCTTTACCAACACCAACCTCGCGCAGGCACGCGCACTCACCGGCTGGGTGCGTAACATGGAAGACGGCTCCGTCGAGATGGAGATACAGGGGGCTCCGGCAAACATCCTATCTCATCTCGAGGCGCTTCATGCCTCCTACGAGCGCATGGGAACGCGTTTTCGCCTCGCAGACGCCCAGGCCCGAGCCCCACTTACCAATGAAGACGGTTTCAGTCCTCGTTATTAGTATTGTGTGCTAAATACGGTATCATTTACCTACGACCGTTGATAGAAAAGAGGCGAGGCGCATGGCGGTGCAAAGAAGAAACACCAAGCAGCGGAAGCTGGTTCTTGACGCCGTGCGCCAAAGCTATAACCACCCCACCGCCGATGAGATCTACAACGCCGTGCGCGCGCAGGATGACAAAATCAGCCGCGGTACGGTCTACCGCAATCTCAATCTCTTAGCCGACGCCGGCGAGATCCTCTCCATCAAGACGCCGGGCGGCAGCCGCTTCGATCGCACGATCGAGCCGCATGCGCATATCATCTGCACCTCGTGCAGCCGCGTCATCGACGTACCGCTCCCCTTCGATGCCCAGCTCGACGCCAAGGCGTCCGAGCAAATCGGCTGGAACGTCACCTCGCACTACACCATCTTCGAGGGCCTCTGCCCCAACTGTAGGTAGATTTTGGGACATGCCTACTCAGCAAGTAGACGACGCAGCTCTTCTTCGACCGTGCGCACGTAGCGGACACGGTCATTGACACCGCGCATGCTGGGATTGCAGCTCTCCATCAGATAGGGATGGCCCACCACGTTGAGCATGTCGCGATCGTTTTCGTTATCGCCAAACGCCATCATTTCGTTAGGTGAGATCCCCAGTGCGCGACCATAATCGGCAAGCGCGGACCCCTTGCCCGAATCAAAGCCGATAAAGTCGGTCCATTCGGTTCCCGACGTCATCACATCGACCCGGTCGCTAAAGCGACGCGCAAAATACTCCAACGCCGCCGGCTGCTCTGTCTCGGGCGTTTGAAACGCAATCTTAATGACATCCTCGTCAATGTCCTCGGGACGGTCGACCACCGCCACATCGCAGTGGACCTCGTAACGCAAATGGTCGATGAACGCATCGTTACCGCTTATGGTGTAGAGGTGCCCCTCGCAGGAAAGGGTTACGTCGGCATGGGGGTAGGCGACCACGGCATTCGCGATATCCATAGCAAGGCTACGTTCCATGGAACGTTTGACAACGGCACGCCCCTCGCTCATCACCAGGGCTCCGTTTTCGCATACATAGGCGAGCTCATCGGCCACCGGGGCAAACAGGTAGCGCAAGCTCGCATATTGACGGCCACTCGCCGGCATAAACACAATGCCGCGACGATGCAGCTCGTCGATGAGCTCAAATGCCTCAGGACGCGGCTCGCGCTCCCCCGGATGCAGCAACGTGCCATCCAAATCGCAGGCGATCAGTTTGATTCCCTCAAGACCCATATGCTTCCCCCAAAGCACCCCATCAAAAGTAAGACGGACTTTGAATAGTTGCCTCTCAAAGTCCGTCTTACGCATACGCACGTTAGCCGCGCGCCTTCTTTACGATCGTAAAGTCTGGAGCCATACTCACAACAACATCCGCCGCGCTCGATGCAAAGCGTCGACTGGCATCGAGCTCGCGTGTGACCACCGAGAGCCGAACACCCTCGACACCCCGGAGCATGCGGCCCAAAACAGGCCGCACCGGCGTATACATGCGCACGGTATGCTCGTCCGAGTCGCCCCGGAAGAGCGGCGCATGCATGTTGCCGATTTCCCAGCACGCATGCGCGAGCGCAATCGGATCCATGCGGTCGACTTCGACCAAATAAACCTCGGCGCTGCGCAGGCGCACGACAACCGCTACGGGCACCGTGCCCGTGCGGTCGACAGCGAGCACGTCACCGTCGGCAAGACGCTCGCCATCAGTGGCATCCAGCCGGGCATTCACCGTGCGCCCCAGCTCCGTCACGCCCACAAACAGGCGCGCATCAGCCTGGTCCCAATCGAGTAGCAGCTCGTCAACCTCAAAGACGCCACCCAGCTCCCGACGAAGCAGGAGTTCATAGGACGGGTCGTTGAGATTTCCCAAGCGCTCCGTAGCTACCAGGTCCACGGACATCAACTAGTCCTCGACCTCGACGAGCTCGATATCAAAGTTGAGGTCCTTGCCGGCGAGCTCGTGGTTGGCGTCGAGCGTCACAGCCTCGGGCGTCACATCGATGACCACGGCGGGGACGGGCATGCCGCTCGGCGTGGACAGGAAGAGCTTCATGCCCTTCTCGATCTGCTCGATATTGGGAACCTGCTCGGCCGGGAAGGTGATAACCATCTCGGGATTGTGCTCACCGTAGGCATCGGCCGCAGGAATGTGTACGGACTTCTTCTCGCCCACCTGCATATCGATAACGGCGGCATCGAAGCCTTTGATCATCTGACCGGCACCGCAGGTGAACTCCAGCGGCTCACCGCGATCGTAGGAGCTATCGAACTGCGTGCCGTCGTCGAGCGTGCCGCGATAATGGGTCTTGACCTTCTTGCCCTTGTTGGACATGGTAACCTCCGTAATAAGGGCGGCGCACAACGCGGGCCGCCATGAACATATGGCGCTAACTATACCCTAGTCATACAATTCAAAGACAGTTTGCAAAGAAACGCTGCAACCGGAGGAACCATGGCATATCCCGTATTTGACTTGCACTGCGACACCGCCGACCGCATCGGCTGGGCCACGCTCGATCTCGACCTGCGCTTTACCGCCGGCACCGACGGTTATTTCCCCGGCGACGAAACGCATCCGCAAGATTTCGACCTCATCGAGGGCAACGCCTGCGCCATCTCGCTCGCAAAGATCGGCAACACGCCGTGGGCACAGTGCTTCGCCACGTTTGTCCCCGACGAGATTCCCACCGCCCACGCCGCACGCTTCCAAGCACAGATCATGGCGCACATGAGCGGCCAGGTAATGCTCGACCACGACCGCATGGTCAACGTACGCAGCGCCGCTGACATTCGCCCTGCACTCAAAGACGGCAAGGTCGCCTGCATCCACACCATCGAAAACGCCACGTTCTTTGCCGAGGACCCCGCGCTGATCGAGGCGCTCAAGAGCCTGGGCGTACTCATGTCATCGCTCAGCTGGAACGCGCAGGGGCCGCTCGCGAGCGGCCACGACACCCACGCCGGCCTCACCGCCGCCGGCATCGAGGCACTTACGCAGATGGAGCACGCCGGCATGATACTCGACGTCTCCCACCTCAACGATGAGTGCTTTGACGAGGTTGTCGCCCACGCCACGCGCCCCTTCGTCGCCAGCCACTCAAACTCCCGTGCGGTTTGCGGCGTCAAGCGCAACCTCACCGACGACCAGTTCCGTACCATTCGTGACATGGGCGGCATCGTCGGCCTCAACTACTGCAGCGAGTTCCTCTCCAACGAAGCAACCGACGAGACCGCCGCAGATGTCACCTTCGACCAGCTGGCAGCCCATATCGAACACTGGCTCGACCTGGGCGGCGAAGATGTCATCGCGCTCGGCGGCGACTGGGACGGCGCCAAGGTACCCAACTTCCTCTCCGATGCCAGCAAGATGCCCGAGTTCCAGAACATGCTTTCCAAGCACTTTGGCAAGACCGTGATGCAAAAGCTCTGCAGCGACAACGCCCTTGCCTTCTTCGAGCGTTATTAATTTCACATCCCTTGAGCGGGCCGGTATGCCGAGCGATCGACATGCCGGCCCGTCCCCAATCCAAAGGATAACTTTTGACGCAGCAATTTACGATTTTCCTACCCCGACCGGATGGGACGCCTATCCCCGTCGTCGTTACCAAAAAGCGCGTCAAGAACTTTAACCTACGCGTCACATCGAGCGGCGAGGTCCACGCCAGCGCACCGCTCGGCGCCAGCCACGAGCGCATCGAAGCGTTTGTGAAGCGCAACAGCGCCTGGATTATCAGCCGACTTGCCCAACGTGAGCAACGTCAGGCGACAGCGCGAGAGCCGCTCAGCCCCTCGTCCATCATTGCACTTTGGGGCAAGCCCATCACGGTACAGGACGCACTCGATCACAACTTTGCATCGCCCGCACCGCGACCCAAGCAGGCCACCTTCGCAAGTTTTATGGGTACCGACGAATCGGACGAAAGCCCACAGGCCAAGCGGCGCGCAATCCTCGACGGCCTAACGTCCGACGAGCTCCAAGCCCACATCGACCAGCTCTACGCGTCCGAGGTCACCGCAGCGCTACGCGACATCGTGCACGCGTACGAAATCGCAATGGGCGTCACCGTGGCCCGCGTCTCCGTGCGCAGCATGAAAACGCGTTGGGGCTCCTGCACACCCAAAACCGGCGCCATTCGCATCGCGCGCGAGCTCGCCGCCTACCCTGTCGAATGCCTCGACATGGTTGTCGCCCACGAGCTCGTCCATCTGCTCGAGCCGAGCCACAATCAGCGCTTTCACGCCCTGCTCGACACGTACTGTCCCAACAATAGAGCACTGTCTCAGCGGCTCAAGCAGCCACCCCTCAACAAGCTCTAGCGTCGACTAGCGCACGCGCTCGATCTCGACGCCGCAGCTTGCCAGGGGCAGGCCAACAGGAGCCCACGGCTTATCGAGCTTTATGCGCACACCAAGCAGCGAGAGATAACGGCGCAGCAGCATCTGGGCTGTCCCCTCGGCTGCCGCCTCGATGAGCTTAAACGTATGCTCGCGCAGATAGCCATCGACATCGTGGCACACCGAGCCGTAGTCAATCGAGGCGTCCAGGTTATCGTGCTCCCCCGCCGCGCGCAGGTCGGCATAGAGCACCAGAGAAACGATGAACTTCTGACCCAGCGCGTTCTCCTCGGGATACACGCCATGGTTGGCAAAAACCTCCAGGCCGTCAATGACAATACGATCGGCATGGCGCAAATCGTCATAGCTCACGTGAGGCACCGCCGTTGCGGTGGATATTTCGCCCCTTCCACGGCGGGCGAGCTCGGCGCCTTCGGTCTTGGTTGCATTCTCGGGCAGTTTCTTGTTACTCAACGCGATCGTCTCCTTCGTTTAGAACCCCGACCGCGCAAACTAACTACACGCGAATCGACAGGTTCTTTTTATCATCGCTCCAGTTGCAAGCGTTGCGCGCGGGGCATGCAAAGCAGGCACGCGACGCTTTGTCGGCTGCATAGAGCAGACGCTCAAGCGGTTGGCTGTTCACGCGCAGCTTTCGATGGCCCAGAATGGCCGTCTTAATGGCTGCGGCATCGGCCGGCTCAAACGCCACGTCATCGGGCATGCCGCCGAGAATCGCATCAGCGACGCGTTCGCTTGCAACATCATGGGATATACCCGATTCATACTGTTCATCTTTGCCGATATCGTGAAGAAGTGCTGTGGCGTAGATGACCTCGCGGTCAAATTCGAGCTGCTCCTCGAGATTCTTGATCCACATAATGCGCGCGACATCGAGCAGATGATCAATACCGTGGCGGCAGAAGATGCGCCCCGATTCCAACTGTACGATGTTGCCCAGGTGCCGCCGGAACAGCCCGTTGGCACAAATGTAATCAATGCGAGGCATGGCACCAAAGGGGGCCAGGCCCGAAGCCATAAAGCCGCGACGCGACGTCCCCTCATCGGTCTTCGATGTAAAGTCGTTGACGACTCTCATGGTTAGCGGCCCAGCATCCTAAAGAAACGCTCCTCGAGCGCGGGATCGGTCTCAAAGACGCCGCGGCGAGCAAGCGTCACGGTCTTGGTGCCGGGCTTTTGCACGCCACGCATCGTCATGCACATATGCTCGGCCTCCATCAACACAATCGCTCCCTGGGGAGCGAGATAATCCATGAGGGCATCGGCAACCTGTGCGCACAGTTGCTCCTGCAGCTGAAGACGGCGGGCATAAACCTCAACCGTGCGGGCGAGCTTGGAAAGCCCAGCCACCCGACCGTTAGGGATATAACCAATGGCGGCCTTGCCATAAAACGGCAGCAGATGATGTTCGCACAGCGAGTAGAACGTGATGTCGCGCTCGATAACCAAATCGTTCGAAGCGACGGCAAAGGTTTTGGACAGGTGTTCCTCGGCACTCTGGTCCATACCGCCGGCGATCTCACCATACATACGGGCAACGCGCGCCGGGGTCTCCAGCAGGCCCTCACGAGTTGGGTCCTCGCCTATGCCCTCAAGCAACAGCTTAATGGCGGCCTCGACTTTTTCCTGATCGACCATCTGGGCCTCACTTTTCCGATTTCACGTTCGCGCTATGGTACCACGCCCTCCGGCATCGACCACAAGCTACATAGTATGGGTCGAATAGACCGGATCATCACGCCAAAGTTCAACCGCATCACAAAGCGCAACGCCCTCGCGCTCAGCACGGGCGCGCGTAGCGTTCATATCGATCACGCGCTGGTTGCTCGAACCCCTAAAGCGCAGCGAGATATCGTACAGGTCCTGAACAAACGGGCCGTCCACCAGCATGTCAAGGCAGGCAAGGATGCGGTCCGTCACCTCGGTATGATGACGACCGCCCGGCATAAGCTCCTCGAGTACGTCGCCAGTAAAGCACCAAATGGTCTTTCCCGACCCCACTGGATAGGCCGCGCGAACACGCTCGACAAACTCAACGAGCCCCGCCTGATTCTCGGGCTCCATGGGCTCGCCGCCCAGAATCGTCAGACCATCGATAAAGGGATGATCGAGACTCTCGATAATCTTGTCCTCGACGGCACGATCGAACGGCTCACCCGCAGCAAAGTCCCACGCAACAGAGTTAAAGCAATTCTTGCACCCACGACGGCACCCGCTTACAAACAGAGAAGTACGAACGCCTTCTCCATCAGCAATGTCGAAATACTTAATGTTCGCGTAGTTCATAGGTAACCTTCCTGGGGGTCTGGAGTATATCATCCCGTCCTCAAACATTCTCGGCCTTCGGCCTGCGAAACTGCGGGCGGGACGATATACTCCAGACCCCTCGCGAGCGATACTCAATGAACTCAGCGAACATCGAGTATAGGGTTCGAGGTCCAATAAAAACAATGCTGCAGCTCAACCGTTATCGCAAGCAGACCGTTGTCGCAGGTCAACTCATTTCCGCTAAGAACTTCGAGGAGTGAGCAGGCTGTGTGCTGCATCTCAGCTACGTCAGCTCGGCTGCCCCGTAGCGAGGGCCTGGACCTTTGCTCGATATGAGTTCCGCACGAACAGGAGGCGCCAGTGGCGCCTCCGTCGTGAGCCAGGACTGTCCGAAATAGCGAGTAAAGGTCCGGGGCCTCGCTACAGGGCAGCCTGGGATGGTTATTAGAGATGCAGCACGCGGTCGCGGATCTCCTCGGTTCGGCCCTGGTTCCAGAACTGGGTACCGATGTAGCCGCACGTACGACGAGCGACGTTCATTTTCTCCTGGTCGCGGTTGCCGCAGTTGGGGCACTCCCACACCAGCTTGCCATCGTCCTCAACAATCTTGATCTCGCCATCGTAGCCGCACACCTGGCAGTAGTCGCTCTTGGTGTTGAGCTCGGCGTACATGATGTTGTCGTAGATGTACTGCATCACGCGAATGACAGCCTTGAGGTTGTCCTGCATGTTGGGAACCTCAACGTAAGAGATAGCACCGCCCGGCGAAAGCTGCTGGAACATGCCCTCAAACTTAAGCTTATCGAAGGCATCGATCTCCTCGGACACGTGGACGTGATAGCTGTTGGTAATGTAGCCCTTGTCCGTCACGCCCGGGATAATACCAAAACGGCGCTGCAGGCACTTGGCGAACTTGTAGGTCGTCGACTCCAACGGCGTACCGTACAGCGAGAAATCGATATCGCTTTCGGCCTTCCACTCCGCGCACTTGTCGTTCATGCGCTGCATGACGGCCATGGCAAACGGCGTGCCTTCCTTCTCGGTGTGGCTGTGGCCCGTCATGTACTTGACGCACTCATACAGGCCGGCATAGCCAAGGCTGATGGTAGAGTATCCGCCCACGAGCAACTTATCGATCGTCTCGCCCTTCTTCAGACGCGCTAGGGCACCGTACTGCCAAAGAATCGGCGCGGCATCCGAAAGCGTGCCCATCAGGCGCTCATGACGGCACAGCAGAGCACGGTGGCACAGCTCAAGGCGCTCGTCGAAGATCTTCCAGAACTTGTCCATGTCCTGATGCGAGCTCAGCGCGACATCGGGCAGGTTGATGGTCACAACACCCTGGTTAAAGCGGCCATAGTACTTGGGTTTGGTCGGGTCATAGTTCAGCGCGTTGGCGACATTGTTAAAGCCGTTGCCCGAGCGGTCGGGCGTCAGGAAACTGCGACAACCCATGCAGGTGTAGCAATCGCCGTTGCCGGCGGTCTCGCCCTTCGACAGCTTGAGCTCGCGCATCTTCTTCTCAGAGATGTAGTCGGGCACCATGCGCTTGGCGGTACACTTGGCAGCCAGCTGGGTCAGGTAGAAGTACGGGGAATTCTCGTGAACGTTATCGTCCTCGAGTACATAGATAAGCTTGGGGAATGCCGGGGTAATCCACACACCGGCTTCGTTCTTAACGCCCTCATAGCGTTGACGAAGCGTCTCCTCCACGATCATGGCAAGGTCGTGCTTCTCCTGGGGCGTACGGGCCTCATTGAGATACATAAAGACCGTCACGAACGGCGCCTGGCCATTGGTGGTCATAAGGGTCACGACCTGATACTGAATCGTCTGGACGCCGCGACGGATCTCGTCACGCAGACGGTCCTCAACGACCTCACGGACCTTTTCGGCAGATGCCGAAACACCGAGCTCCTCGAGCTCGCGGGCAACCTCGCCGCGAATCTTTTGACGGCTCACCTCAACAAAGGGGGCGAGATGGGTCAGCGAAATAGACTGGCCGCCGTACTGGGAAGAAGCAACCTGGGCGATAATCTGCGTCGCGATGTTGCAGGCAGTCGAGAAGCTATGCGGCTTCTCGATCAGCGTGCCCGAGATAACGGTGCCGTTCTGGAGCATATCCTCCAGGTTCACCAGGTCGCAGTTATGCATGTGCTGGGCAAAGTAGTCGGAATCGTGGAAGTGGATCAGGCCCTCGTTGTGGGCATCCACGATCTCCTGGGGCAGCAGCACGCGCTGAGTCAGGTCCTTGGAAATCTCGCCGGCCATGTAGTCGCGCTGAACGGAGTTGACGGTCGGGTTCTTGTTAGAGTTCTCCTGCTTGACCTCTTCGTTATTGCACTCGATCAACGACAGGATCTTGTCATCGGTCGTGTTCTTCTGGCGCTTCAGGCTCTGAACATAGCGATAGATGATGTAGTGGCGGGCGACCTCGTAGCAGTCGAGACGCATGATCTCGTCCTCGACCAAATCCTGGATCTCCTCGACCGAAACGGTGTGGCCCGCGTTCTCGCATGCCTCGGCGACGTTTTGCGCCGCATAAACCACCTGGCGGTCGGTTAGACGAGAGCTCTCCTCGACCTCCAAGTTTGCGGCGCGAATCGCATTGACGATCTTATCGATGTCAAAGACAACCTCGGTGCCGCTGCGCTTGATGATCTTCATCCTCTTGCCTCTTTCGCGTCGTAGTCTCATTGCGCTTCAGAGCCAAACGATGCCCGGCAGGGCTTGCCCCTGTCTTGCGGCGCCGTCGCGCAATCTGTGTTCTCGATAAACCATAGGTCCTCATGCGGACAATCCTCGCGGCCGATCAAGCGGCTCAAAGATCTATCCAAATGGGGCAAATAAGGTCCTCGTTCTCTGTCCGCCATCTATCATACGACAAAGAGGCATCTATATCCTGTATTCTTTTTTTAGTTCAAACACAACATATAGTGTTTCAGCAGGTCAAAGCAATTGGTCATTTTGCAGACGCATTAATTATGAGGGGTTCTTGGCAAGTCGGTAAAACGTTACCAACACGGCTACCTGCATGGCAGTTATAAAACCCCCTTAGTCAAGCCGCTGACAAATCCTACCAAAACCAAGCCGCTCACGCCAAAAGAATCCAAAAGATTATGCTTGACCAACATGTTGCGGTCGTGCCTTGCCGAGCCCCATGTAACCGCGGCACGAATCCTTGAAAGATATGTGTATGCAAACAGAGAAGATGAGAGTTTTCTCGGATGACTACTGAGAAGCATCCCAGAAGATCAAAAAACTCGAAATTTGGTGACGTATTTGGCGACCCATTTGGCGAGCAAAACAAAACAGCCCAGAGGCTAAGCCTCTGGGCTGCGAACATTTGGTGGGCGTTAGAAGATTTGAACTTCTGACCTCTTCCGTGTCAGGGAAGCGCTCTCCCCCTGAGCTAAACGCCCAAATGGAGCGGACAACGGGGCTCGAACCCGCGACCCCAACCTTGGCAAGGTTGTGCTCTACCAACTGAGCCATGTCCGCTTACGAGGATTAATCTTACGTGATACCCGCATCCTATGCAAGAACTTTTTTTTGAAAAGTTTTGCGACGCCCTCTCGAACCTCGCGAAGACATCAGCCACCACGGAAAGCGCGAGCAAACGCAAACTCGCCGCAAGAGGCCCCCTACAACTCAGCGAGCATGATCCAGGCAGAGCTGTCCTGCGCAAGTCTGCCGTCTGCAAGCGGTGATGAGGTGAGCAGGACCTTGCCCGCCGGCAGCTCCACGGGTGCTGCACCGAAGTTCGTCACACACGCCCAGCCGTTGTCGCGGCGATAGGCGATGACGCCGCCCTCAGCGCCCTCGGCACCATCCGCAAGGCCGGTGCGCCCGTCAAGATCGAGCCACGCAAGATCGTTAGCGCACCCGCGCAGCTTGCGCCGCAGCCAGAGGGCGTCACGATAGAGCGCAAGCATCGATGTCGGGTCCGCCTCTTCCCTATCGGCAGCGTAATCGGAAAACCATGCAGGCTGCGGCAGATGGGGCGCCGCATCGGCGTCCATCGGCGAAAATCCAAACGATCCGCCCTGCGCGGGATCGTCCGTCGCCACCCACGGCAGGGGCACACGACAGCCGTCGCGCCCCTTCTCGCGCTTCGATCCGTGCGTATTGGTCGCAGTGGGATCTTCGAGTGCAGCCCACGGGATGTCAGCCACCTCAAAAAGGCCGAGCTCCTCACCCTGATACACGTATGCCGAGCCCGGAAGCGCCAGCTCAAGCAAAAGGGCCGCCCGCGCGCGGCGCTCGCCGAGTTCACGGTCCTCGTCATAAGACGACCCGTCGCGTAAGAGCCAGTCGAGCGCAATCTGGTGGTAGCGCGTCGCCTTGATCTGCGGCAGGGCGAAGCGCGTCGCCACACGAGGCACGTCGTGGTTGGAAAGTACCCAGGTCGAGGCGGAATCGGATTCGATGGCTGCCTTCAAGCCCTCCTCGATTGCAGCGTGCATGTCATCATAGGTCCAAGTGGCCTTGGCGAACTCAAAGTTAAATGTCTGGCCAAGCTCGCTGGGGCGCGCGTAGAGATACTGGCGCTCGGGCAGCACCCACGCCTCGGCAACAGCGCTGCGCGGCGGATTATAGCGGTCGAACACGCGGCGCCACTCGCGATAGATCTCGTGAACCTCGTTGCGATCCCACAGCGGATGGGTGCCGTCGTCAACCATGTCATCGCCCTCGGCGAGATGCCACTGGTCGAGATCATCGCGGTCGAGATCCTTGGCGAGACCGTGCGCCACATCAATGCGAAAGCCATCGACGCCTCGATCGCTCCAAAACGCCAGGACGTCGCAAAAGAACGCGCGAACCTCGGGGCATGACCAGTCAAAGTCCGGCTGCTCGGGCGTAAACATGTGCAGATACCACTGACCGTCCGCAACACGCGTCCAGGCGGGGCCGCCAAAGTTGGCATTCCAATTGGTGGGAGGCAGCTCGCCATGCTCGCCGCGACCATCACGGAAGATATAGCGGGCGCGCTCGGGCGATCCGGGGCCGGCGGCAAGAGCGGCTTTGAACCAGAGGTGCTGGTTGGACGAATGGTTGGGCACGATGTCGACGATGACCTTGATGCCGCGCGCGTGAGCCGCGGCGATCATGTCATCGAAGTCGTCAAGCGAGCCGAGACGTTGGTCGACATCGCAGTAGTCCGCCACGTCATAGCCGCCATCGACAAGAGGCGATGGGTAAAACGGGCTCAGCCAGATGGCCTCGATACCCAGCCGCTCAAGATAGTCCATCTGCTGGGTAATGCCCGCGATATCGCCCAAACCCGAACCAGTCGAGTCCTTAAACGAGCGCGGGTAAATCTGATAGATCGCGGCATCGGACATCCATGAGCGCGAGGAGGACTTTTCTGTAGCCATGGGGTGTGTCTCCCTTGCAACGAGGTTTTGTGAGATGCCCACGATGATACGCCCAAAGCTGACATTCACGGCAATCAACGCCGCAGCCACGCCCCAAACGCTCGCCCCCTCTCGGGCTCGAGCCCAGGCGATGGGTACAAAAAAGCCCGGCTACCGCAGTAGTCGGGCTGTTGCGTTTGGAGCGGACAACGGGGCTCGAACCCGCGACCCCAACCTTGGCAAGGTTGTGCTCTACCAACTGAGCCATGTCCGCATGTGTAAAACAAAACGGGCGCCGGAGCGCCCGGATGTTGCCTGGAGGCGAAGCCCGGATTCGAACCGGGGGTAAAGGCTTTGCAGGCCTCTGCCTTACCACTTGGCCACTTCGCCGAAAAAGGACCGCTTGAGACGGTCCGGAAATGCAATGGAGCGGACAACGGGGCTCGAACCCGCGACCCCAACCTTGGCAAGGTTGTGCTCTACCAACTGAGCCATGTCCGCTTGCGGGTTATTAATTTACGCGAGTTGCCCAAAAGACGCAAGTACTTTTTTCAAAAAAGTTGTTCGCCACATGCTCTTGGCAGATAAACATGCCAAAACGATTTACTAGGCGCACGATTCCAACGTTCCGCTAAACAGCTTTACCATCCGAACGCGCGTACCGGCACCATCAGTACGACGGG
Source organism: uncultured Collinsella sp. (assembly GCA_958371715.1). Classification (GTDB taxonomy): domain Bacteria; phylum Actinomycetota; class Coriobacteriia; order Coriobacteriales; family Coriobacteriaceae; genus Collinsella. The sequence goes on from CATXLW010000002.1 coordinate 59,415, forward strand.
CAACCTCCACGTTGTCGACTAACATGCGCATGAGCTTGATCCCACGCCCGCGCTCCTCAGTCGTAACCGGTTCACTCGACCCGTCAATCGAATAGCCCGCCCCACGGTCGACAACCTCAATCACGACACGATCGCCATAGGCCTGAACCGTCAGGATGCATCCGATACCGCCCGCATGGTCATACGCGTTGCCCAGCGCCTCGCCCGATGCCAACGCGACGTCATAGCGCTCATCCCGCCTCAGGGGAAGCGGTTCGAGTAGCTCGGCAATACGATGACGATAGTATGGAAGGTTCTCGATACCCTGGCGCACCTCGACACTCTTGCTCCAGCGAGGCAATTCCCCCACCGGAATGGCAGGAATCGACTCCCGAGCGAAGCCCGCAACATGGAGGATGTCGACAAGTCGGGCAATCTCCAAAAAGCGGATGACCTCATCGGAGGCGTTAACGAGCGAAAGCAGGCCCTCTCGCCTCATGAGTTCTCTGGCACGTGTAAGCAAAAACGCCAAACCCGTCGAGTCGATAAAGCCCACGGCCTGGCAATTGATGACAACGCGGCGCACGCCCCGGTCGATCAAATTATCCAACCGTCGGCGCAGCGCGGGCACCGAGGCGATGTCGACATCACCCGGTGGCGTCAAAACCGCTATGTCATTCCACTCATTCATACGACCATGGTTCCCCAAAAGAGCTCGCTCGATGCACACATATCTACAACCGCGTAGGTTTCGCCCCTCAAGCGTCGCAGCCTATGATCGGCCCCGTAAAAACTCAAGGGACACCAACGCGATATCATCGTCCAGCGCCGACTCGGTAAAGCGGTCAAGCTCGCTCAAGACCTTACCGCAGATTCCCGATACGCCCTCACCCGAAACAGAGAGCAAAAGATCGCGAAGGCGTTGCTCGCCAAAGAAAGCACCAGAGCGATCGCGTGCTTCGATCGTTCCGTCGGTATACATAAAGAGCATGTCACCAGGAGCGAACGTAAAGACGCCCGTCTCGTACACCATACTCTCAAAGGCACCGATCACGCCCGATTGACACCCAAGGAGCTCCACTTCTCCCCCGCAGGTCTCGCCGCCACCAAGCGGCGTCGACGACGGCCGAATGACCATAGTGGGAGGATGTCCCGCAGAGCAATAGGTAGCGCGACCCGCCTTAAGATCGATCTTGGCGATAAACGCCGTCACAAACGTCTCGACTCTCGAAAAGCCCATGAGCATGCTATTGAGCGAGCGAGCCATGCGGGCAGGCCCCGCACCCTCCCAGGCATAGGCCGTCAGCGCCGTCTTGACGAGCGCCGACATCGACGCCGCCTCGATTCCCTTGCCGGACACATCTCCCAAAATCATAACGGCGCAATCATCGGGAAGACGAACAAGCGTATAGAAGTCACCGCCGACCAGCGCCGAATTCGTTGCCGATAGGTACACCGAATCGGCGGCGATTCCCGGAACGTCACCAAGCGAATTTCTCATGCCGATCTGAAGCGTCTGAGCGATATGACGCTCCTCGCGCTTTTGAGACTCACCCTCATAGATCAGCTCAAAATCGTGAGCCAAATGCACCATGTAGTCGTATTCAAGGTCGTCGATTGGTTCCTGGCTGCCATCACGGAGCAGCAAGGCGCGCGTTGTCGGCCCCTTTGCGACATCAGCGTGAACGATCGCATCGTTGTTTCGCTCGTCATCCGCCTCCGAGCGATAGCGCCCCGCCTCGATACCGGAGTCGACATACAGTCCCTGACACGGCAGGCCGTGGGCTCTCAGCCATGCACCCATAGGCGTGGATTCATCCACGCGCGTTAGGCGCACGTGCTTGAGATCGTCAGCGCTCGTCCCGCCCAGCACCGACGTCTCGAACCCATCGGAAGCTGATCCCAGGCGCGCTGCCGGCGTCGTGACAGAAAAGAAGAGCGAATCCGGATCGCCCGGCAACGCTACGCGACTGCCGCCCTCAAAATCGATGACATAGGTTTCGAGACCCGCATCATACTCCACGGGGCAAAAATGACAGTTGAGCACGGCGCAAATTTCCGACGATACCGCGCGCGAAGCGACGACGGGATCATCAAGATAGGTAAAAAGCTCATCGCGCAGCACGTTGAGCGAACGACCAAGTTCTGCCGTGCGGCGCGAACGTAAGCTCGACGCCATGCCGACCATCTGAATAGACAGGTAATCGCAGATGACCTCGAGCACGTTAAGGTCATAGGCAAGTGGCGCCTGTGGACGTTTCCAACCGACCTCCAACACACCGAGCACCTGCGTGCCGTAAAACACGGGAAGACAGATCTCACTGCGATACGGAGGCATATCCTGCACGCGCAGCAAGTGTTTGGAACGATTGTCCAAATCAATGAACATACCCGAAGCAACCCGGTCGCCCTCAAGGTCCTGCTGGATCGACAGACGACAGGCACGCGACTCACGAAGCACGTAGGTCGGAATGCCCGCGCCGTACGGCATAAATTCGGGAAGGTAGCTATCATGCAGCTCCTTGGAAACACCGCGGAGCTTAAAACCGCCGCTCTCAGAAAAATAAATCGCAGCTCCAGAGGCATCGAGCGTTCCGACGAGCTGATTCAAAACGGTATCGAGCAAGCTGGGGAGCTCATCGGAGCCCACGGTACTCATAATGACCGAAAGGGTACCCGAAAGGCGTTTATTCGCCACCCTAAGCTCCGATAGCGCACGTTTGAGCTGACGATCGTGGGAATACTGCTCTTCGATGCTGTGAAGCGCCACCAGGACGCGCGGCGCGCGGCGTCCAAAGATACGCGGAGGCGTAACGGAACCTGCGCGAACCAAGACGGGAATAAAGGACCCGTCGCTCAACTTGAGCATCAGCTCGCTCTCGCAGCCATCGGTCTCAAACGGCAGACGATGTTCGGTCGCGCGCTCAAAGGCAGACGAGTACAGAACGTCCTTGACATCACCGTTGATGACGTCAGCGCGCTCCTCGCACATCAGATCGAGCAAACGATTATTCACATGCAGGATGGTTCCGTCGAGCTCACAAATGATGACAGCATCGCTCGTGATCTCGACCAGTTGGGCAACGTCTGCCCACTCGTTGCGCTCAAGCGTTTCCATCGTGGACCTCACCGTCTATCGGTAACAAAAAAGCCTCCGAAGAGGCTTCTCAAATGCGATGGTGTCGGAGGCGGGACTTGAACCCGCATGACCAAAAAGCGGTCACTAGCACCTCAAGCTAGCGCGTCTGCCAATTCCGCCACTCCGACATGCTATGTTGTTGATTCGCAGTTCGTTTTGTTGGACCCGCGCGTTCAACGAGGAAGATAATAACCTATGATTCGAGAACTGTGCAAGCACTTTTTTGAAAAAAGTTTACGAATTTGTAAATGCGCTGGTAGATCTGTATGTCCGGGTCGGAATGGGGGCAGCTTCCCAGCGCGTCCTCGGGCATGCGGTACATTTTTATCCGCGCTTCGCGCTACAAAATGTACCGCCCCCTGCGGAATGCGCTGGGAAGCTGCCCCCATTCCGACCCTGCGTTAACATGCTCCAGGCAAAGTTCCTAAACATATTCTGGGGCTGATAAGAATTTAGTGGCTCGGCTTTGCCGAGCCCTTATATGGGGAGGCTGGAGCTAAAGCTCCGGCCTCGCTCAATTTCCTATTAGATTAAGTGAGCGATCAAGGAATCGCACTCCCCCCTGCCGAGTTACCGCAGGGCCCGCCCTGGTGTTACTTTTCAGAACATTCCGCAGGACGCAAGTAACCCCCGCCGCACAAAGTACGCAGCGGGGGTTACTTGCATGTCCGAGGACGTTCTGAAAAGTAACACCAGGGCGAGCCCGGACGAAAACAACCGACTACAGGTCGATGTGCGATTCCTTGATCGGGAACGGCTCGGCGAAGTGGCAGGCGCAGCAGTGGCCCGGGGCAACTTCCTTAAACTCAGGAAGCTTCTCGGAGCAGATGCCCTGCGCGATCGGGCAGCGCGTGTGGAAACGGCAGCCGGTCGGCGGATCCAGCGGCGACGGCGGATCACCGGCGAGGATGATACGCTTGCGGGTCTTCTGGATATCCGGATCGGGCACCGGCACAGCAGACAGCAGCGACTGTGTGTACGGATGGTGAGGCTCGCTATAGAGCGTCTTCCAGTCCGAAACCTCGACCATCTTGCCCAGATACATAACGGCAACGCGATCGGAGATGTGCTGCACGACGGACAGGTCGTGGGCGATAAACAGATACGCCGTACCAAACTTGTCCTGAAGTTCCTTGAGCAGGTTCAGAACCTGGGCCTGAATGGAAACATCCAGAGCGGAAACGGGCTCGTCGCAGATGATCAGCTTGGGCTTCAAAGCGAAGGCGCGGGCGATGCCGACACGCTGACGCTGACCGCCCGAGAACTCGTGCGGATAGCGGTTGATGTGCTCGGGGTTCAATCCAACGACGTCGAGAAGCTCGCGAACACGCTCGATACGCTCCTCCTTGGTGCCCACGCCGTGAATAGTCATGGGCTCGGAGACGATCTCGCCGATGGTCATACGGGGGTTCAGCGAAGCATAGGGGTCCTGGAAGATGAACTGCATCTCGCGACGCATGTCCTTGATCTCATGCTTGCTCATCTCGGCAACATCTTTGCCCTGGAAGAACACCTTGCCGGCAGTCGGCTGGGTCAGGCGCATAATCGTGCGGCCCGTGGTGGACTTACCGCAACCAGACTCGCCAACCAGACCAAAGGTCTCGCCAGGATAAATCTCAAACGAGATGTCGTTCACAGCAGAGACGACGCGCTTGGAAAAGCGCTTGGCGAACATGCCGGACTCGGCGGGGAATTCCTTAGAGAGGTGCTCGACCTTCAGCAGCGGAGTGCGCTCGTTCTTATCTGCCATTTACGCCTCGCCTCCCTTCTCGGAATCCTTGCGCGTACGGGACGTCGCAGGAGCATTCTTGAGGAACTCGGGGTCGCCGGAGTAGTGGCACGCGGAATAATGGCCAGACTCAGTGACAACACGCTCAGGACGCTGCTTGCGGCACTTATCGGTCGCATAGGGGCAACGAGGCGAGAACACACAACCCTCGGGCAGGTTCATGAGCGAGGGCGGGTTGCCGTGAATCGGCGTCAGCGGCTTCTTCTCATCGATTGCCTGCTCCGGGATGGAGCGGATAAGGCCCCAGGTGTAGGGATGACGGCTCTCGTAGAAGATCTCTTCGGCAGTACCGAACTCGACGGGACGGCCGGCGTACATAACCATGATCTTATCGGCCATATCGGCGACAACGCCAAGGTCGTGGGTGATCATGATAATGGCGTTGCCGTTCTTCTCCTGCATTTCCTGCATCAGCTCAATAATCTGAGCCTGGATGGTAACGTCCAGAGCAGTCGTGGGCTCATCGGCAATCAGGATATCGGGATCGCAGGCAAGCGCCATGGCAATCATGACGCGCTGACGCATGCCACCGGAGAACTGGTGCGGATACTCGTTGACGCGCTTCTCGGGCTCGGGAATGCCAACGAGGTCCAAAAGCTCGGTGGCGCGCTTGAGCGCCTCCTGCTTGGAGTAGCCACGGTGCAGACGAAGTCCCTCGCCCACCTGCTTGCCGATCTTATAGACCGGGTTCAGGGAGGTCATAGGATCCTGGAAGATCATCGCGATATCGTTGCCGCGAATATGCTGCATTTCTTCCTCGGTCATCTCGAGGATCGAACGACCGCGGTAGCGAACGTCGCCGCCCTCAATCTTTCCCGGAGGCATCGAGATGAGGCCCATGATGGTCATGGCGGTCACGGACTTACCAGAGCCGGACTCACCGACGACACCCAGGGTCTCACCGCGATCGAGCGTGTAGGACACGCCATCGACAGCGCGAACGACGCCATCCTCGGTGTGGAAATACATCTTAAGGTCATCGACCTCGAGCAGATGCTGGCCCTCGGGAACCGGCTGGTCCTTCAGGTCCACATAGTTCTTGTTCTTCTTCATCCTTATGCGTCCTTCATCTTGACGTCGAGGGCGTCGCGCAGACCGTCACCCAGCAGGGTGAAGGCGAGCACCGTCGAGAGAATTGCCAAACCGGGCATGATCATCATCCAGGGAGCAGTCAGAAGATACTGCTGACCGTCCTGAATCATGGAGCCCCACGAAGGCGTAGGCGGAATAACGCCCATGCCGAGGAAGGACAGAGCGGACTCGGTCAGAATGGCACCACCGATGTTCATGGTCGCGTAGACTACGATGGAAGCAACGGAGTTCGGGAAGATGTGACGCACGACGATACGAGCATCGGATGCACCCATCGCGCGCGCAGCGTCAACATAGTCGTTTTCCTTGACTGTCAGGATCGCGGATCGGAAGACACGGGCAATCGAGGGCCAGCCGAGAATACCGATGGCGATGAAAACATTCTGAAGACCACGGCCGATAACGGCGATCATGGCGACAACGAACAGCACGTACGGGAACGCGAGGAAGATATCCGCGAAGCGCATGATGATCGTATCCCAGATGCCGCCATAGAAACCGGCCAGGGCGCCCATGATCAGACCGATCACCGTGGAGATGGCGGTGGCCATAATACCGACGGAAAGCGAAACGCGCGCGCCGTAGATAACTCGGACGAGAATGTCGCGGCCAAGGGCGTCGGTACCAAACGGGTGCTCGGCACACGGAGCCAGCAGCGAAGTCTCGGCCATGGTCGTCGAGTCAGAAGCCGTCGGCGACCCGAGCCAGGGCTTAGCCCACAGGTCTGCGGTCAAGGCAACCAAAACGACGATGATAATCCAGCAGATACCGATAACGGCGAGCTTATTCTTGCGAAGACGCTTGAAAGCGTCGCCCCACAGCGTGCGGGACTTGGCGGGAGCAGATGCGGCCTTGGTGGCGGTAGCCTGCTCCTGAGACTGAGAATCAGTTTCCTGCATGAGACGTACCTCCCTTAGGCCTTATCCGACGGACCGCCGAGGCGGATACGCGGGTCGAGGAATGCATAGCTAATGTCGACGAGCAGGTTGATCACCATAACGACGACAACGATGAGCGTAACGCCGCCCATAACGATGGGCCAGTCGCGCATGCTAATGGCGCGGTAGACCTCAGAGCCGATACCGGGCCAGTTAAAGACCGTCTCGGTCAGGATGGCGCCCGAAAGCATGCCGCCGAAGTCGACACCAATATAGGTAACAACGGGGATGAGTGCATTCTTAAGCGCATGCTTGACGATGATCGCGCGATTGGAGAGACCCTTGGCCTTTGCCGTGCGGATGTAATCCTGATTCATGACGTCGAGCAGCTGCGAGCGCATGATGCGGGCAGCATAGGCGGTCGAAACCGAAGCCAGCGTGATGGTCGGAAGCACATAGTGCATCCAATCCTGATACTGAGAGCTGGAGCCGCCAGCACCCGAGATCGGCATGGAGAATGCGCCGCCGGTGGCATCCTTAAGGATGACGCCAAAGAACAGCTGCAGCAGCATACCGAGCCAGAAGGCAGGAACAGCAACGAGGATCGACGTGGTCAGCGTTACCAAAATATCCCAGAAGGAATAGCGCTTTACCGCCGAAATGATACCCGCACCGATACCCATGATTGCCTCGAGCACAATGGCGCACGCGGCGAGTTTAACCGTATACGGATACTTCTGGGCAAAGATTTCCGCAACCGGCAGCTTGCGCTGATACGAATTGCCCAGATCGCCATGAAGCAGACCATTCATGTAATTCAAGTATTGGTCCACAAGCGACGTTGGAACGGGATCGCCGTTCTCGTCAAGGATCGCGTTGCCGTCCTCGTCCGCCTGGACCAAGTGATAGCGCACGCGAAGTTGAAGCTCTACCTCGGGGGACAGAGCCTTGTCTCCACCGATCAGCTTGATCGGGTCTCCCGGCACAATATTCTGGAGGGCGAACAGAATCAACGTAACGCCCAAAAATACCGGGATGAACTGAAGCACACGTTTAACGATGTACTTACCCATACCACTCCCCTATCTAGGGATTAACCTAAATGGGATGCCGATCGCCAGACCGGCATCCCAAAATTACCATCAGCCAGTTTACCCCAGGTTAGGGAGAACTGTATGTTTCCCATGAGGTCTACGTAAATACTTGACCCTCATGGAAGCTGCAAAACTCTTAGGCGAGCTCAGCGGTACCCAGCTCGGCGTGCTTCTGCGGATCGACATAGAGGTACTTGACGCGATCGGAGCCGACGATGGTGTGCGTGTAGAACATCACCGGGATAACCGGGCAGTCAGCGGCGACCATAGCGTCAGCCTCCTGCATCTTGGCGATGCGCTCGTCGTCGTCAACCGTGGCACGGGCCTCATCGACCTTGGCATCGAACTCGGGGTTGTTGTAACCGGAGCGGTTGTCGCCACCGAGGGAGTCGGAGTGGAACAGCGGGTACAGGAAGTTGTCCATGATCGGGTAATCGGCGATCCAGCCCAGACGGCCGAACTGATAGTTGAAGTTCTGATACTGCTCAAGCAGGGCAGACCACTCGGGAGTATCGGAGACGGCGGTGACGCCCACCTTGGCGAGGTCGCCGATGATGGACTCCATGATCTCCTTGTGGCCACCGTCCTGGTTGTAGGACAGGGTCACATTAATGCCACGATCGCCGTTAGCGCCAGCGGGAGCGACCTTGTCGAGGTACTCGTTAGCCTTGTCGACGTCATAGGCGCAGAACTCCCATGCGCCCTCCTTGTAGCCGGCGATTCCCGGAGGAACGATGCCGTCAGCGGGGGTACGGGTGCCCTTGAAGATGGTCTTGCAGATGGCCTCACGGTTGATAGCCAGGGAGATGCCCCTGCGCAGGTCAGCGTTGTTGAACGGCTCGGCCGTGGTGTTGCACGTCAGATAGTACGTGGAAGGCTCGGAGCCGAGCAGCATGCGCTCGCCATCACCCATGGTGTAGCCATCCTTGGACTCGCCGCGGTCCTTCTTGGCGGCGTCGATCTGAGCAACGGGAACGTCGCAGACATCGAGGTTGCCGGCCTGGAACTCCTTGTAAGCGGTCTCCACGTCCTTGATGACCTGGAAGTGGATGGCGTCGATCTTGGCCTTGTCGCCATAGTAATCGTCAAACTTCTTGAGGTTGATCTCCTGACCATCCTCCCACTTGCCGTCCATCATGAACGGGCCGTTACCGACCGGGGCAAGGTAGAAGCTCTTGACATCGGACTCGGCGCACTCGGGAACCGGGGACAGAGCCGGGTGAGAGGCGACGAACGGGAAGTCGGCGTAGGCGGAAGTCAGCTTGACGACGAGGGTCTCGTCATCCGGGCAGGTAACGCCGGACAGCTCGGTAGCATTACCGGCAAGCAGATCGTCATAGCCCTCGACCATGGAAAGGTGGTAGGAGACCTCGGAAGGACCATACTCGGTAGCGATGGCCGACTTAGTGTTGACCAGGCGCTCCCAGCCGAGCTTGAAGGACTTGGAGGTAACGTCGTCACCGTTGTGGAACTTGGCCTTCTTGATCTTGAAGGTGAACTCAGTGGCGTCGTCGTTAGCCTCGAAGGACTCGCAAGCCAGCGGAACGATCTCGCCCTTCTCGTTATCGTACTCCGTCAGAGCGTCGAAGAGCTGGTACTCGACCTGAGTGCCCTGATCCTCCTGGACGTTGTAGGGGTCGATGCAGACCGGGTTGTTGATGTAGAAGTTCAGCGTCGAACCGGAGTCAGATCCGGAAGCGTCGCCGCCCTTCTTGCCGCACGCAGCAAGAAAAGCCATGGAGCTCGCAGCAAGGGTACCGCCGACAAAGGCGCGACGACCCATAACGGGCTGGTGGAACATAGAATCAGCCATGCCATCCTCCTTATGAGATAGGACAAAGTGAATTCGGCCGGGCAACGTCGAGACAGCCCTTTCGAACCATTCAAACGCGGTCCGCCGTTATGGCTGGTTATGCAGTGCGGACCAACGTTTCGCAATACAGTAGCGCATTTTATGCACAATATGGCGCTAATTCCGGTTAACGGTCGAGAATTTCTTTAGTTGGGCGAAGTATGTGGGGATATTTTGACTCTGTTACAAGTCTGTAAACAAAAAGGGTCCCGCACGTGCGGGACCCTTTACAAACGTATATACGCCGATGCTTAGTAGCCGACGATGCCCTGCGGGAAGAAGAACATGCACAGAACGACACACACGGCAAATACGACAGCCATGATGACGGTCAGGCGATCGAGGTTCTGCTCCATGACGCCCGTGGCAGAGCTGGAGTTATACAGCGAGCTAGCGATCATATCCGAAACGCCGGTGCCCTTACCGGAATGCATCAGGACGAGAATCGTCAACGCCACGGCAGAGACAGCCCAAACGACAAACAGAAGAATCTGAAACGGACCCATAGATAAGCTCCTTAATAGAACAATTCAAACTCCAGTACTGTACCACAACCCCCAGCACTCCCCCACCTGCCATTTGGGGACGGGGTAGAAATGGCAGAAATACCAAAAAGGGGGTTGTCCGGTTGCGGACAACCCCCTTACTAGAAAACGGTATTTGTTTTCTATTAGGCCTCGGTGGCGAGTACGCGACCCGTCATCTCGGCGGAAGGCTCAATGCCAGCCATGGTGAGCATGGTCGGAGCGATATCGGAAAGACGGCCGTCCTCGATACCGGTGAGCTGCGCCTTCTCATCAACGATGATGAACGGCACACGGTTGGTGGTGTGAGCCGTAAACGGATGCTTGGAACCGTCGGAAGCAACGTCAAACATGTGATCGGCGTTGCCGTGATCGGCGGTAATCAGCGCAAAGCCGCCCTTGGCGAGAATCGCCGGGACAACCTTGGACAGGGCATCGTCAACAGCCTCGACGGCCTTAACGGCAGCGTCGAAGACACCGGTGTGACCAACCATGTCGCAGTTTGCGAAGTTCACGATGTAGAAATCAGCGCGATCCTCGTTGATAGCGGCAACAAGCTTCTCGGTAACCTCGGGAGCGCTCATCTCGGGCTGCAGATCGTAGGTAGCGACCTTGGGGGAAGCGACGAGCACGCGCTCCTCGCCCTCCTTGGGCTCCTCGATGCCGCCGTTGAGGAAGAACGTCACGTGGGCGTACTTCTCGGTCTCGGCGGTGTGCAGCTGCTTCAGGCCATTGGCGGCGATAACGTCGGCCAGGACGTTCTCGGGGAACGTCTTGGGGAAGGCGACCTCGACGTCAAACGTCGGATCGTACTCGGTCATCGTCACGAAGTGCGAGAGCTTAATCTGCTCGCGCTCAAAGCCATCGAACTCCTTGTCCGTGAACACGCGGGTCATCTGACGAGCGCGGTCGGGACGGAAGTTGAAGAAGATGGCCGCGTCGCCCTCGTGGATGCCCTCGTTGTGGGCCGCGAAAGGCTCGACGAACTCGTCGCCGCGCGGATCCTTCTCGTAGTAGGCCTTGATACCGGCAACGGGGTCGGTATCGGCATCGGACGCGTTAACCATGACGTCGTAGGCGCGCTGGATGCGCTCCCAACGGTTGTCGCGGTCCATGGCCCAATAGCGGCCCGAAACGGTGGCAACGCGAGCGTCGCAACCGGTCTCCTCGGAGATCTTAGCCAGGAAGGCGCAGAACTCGCTCATGTAGCCGGCACCGGACTGCGGGTCAACGTCGCGGCCATCCATGAAGGCGTGGACGCGAACGGTCTTGACGCCATGCTGGGCAGCCATCTTGACCAGAGCCTCGACGTGGTTCATGTGAGAATGAACACCGCCAGGGCTCATAAGGCCCATGAGGTGGAGAGTCTTGCCGTCAGCCTTGACGTCGTCCATAGCCTTGACGAAGACCTCGTTCTTGGCGATGGAGCCGTCCTTGATGGCATTGTTGATGCGCGAAAGCTCCTGGAACACGATGCGGCCGGCACCGATGTTGAGGTGGCCTACCTCGGAGTTGCCCATCTGACCGTCGGGAAGGCCCACGTCCTCGCCCGAAGCACCGAGCGTGGTGTGAGGATACTTCTCGTACAGGCTATCAAGGAAGGGCGTCTTGGCAGCGGCGACGGCGTTCTCGCCATCGGCCGGAGCAAGGCCGCAGCCATCCATGATGATCAGGAGTGCAGGAAGATGACGCTGTGCCATATGTCCTACTCGCCTGCCTTGACGACCATAGAGGCGAAGTCGGCAGCCTTGAGCGAAGCGCCGCCCACGAGGGCGCCGTCAACGTCGGGCTTGGCGACGAGCTCGGCAATGTTGCCGGGCTTAGCGGAACCACCGTACAGGACGCGGATACCGTCGGCGAGCTCCTCGCCAAACATCTCCTTGAGGGTCTCACGGATAGCGCCGCAGACCTCCTGGGCGTCCTCAGCGGTAGCGGTCTTTCCGGTGCCGATGGCCCAGATGGGCTCGTAGGCGACGACGACCTGCTTGGGGCAGGTGATCTCAAGTCCAGCAAGGCCAGCCTTGACCTGGTTCACGACGTGCTCGACATAGGTGCCAGCCTCGCGGACCTCGAGGGACTCGCCGCAGCAGAAGACGGGAACAAGACCGGCGGCAACGAGGGCCTTGGCCTTCTTGTTCTGGTCCTCGTCGGTCTCGTGGAAGTAGTCGCGACGCTCGGAGTGGCCGATGATGCAGTAGGTGCAGCCAGCGGACTTGAGCATGTCGCAAGAGGACTCACCGGTGAAGGCACCCTTGGCCTCCCAGTACACGTTCTGTGCACCGAGGGCGATGGGGGCAGCCTGAATGCGGTCATGAACCGTGGTGATGTCAATGGTCGGAGGGCAGACGAGCACCTCGACGCCAGCCGGAACCTCGGGCAGAGCCTGAGCCAGCTCGTCGGCGAGCTTGGCGGCCTCAGCGACGTCGTTGTTCATCTTCCAGTTACCAGCGATAAGAAGGGTGCGACTAGGCATCGAGAAGCGCCTCCACTCCGGGCAGGGCCTTACCCTCGACGAGCTCCATGGAAGCGCCACCACCGGTGGAGATCCAGCTCATCTTGTCGGCCAGGTTGAACTTGTTGACAGCCGCGACAGAGTCGCCACCGCCGATGATCGAGGTGCAGTCGGCCTCGGCGACGGCCTCGGCGATAGCCTGGGTGCCGTGAGCGAAGTTGTCGAACTCGAAGACACCCATGGGGCCGTTCCAGAACACGGTCTTGGCACCCTTGACGGCCTCGGCGTAAAGCTCCTCGGTCTTGGGGCCGATGTCCATGCCCTCACGATCGTCGGGGATAGCGTCGGAAGCGACAACCTCGGGGACAGCGTCCTCGCCAAAGTGATCGGCAACGCGGTTGTCGATGGGGAGCAGGATCTTGACGCCCTTCTCCTCGGCCTTCTTGAGCATCTCGCCAGCGCGCTCGACCCAGTCCTCTTCCTTGAGGGACTGACCGACGGTCAGGCCCTGAGCCAGGAAGAAGGTGTAGGCCATGCCGCCACCGATGATCAGGGTATCAGCGGAGTCGATGAGGTGATCGAGAACGCCGATCTTGGAGGAAACCTTGGAACCGCCGACGATAGCGACGAAGGGGCGCTCGGGCTCGGCGAAGATGCCAGTCAGCGTGTCGACCTCCTTCTCGAGCAGGAAGCCGGCGACGGCAGGCAGGTAAGCGGCGGGACCCACGACGGAACCCTGGGCGCGGTGAGCGGTACCGAAAGCATCGAGAACGAAGACGTCACCATAGGAAGCGAGCTTCTTGGCGATCTCGGGATCGTTCTTCTTCTCACGCTTGTCAAAACGGACGTTCTCGAGAACGAGGACCTTGTCCGGCTCGACGGCGGCAACAGCCTCAGCAGCCTTCTCGCCGTAGGTGTCGGCGACAAAGGCAACATCGAGACCAGAGAGCTCAGCGAGCTTCTTGGCGACAGGCTCAAGGGAGAGCTCGGGCTGGAAGCCGGTGCCATCGGGACGGCCGAGGTGGCTCATGAGGATGACGCGAGCGTTGTGCTCAACGAGGTAGTTGATGGTGGGCAGGGCAGCCTTGATGCGGGTGGTGTCGCCAACGACGCCATCCTTGATAGGCACGTTGAAGTCAACGCGGACGAGAACGCGCTTGCCGTCGACATCGATGTCGCGGACGGTCTTCTTGGTAAAGGCCATGTTTGCTTCTACCTTTCGTACGTGTCTGCCTCCCATTACGGCAGACGATTTCCTATAAAAAGGGCGCGACCCTAGGGTGTAAGCCCTATGAGGCCGCGCCCTTCTTTAGACGCTCAACGAGCTATTCGCTAAAAGCTAAATTAAGCAACGAACTTCTCGAAGTACTTGATGGTGCGGACCATCTGAGAGGTGTAGGAGTTCTCGTTGTCGTACCAAGAGGTGACCTGAACGAGGGTCTGGCCGTTGCCGAGGTCAGAGCACATGGTCTGAGTGGCGTCGAAGATGGAGCCGTGGGTCTCGCCGATGATGTCGGTGGAGACGATGTCGTCCTCGTTGTAACCGAAGGTCTCGGAGATGGTGGAAGCGTAGGCCTTCATAGCGGCGTTGACCTCGTCGACGGTGACCTTCTTGTCAACGACAGCGTAGAGGTTGGTGATGGAGCCGGTCGGCGTCGGGACGCGCTGGGCGGCACCGATGAGCTTACCGTTGAGCTCGGGGAGAACCAGGCCGATAGCCTTGGCAGCACCGGTGGTGTTGGGGACGATGTTGACGGCGCAGGCGCGGCTACGACGCTTGTTGCCCTTGCGCTGCGGGCCGTCGAGCGGCATCTGGTCGCCGGTCCAGGCGTGAATGGTGGTCATGATGCCGGACACGATGGGAGCGAAGTCGTTCAGACCCTTGGCCATCGGGGCGAGGCAGTTGGTGGTGCAGGAAGCAGCGGAGATGATGTTGTCCTCAGCGGTCAGCGTCTCGTGGTTGACGTTGTACACGATGGTGGGCAGATCGCTGCCGGCCGGAGCGGAGATGACGACCTTCTTGGCGCCAGCGTTGATGTGGGCCTGAGCCTTAGCCTTGCTGGTGTAGAAGCCGGTGCACTCGAGAACGACGTCGACGTCGAGGTCGCCCCAAGGCAGGTTGTTGGCGTCGGCCTCCTTGTAGATCTTGATCTCCTTGCCGTCAACGGTGATGGAATCCTCGCCAGCAACGACCTCGTGATCGCGAGCGTAGTTGCCCTGCGTGGAGTCGTACTTCAGCAGGTAAGCGAGCATATCGGGAGAGGTGAGGTCGTTGATAGCGACGATCTCGGAGCCCTCATGACCGAACATCTGACGGAAAGCCAGACGACCGATGCGACCGAAGCCGTTAATAGCAACCTTTACTGCCATTGTGTCTCCTTTCGTAAGGCCCCCGCAAGCTACAGCGCCCGCCGTTGAGGCCCACAAACTAACCACTCGCCTAATATACCTTTTTTTTGACTTGAATTTCACGAGAATAGTCGAAATTGAAAATCAAATTTACGTTAAAACGTTTTAAAGAATAAAATAGCAGCTAAATCCGTATATAAGTCGATACTTTAAACTACCGATTTGCTTCAATGAGCTTTTCAAGCCTCAAAACTCGATGGTAGAGGGCCGACTTCGACAAGGGAGGGTCAGCCATCTCCCCTAAATCACGCAGCGACAGATCGGGATAGCGCTCGCGCAGGTCGCAAAAGACCGCCAAGGCATCCGGAAGCGCATCGCGAAGGCCGCGCTGCTCGAGCTCATCGATAAGCGCAAGCTGATGTTGGGCAGCACCGGCGCTTCTGGTCTGGTTGGCGAGCTCGGCGTTCACGCGACGGTTCACATCGTTCTTAACCAACTTGACCGCGCGCGCCTCCTCAATCTCGGCAACGCTGCGCTTGGCACCAATCAGCTTTAATAGATGCTCGATTTCCTCGGCGCTCTTAATGTACACGGCATATGACCCCCGCCGTGCATTAACACGAGCATGGACCCCAATCTGCCCCAACAGGTCGCAAAGCCCCTTAGCATATTGCTCGCCCTGCACCGCGATCTCCAAATGAAAATCGCCGCGTGGATCGGCCACGAAGCCGCCCGCGATGAGCGCGCCGCGGATGTAGGCAAGCCTGCAGCAGGGACGGGCAACGATGTGTCGGGGAACACCAGCAACGAGCCCTCCCCTGCGGTCTAGAATGCCCAGCAGCACCAGAGCCTTGTCCAGGTCGGGTTGATCGGGCAGGGTAATGAGATAGTTACGGACCTTATGCAAGACCGATTTACGAACGGTGAATTCCGTTTTGAGCTTAAGAATGCGATGCGTCAGCGTGATCATCGTGCGCGCGACGGCTCCCGTCTCGGTCGCGACCGTCAAACGATACCGCCCGGAGCCGGCCAACGAAAGCGTACCGCTCACACGCGTCAGGGCGGCAAGCGTCGACAAATCGCAGTATTCACATTCGGGTTCGCAGCGCGCAAGCTCGTCACGCACCTCGGCGGTAAACGACATGCAGGCCTATGCTTTCGTGTTGGCGCGCGACAAGTCGCGATGGGAAATGCTCACGTGATACTGGGCGCCTTCCAAATAACGTGCCGTGGCCTCGGCGATGGCAACGCTGCGGTGCTGACCGCCCGTGCAACCGATGGCAATAGAAAGCTGCGGCTTGCCCTCTGCGATATAACCGGGCATGACCGTATCGAGCAGCTGCGTCCAGGCCTTCCAGAACTCCTGCGTCTTAGGATGGTCCAGAACAAAGTCGGAGACTTTCTTATCGAGACCGGTCATGGTGCGCATCTCGGGATCGTAGAACGGATTGGGCAGGAAGCGAACGTCAATCATAATGTCCGCCTCGACGGGCATACCGTGCTTAAAGCCAAACGAGAACACGTGAACGTCCATGAGCTGCTGGTCGGACAACTCGGAGAACGCCATGCGCAATTTGTTGCGCAGCGCAGAGGTGCGTAGGCGGCTCGTGTCGATAATCATATCGGCTCGATCGCGCACACCCTGCAGCTGCAGGCGCTCGCGCTGAATCGCATCGGCCGTAGTCTCCCCCGGCTTGGCAATGGGATGACGGCGGCGATTTTCGCTGTAGCGACGAATCAGTACCTCGTCAGAAGCCTCCAGGAACACGATGTCGCAGCTCATCTCGCGCTCTTCGAGCGCGGCGACCGCATCGAGCAGCTCATCGAACAAGCCCTGGCTACGCAAATCGCAGGTGACGGCGAGATGCCTGCCCACGCCCGTATTAATGCCGACGAGCTCGGCAAGCTGGGCGATCAGACGCGGAGGCAGGTTATCGATGCAAAAATAGCCCATGTCCTCGAACACGTGCATGGCCTGCGTGCGGCCCGATCCGGACATTCCGGTGATGATGACGATATCGGGGATGCGCTCCGAGCGCTCCGCCGCATCCATGGCATCTCCCTTTTGCATGTGCTGCCTCCCGAAAACAAGCGCGGGACCCAGCAACCCGGATCCCGCGCGGTCAATTGCCTTTATTGAGTATACCGCCCCGAGCGGATACGAGGCCTGTCTTACGCCTCAAGCGCAGCCTTGAACCAACTTGTAATACTCGTGGGGTGCGTGATGGCGGTGCCGACGACAACGGCCCAGGCGCCAGCATCGATCGCGGCGCGAGCCTCCTCGGGCGTATGCACGCGACCCTCGCAAATGATGGGAAGGCCGGGGAATTCCTCGGTCGCCTGACGCAGGAGCGGCAGGTCGGGGCCATCGGCCATGGTGCAGTCGATGGCGGCGACACCGTGAGAGAGCGTGGTAGATACCAGGTCGAAGCCCATATCAACCGCACGGCGAATGTCCTCGATGGTGGCACAATCCGCCATCAGGAGCACACCCTCCTCGTGCAGCGGACGGAAGGTATCCTCGACCGTCTTGCCATCGGGGCGCGGACGATCGGTGGCGTCGATCGCCACGATATCGGCACCAGCAGCAACGCAGGCGCGGGCGTGACGCAGCGTCGGCGTGATGTAAACGCCCTCGTGTCCATCCTTCCATAGGCCAATAACAGGAACCTCACAGCGACCCTTAATGGCGGCAATGTCGGCAAGGCCCTGGCAGCGAATGGCGGCGGCGCCGCCGAGTTCGCAAGCGCGAGACATTTGAGCCATGGTCTCGGGCGTACGAAGCGGCTCGCCCATATACGCCTGAACGCTCACGACGAGCTTACCCTTCAGGGATTGAATCAAAGGATCGACGGTCATGTGCGACTCAACCTTTCTCAAAACAGCCTTCTGAGACACCGCACCTTGACGTTCAAACCGTCGCTCGCGTACCGAAGTACGCTTCGCTCCTCTTTCACGTCAATCTGCGGCACCTCAGAAGGCGCACTTGGTAGTTATGTTTACTTCAACGACGCAAGAAGGTGTTCGGCGGCACCGATGAGCGGAGCATCGCCCTCCAGAGACCCGATGAGAATCGGCGTGTCCTGGAGCGGATCGAGCGCCTGGCTGGCATAGCCCTCGTGCACCGAATCCTTCCACGTCTGCGAACGCCAATCGGGACCCTGATGAATTACGCCGCCCGAAAGCACGATAACCTCTGGATCCAGAATATTGGCAAGCGAGCCCAAGCTGGCGCCCAGCGCAAAGCCGGCGTCATGGATGACCTCGGTCGCCTTTGCGTCGCCAGCACGACACAGGTCGTTCACGTCGCGACCGACCGAAGGACGGCTGGGGTCAACTCGACCGAAGCGTTCGTCGTACATACGGCCAATCGAGGTGCCCGAAGCAACAGACTCAAGATGGCCGGAACGCCCGCAGGCGCAGGGAATGCCGGCGGCAGCCGAGCACTCGATGTGGCCCATATGACCGGCAGCACCATGGAAGCCCTGCATCACGCGGCCGTTCTCGACATATGCGCCGCCGATGCCCGTACCGATTCCCAGGCACAAGACGGAGAACTTGCCCTTGCCGACGCCCCAGTGGGCCTCGCCCAGAGCATGAGCCTGCACGTCGCCCACAACGGCAACGGGAAGACCAAGGTCCTCGCGCAGACGCGGCCCCAACTGAACGCCGGACCAGCCGGGCATGATCTCATTGGCATAAGCAATGGCGCCCGTCTTGGGATCGACGACGCCTGCGGCGCCAATGCCGACACCAAGAACCTCGACATCGGGGTTCGCTTCGATGGCGGCCTTAATAGACGCCTCGATGCGCTGGAAAACTGCCTCGCCGCCCTCTTGGGCCTCGGTGGGAACCTCGGCTTCAAAGACCGGATGGGGCACGCTGCCATCAGCCGGGTACTCCATGATGGCAGTCGCAATTTTAGTTCCGCCGATATCGACAGAGCAGACGTACTTGTTCTCCATGTCGCTCTCCTTCGGAGATAAAAACAACTACAGGAAATGCGCCGTCAGGCTAGCCGTCACAGCGCAGTAAAGGTTTTCCAGGTGTCCGAGATCGCCGAGAAACCGTGTGGCCATTGACCTAATGGGTCATGGCCACACGGTTGAACGGCGAGGCCGGGTGCCTGGGAAGCTTTACAGGAGACCGTTGTCCTGAAGGACCTTCCTAATCGCCTCGACGTTCTCGCCGGTCATGGCCTTCACCGGGCGCGGCATGGTCGGGCTGTCGAAGATGCCCATGAGGTTCATAGCGGTCTTGAAGGCGCCGACGCCACCGGCATAGCCCTGGACGCCCGAGGTGACGTCCCAGATGTGCGAAATCTCATTGAGGCGATCCTGCTCGGCCTTGACGGTAGCCCAGTCGCCGGCCTGAGCGGCCTTCCACTGGCGCACGTAGCCCTCGGGCTCAACGTTGGCAAGGCCCGGGACAGAGCCGTCGGCGCCACCGAGGTAAGCGCCGTCGACAACGACCTCGTGACCGGTGAGGATGCTCATCGGATGGCCATTCTTCTCGTTCTCCTGAACGAGGTAGCGGAACGAGATGTCATCACCCGAGGAATCCTTGACGCCAGCAAGGACGCCCTCGGCGCCGAGCTTGGCAAGGAGCTTCCAGGGGAGCTTGGTGTGAACGCACACGGGAATGTCATAGGCAAAGATGGGCAGGTCGAGCTCCTCGTGCAGAATGCGGAAGTGCTCCTCGACCTCGGTCATGCCCTGCAGGGCATAGAACGGGCAGGTGGCGACAAGCGCATCGGCGCCCAGCTCCTGAGCGACCTTACCGTGCTCGATCATGCGCTCGGTCTCGGTATCGATGATGCCGACCAGGACGGGCACGCGGTGGTCGACGATACGAACGGCCTCGGCGATGATCTGGCGACGACGCTCATCGGTGGAGAAAACGACCTCGCCCGAAGAGCCCAGGAAGAACAGGCCATCGACGCCGGCATCGATCATGCGGTTGATGCTGCGCTCAAAGGAGGCAACGTCGAGCTGGTGGTCTTCGGTATCGGGAACAACGACGGGAGGGATAACGCCGGTGAATTTCTGAGTTGCCACAAGAATCTCCTTAGTTGTCTGGCGGGCGGCCCTATGCCACCCACTCTTGTTGGCAGTGTCCAGGCCGTCTAGGCCAAAGAACACGGGTAGAACGTTTGGTTCAAGAAGTCGATGACTTCGTTTTCGAACGCGTTGATGCGCTCATGAGCGTATTTGGCATAGATGATATGCCTCCGGTCACACTCAAGACCGTTGAATACGGCAAACTGGCCCTTGGGATCACTCACGGCATCCATGAGCGATGTGCCCATGAGCACCGATCCACGCACCCGAGACGACAACGCCTCGAGGCCACCGGGAATTGGATTGGCAACCGCCGTGCAGGCGAGGCCCCGCTCGTCCAGAGCAGAAACCGCCAGCGCGACTCCGCCGCCAAGGCCCTCGCCCCATGCAAAGATGCGGTCGGGGTCCACGCCATCAAGATTGCGCGCCACCTTCGCCATCGCGCAACCCCAACGGACGCGCTTGACAAAAGCAGGAGAGGCAATCCCCTGCTGCAGCTCGCTGGATCCAATCGCCTCATCGTCCAGCGCAAGCACGGCATATCCCATGGCCGCAAACCTCGTCATGTGATGCCATCCCCGCACGGGTCGGTCGATGTCGTGAAACATCAGACATAGCGGCACAAGCTCGGATGCTCGGGCGCGACCGGCAGGCTCGATCAAACGTGCGTGGACCACATCGCCACCAAGCTCAAAGGAAACCTCGGAGTAGCGGGCATACGGATTGGCAAAATCGATCGCCGTAATACTCGGCCCGCAAACCTCAAGGTCCGAAGCGGCTATCTCTAATTCGGAAACATCCGCAGAAGCATCACCGCGCCAATCCCGGAAATCAGCGAGCCTTGACGAGACCGTTCCGGGAATCCCCACAAGGTCGGAGACAATCAGCTCATTGACATTGCTCTCGCACTTAGACATGAGCCTCCCCTCCCTTGCAGAAAAACGGAATGATCAGATCGTCAAAATCCTGAATCTCCTCGTGGCCAAAGCCTTCAAAGAACTCATGACGCTTTTCACAGGTCAGGTTGTTATAGACCGCAAACTGCGTCGCTGGCGGACAGACGGTATCGGCTGTGCCGGTGCCAAACAGCACGGGGCATTTGACCATAGGGGCAAAGTTCTTGGAATCGAAGCACGCCAGCTTGGCATAGGCTTCGTCGATACGAGTCGAGTCCTCGTCAAACCAGCGAGACCAATAGCGCAGGCCCTCGTAGGCAATGTCGTCGGCATCCAAATCCCAGACCAGGCGGAAATCCGACAGGAAGGGATAGAGGATGGCGGCGCGATTGATAAGCTCGCTGTTAAGTGCACAGGTCGCAATGCCCAAACCGCCGCCCTGCGACGCGCCGTTCACAAACACACGGGCAAGATCGATGCCCTCGAGCTCGCGAACGATGCGGCACAGGATGCGAATATCTTGGTGCAAGCGGACATAGTAGAGGTTGGCCGGATCGCCGTCGATACCGGCGACGATATGGCCCGCGACCGTTGTGCCCTCAAATCCACCAATGTCCTCGGAGGGACCTCCTTGGCCGGGGCAGTCGAGGGCGATGAGTGCCATGCCCATGCCCGCAAACGACGCCTGCTCAAACCAGCTGCGGCTTGCACCCGGATACCCATGGAACTGAAGTACCAATGGCACGGGCTCGTCCGAGACGGGTTTAAGGTACTTGGCATGCAGGCGAGCGCCACACATGCCGGTATACCAGAGGTCGAAAAGCTGGCAGGCCACGGCATCGGTGACCGATGCCGTCTCGATCGCATAGTCAAGCCTGACGGCGTCGGCCTCGGCCATGCGGTCCTTCCAAAAGAGATCGAAATCTGATGGACGGGGCATGGCGCCCCGATACCCACCAAATTGCTGTTGTAGCTCCTGAGCACTTGGCATGGCTCGTGAACCCAACCTTTCGAAATCGCAACGGAGGTGCGCCCGGCAAGGGAACCGGGCGCACGGGAGGGAAAGCGAGGCTACTCGCCGAGCTTGGGATGCAGCAGCGACGGCGCAGCACCGAGCAGCATCTTGGTGTAGGGGTCCTGAGGGTGCTGGAAGACCTGCTTGGCCTCGCCCTGCTCGACGATCTTGCCGCCATTCATAACGATGATGTCGTCAGAGATATAGCGGACCGTCTGGATGTCATGGCTGATGAACACCATGGCCAGGCCGAGCTCCTTCTTAAGGTCGGTCAGCAGGTTCAGAATCTGCGCGCGGACCGAAACGTCCAGAGCCGAGGTGGGCTCGTCGGCGATGATGGCATCGGGGTTCAACGACAGGGCACGGGCAATTGCGACGCGCTGGCGCTGGCCGCCCGAAAGCTGGCCGGGAAGAACCTCGGCGGCAGAGCTGGGCAGACCGGTGAGCTCCAGGAGCTCCTTGACGCGCTTCTCCTGCTCGGCCTCGGTACCCAGGTTGTGGACGCGCATGGGGTCGAGCAGCTGCTCGCGAACGACCATGCGGGGATTGAGCGCCGTAGCCGGATTCTGGAACACGACCGAGATGACACGGCCCATGTGACGACGGTCCTCGGCGGTACGCTTAGTAACGTCCTTGCCCTTAAAGTAGACCTTGCCGCTCGTTGGGGCCTGCAGGCCGCACATGACGTTAGCGGTGGTGGACTTTCCGCAACCGGACTCGCCGACGATGCCGATCGTCTGACCGGGCATGAGCTTAATCGTTACACCCTGGACGGCGTGAACCAGGTTGGGGTGCAGAATCGAGCCGGTACGGGTCCTAAAGGTGACGTGGACGTCATCAAGGAAGATGATCGGCTCGACGCCGTTGACTGCGGTCTCGCTCATCTACATCACCTCCGCGTGAGGGGTCAAACCATTTGCCTTGAGCACCTCGTCGGGGAGCTCGGAATAGAAGTGCTCGGTGCCGGGCACGCGCTTGAAGACCGGACGGGTGTCCAGGCCAATGCGCGGATGGCTCGAGCGGGGCGCGAAGCGATCGCCCTTGGGGAAATCGCGCGGGCTCGGAACGGCGCCGGGTACCTGGTGCAGACGGCCCGAACCGCTCTCGATGGACAGAACGGAGCCCAGAAGACCGCGGGTGTACTCGTGGATCGGGTTAGTGAGCAGCTCCTTGGTGGGCGCCTGCTCGATAACCTGACCGGCGTACATAACCGTGATGTTATGGGCGACCTCGGCGACCAGCGCCAGGTCATGCGAGACGAAGATCATGGCAAAGCCGAGCTTGGCCTGAAGGTCGTTGAGCAGCTTGATGACCTGCTTCTGGACGGTAACGTCCAGAGCGGTCGTGGGCTCGTCGCAGATGACCAGCTTGGGGTCGCGGGTAAGGGCCATAGCGATCAGGACACGCTGACGCTGGCCACCGGAAAGCTCATGCGGGTAGCTCTCGAGCGTACGCTTGGGGTCGAGGCCCACGAGCTCCAGGAGTTCCTCGGCGCTGCGGGTGCCGCCGCGCTTGGTGAGCTGCTTCATCTGGGCAGAGATGAGCATGGAGGGGTTGAGCGAGGACAGGGCGTCCTGATAGACCATAGCGATATCGGTACCGCGCAGGCCGAACCACTCCTTCTTGCTCATCTTGAGCAGGTCGCGGCCCTCCCAGAGGACCTGGCCGGAAAGGTGCTCGTCATCGTCGGTCAGGCCCATGATGGCCAGCGTGGTGATGGACTTACCGCAACCGGACTCGCCCACCAGGCCCATGGTCTGACCAGGACGGACGTCAAAGTTGACATGGTCGACGACGTTGATATCGCCGTGATGCTCAAACTGAATGCAGAAGTCACGGACCGAGAGAATCGGTTCGACAGACTCGTCGGGCACATGGCGATCGTCACGCTTGAGCTCGACATCGCGCAGGGCGCCAAGGCGAGCGGAGAGGGACTGGGCCTGCTCCTTGTAGGCGCGAACGGGGTCGGAGACCAGCAGGTCGGCCTCGCGACGCTTGGAGGAATCGGTCGGATCCAGGGCGGCGGAGGGGGCAGCGGCCATGGCGTCGGTAATGCCCTCGGAGAGGATGTTGAGCGCCAGGCAGGTGATCATGATGGCCAGGCCCGGGAACAGCGCCTGCCACCAACGGCCGGCGAGCACGCCGCCGCGGGCGTCGGCGAGGATGTTGCCCCAGGTAGCGGTGGGCTCCTGGATACCAGCGCCGATGAAGGTCAGCGAGGCCTCGAAGATGATGGCGTCGGCGACCAGGGTAACGGTGAAGACCATGATCGGGGCGATGCAGTTACGCAGAACATGCTTGATCAAAATCCACGGAGCCTTGGCGCCGGAAACGATGACCGCGCGGACATAGTCCTCGCCGTACTCGGACACGATGTTGGCGCGCACGATACGGGCAATCTGCGGAGTGTACATAAAGCCGATGGCGAAGATGATCGACGGCACGGAGTTGCCCAGGATGGAGACGAAGACGGCCGCGAGGGCGATGCCCGGGATGGACATGATGATGTCCAGGATACGCATGATCGTCTCGGAAACGGCCTTGCGCGAAACCGCCGCAAGGGCGCCCACGACCGAGCCGCAGACCAGAGCCATGGCAGTGGCGCCAAAGCCGATAATCAGCGAGTAACGACCACCGTAGAGCATGCGCGACAGAATGTCGCGACCCTTATCGTCGGTACCGAAGATAAATCCGTTGCCGGGAGCCTGGCGAGCCGTAAAAATCTCGACCGGGCTATAGGGGGCAAGAAGGGGCGCCAGAATCGCGGTCAGGGCGACCAGCACCAACACGACGGCGGCAATCTTAGAAGACAGCGTCATCTTCTTCCAGCCACCGAGCTTGAGCCCCTTGGAGGCGGCCTTCTCGAGCTGCTCGGTTTGCTTCTCTCGAATCTTTACCATAATCTACACCGTCCTGATGCGCGGGTTGATGAGCAGGTAGAGCATGTCAACCACGATGTTGATGATGATGAAGGCAAGAGCAACGACGATAACGACGCCCTGAACCAGGTTCGCCTCGTTGCCCTGAACGCCCTGCAGAATCGCGGTGCCCATGCCGGGGAGGTTGAAGATAACCTCGATGACGACGGCGCCGCCCATGAGGTAACCGATCTTAAGACCGAGGGTGGTGACCGGGGTGATCAGCGCATTGCGAAGAACGTTGATGCCGACGACGACCTTCTCGGGAACGCCGGCGCCGCGAGCCATACGGACATAATCCTTATCGAGCTCCTCGACCATGGCGGTACGCACGATACGAGTCATCTGGCCCGTCAGCGGAAATGCCAAGGCGATAGCGGGCATGATCATACGTCCCAGATAGCCAGCCGGATTCGTGGTGAAGTGAGGCAGAGCACCCGATGCCGGAAGCACCTTAAGGTAGGAAGAGAACAGCAGGATCAACAGAACGGCAAGCCAGAACGACGGGGTTGCCAAGCCGGCGATGGAAAAGACGCGGATCACTTGGTCCGGCCATTTGTCGCGATACAGTGCCGCGATGACGCCGAGTAAAAACGAAACGACCGCACCGATGGCAAGGCCGATGAAGGTCAGCTGCATCGTGACGGGCAGGGCCGTGGAGATGCGCTTGGCAACGGAGTTGCGAGCAGCACCATAGGTGCCCATGTCGCCATGGATCAAATCGCCCATATAGCGCACGTAGCGCACAGGCCAGGGGTCGTCCAGACCATACTTCTCATGGTACTCGGCAACCGCCTCGGGCGAGGCACCGTCACCCAACGCCGTGTAGGCGGGGTCGGTCTTGGAGAACGACATAAGGAAGAACACCAGGACGGTGACGCCCAATGCCATGATCGGCAGCGCCACAAGACGCCTTCCAATCAAACGTAGCAAGTTGTTCACGTTCTCTCCCCTTTCTTTTGTCGGTAGGACCAACTGGTATATGAGTACGGATACTCATTACAAGACCCGAGCGACATCGAGGTCGCCCGGGTCTTTGTTTCAACTATGAGGATACGGTCCCAACGACCGACATCCTGCATACAGACTCAAGCGAGTCTTACGCCTTGACGGTCGCAACGCCCCTGAAGGACATGCTCGTCGTGCCGATGCCCTTGAAGCCATCGAGGGCCTCGCCGTTGGGCGCAGTGGACGGATCGTCCCAGGAAGCGGAGACGGTCTTGACGTGGACAACGGGGTACAGAACGGCGTTGTCGGCAATGATGTCGAAGCACTCGTTCCACTTCTTCTGCTGCTCATCGCCCTCAGCGGCAAGAGCCTCGTCCATGAGACCGTGGAGCTTCTGCCACTCAGCGGACTCCTTCCACGGGCAACGGGTCTGCATCCAGACGTTGTCGCCGTACCACCAGTTGAGCAGCAGGTCGGGGTCGGCGCCGAAGCAGGAAGGATCGCCAGGGGCAAGGAGGATATCGTAGGCCTCGCCGCCGTCGATGGCAGCGTAGGTGGCCGGCGAGGTATCGGTCTGGATGGTCACATCGAAGCCGAGAGCGTCGAGGTCATTCTTGACCTGGGCGGCCATGCCCTTAATCTGCTCGTTGTCGGTGGTGCGCAGGGTGATGGCACCCGGGGTGATGCCAGACTCCTCGATGAGCTTCTTAGCCTTCTTGGCGTCGGTCTTGTACACCGTGGAAGCCTCATGATAGTTGGTGAAGCTCTTGGGCAGGTAGCAGCTGGCAGCGGTGGCAAGGCCGGCGAAGGTGTTGCTGACCATCTTCTCGGTGTCGAGCGCATACATGACAGCCTGACGGACCTTGACGTTGTTCCAAGGCTCCTTGGCGACGTTGAACATGATGAAGCGGGTGCCGAAACCCTGAACGTTATCGATCTTGCAGCCGGCGCTCTCGAGCTGGTCGACGGCGTCAGCGGTAACGAGCTCCATAACGAGCGTGGAGCCCTCCTGCTGAGCGGTAACGCGAGCGGTGGGGTCGGTCAGGATGCTGTACTGGATCTTCTTATCCTCGGCAGCATACTCACCGTTGTACTCGGGGTTGGGAACCAGGGTGATCTCGGTATCGGAGATAGAGTCGTACATCCAGGGGCCGGAGCCGATCGGCTGCTTGGCGCGATCCTCCTCGGTCTGGGTGGCCGGGGTAACGCGGACGATGGCCAGACGATCCTTGAGCAGGGAGAAGTTGGGGACCTTGGTCTTGACCGTCACGGTGCTGGCGTCCTTGGCCTCGATGGACTCGAAGGGCTGGAAGAACGGAGCATAGGTAGCGGAAGCGGCGCAAGCGGTGTAGGAGGCAACGACATCGTCAGCGGTGACCTCGGTGCCATCGGAGAACTTGGCGCCCTTGCGGATGGTGACCTCGAAAGTGGTGTCGTCCACAGACTTGGGATCGTCGGTGGCGAGCTCTTTGAAGGTGCTGTAGTCGTGGTAATCGATGCCGTAGAGGCCCTCGACGACGTGCCAGTTAGCACCCAGGCCCACAGCGGAGCCGGTGCTGGCGGGATCGAAGCTGGACGGAGCGTAAGCGGAACCAGCGGTGATCACGCCGCCGCCACGGTTGGCGGAATCGGTGGAACCGGAAGCGGAACCCTCGTCGCTAGAGCTGCCACCGCAGCCGGTGAGACCAAGCCCTGCGACAGCAGCGACGCTGCCGGTGAGGCCGAGGAACGAACGCCTGGACATACCCTTGTTGATGATGGCCATGTCTTCTCCTATCAATAGAGAATCTTACCCGGGAGCACCTAGACGCGCCCCCGCGCAACTTGCGGACGATATATACCTTACCTACCGACGAACCCAACTGAGGTGCCGCGCTCGGCGACCGATACATACATACGCTTGAACGGTATTTACTACCGTTCACCGAATTCATTGACAAACGATTCGCCAGACAGTATGTATCGACGAGGTGAGATATCAGTCTTCGTCAACCCGCAGGATAGCAGGGTTGTTCACCATGGCTAGTCAAACGTTTTAGCGTTAATTAAACCCGAAATCGGCTGGTAATCGCCGTGAAATACATGATTGAAAATCACGCAATCATGTATATCAGTTGTTTAGAGGCGTGTTTAGTTTTCGGATTGCTTTGCCGCCATCTCGGAGCGCTCGGCATTCCACGCAACAAGTGCCTCGTGAACCGCTTTGGCGACATCGGCAGGAATGCCTCGAACTTCCGCGATCTCTTGCTCGCTCGCCGCGCGCAAACGCTTCATCGAGCCAAAATGGCGCATAAGGGCACGTTTTCTGGTGGGTCCCACGCCTGGAACGTCATCGAGTACCGAAACCGTCATGGCTTTATCGCGCAATTCGCGATGGAACGTGATGGCAAAACGGTGCGATTCATCGCGCACCTGTTTAATTAGATAGAGCGACGCGGACCCGGTCGGCAGCACGACGGGAGTCTCGTCCCAAGGCACGAAAACCTCCTCATCGGCCTTTGCCAAGCCACAAACTGGTATATCGAGCCCAAGAGCCTCAAGTTGCTTGATCGCAGCGGTCAATTGCGGCTTACCGCCATCGACAACGAGCAAATCGGGGCGCGAGCCAAAGCGCTCGTCGGCCATACGCTCGGGAGCATAACGTCGTCCCAAAACCTCGGACATCGACACGAAGTCGTTTGCCTCGTCCAATTCGGCCTGAATTTTAAAACGACGATACTGACTCTTGTCGGCGCGCCCGTTGGTAAACACCACCATCGAGGCGACCGTAAAGGTGCCATGCAGTGTAGAGATATCGAAGCACTCGATACGCAACGGCGGCGATGGCAGCGCCAACGCACTTTCGAGCTCCAGGAGCGCTTGATTGGTGCGGTCGTCAGCGTACCCCGTTCGCATCATGTAGCGCATGAGAGCATGGCGCGCATTTTTGGATGCCATATCGAGCAGACGGTGCTTTTCGCCACGCTGCGGCCTATGGAGATGGCAGGAACGCTCACGCTTGCCCGCAAGCCACTCCCCCAGCGCCTCCGCATCCTCAAGCTCGACGGAAAGGTTGACCTCAGCTGGAATATCAGCCGTCTCGTCGTAATAGCGCTTAAGAAAGCCCGACTGGAGCTCTTCCTCGTCAGCATCAAGACCCTTGTCGAGAATGAACTCGCAGGTGCGAACTGTTCGGCCCTCGCGAACGACGAAGACGCAAGCGGCGGAGATGGTCTCCTCGCGATAGAAACCGATGACATCTATATCGACACTGGAGGGAAAAACGACTTGCTGACGATCGTCCAGACCCCTGATGACCTCCAAACGACGTTTGACGCGTGCCGCGCGCTCAAAGTCGAGCGCCTCAGCGGCATCCGTCATCTCGGAGGTCAGCTCATCGACGACATCCTTGCGATGGCCCGACAAAAAGCGCTCGACACGCTTGACGTTCTTGGCATAGTCTGCCGGGGAAATCGCGCCGACACACGCACCCGGGCCGCGCCCGACATGGTAGTCAAAGCAGGGGCGCCCGTTTTGCGCGCAAATCATATTGACGATGTCTTCCTCGCCCTTGTGGGACTCGACGATACGGCGACAACGACGCCACTCCGCACAGGATGCGGAGCAGATGGGGATAACCTTGCGCAGCGTATCTATCGTCTCACGTGCCGCGCGGCTATCGGTATAAGGTCCAAAATAGCGCGTTCCCGGCTTATGACGCTCACGCGTGTATTTGATAGCGGGATACAGGTCGCCCTTTGTAATGGCGATAAAGGGGTAGCTCTTGTCATCCTTGAGGTCGACGTTAAAGTACGGATGGTACTGACCAATCAAATTGCGCTCGAGCACCAACGCCTCGTGCTCGGTCTCCACCACGATATAGTCAAAGCTCGCCACCAGCTGCATCATAAGCGGGATCTTCTGGCGCTCGTCCTGCAGCGTCACGTACTGACGCATACGAGCGCGCAGGTTTTTCGCCTTGCCCACGTAGATGACATCGCCCTTGGCGTCTTTCCAAAGGTAGCAGCCGGGCTGCGTGGGAACGCGCGAAACCTGCTCGGCAAGCGTTGGAATGTTGTCGTGACCGGCCACGCGCACCTACTTGCGACGAAGCAGCGCCGAGACCTCGGGCATCTTAAGGATGACGGCAAGGCCAAAGGTAACAGCAAGCGAGACGACACCCGCAACGCAAACGTAGCCAAGAGTAATCAGAATCGAGCCGCCAAGTGCCCCGACAAAGCGTTCAAGCGCCCACATGACGCCGGCGCCTGCGGCAGCACCCAGGCCACCGAGCAAAAGGCCAAAGAAACCGCCATGCAGGATGGATTTAACCTGAAGACCACGCAGGCGGCGACGCAGCCACCACAGCGAACAGCCGACCAAGATCACGTAGTCGACGACATACGAAAGCGCGATTGCCGGCATACCGAAGCCCAGCACAACGCCAAACAGCAGAACCGAGCCGGCCTGGCCGATGGCGGAATACAGGCAATAGCGGCTATAGGGCTTCATGTCGAGCAAGGCAGAGAAGCTCTTCTGCATCAGCACGACCACGCCGTAGAGCGGCAGCGAGAACGCCAGGTAGACAAGGAACTCGGACACCAGCGCCACACCGGACTCATCGAACTTGCCAGCGCAGTAGATCATGTTGAGCGGACGCGCGAAGACAATCAGGTACAGCGCGAACGGAACCAGGAAGAACAGCATCTGGGCGACGCCACGCGAAATGCCCGTGCGAACGCTGTCGTAATCCTTCTCCTGTGCGTCGTGAGAGAGCTCGGTATAGAGCGCCGTCGAAAGCGAGGCGGCAATCAGCGCGTAGGGCAGCGTGTACCACAGGCGCGCATAGGCGATGACGGAAGGACCAGTCTCGGGCTGGACCACCAGCGCAGCAGCGTTGGTGATAGAAGTCGAGACAAACATGCACACCGTGGCGAGCAGCGTCGGGATACCGAGCGCAATCGTCTGGCGCAGTGCGGGGTCCTTAAAGTCGATATGGATATGGGGATGCACGCCGTGCTTGCCAAGCGCGGGGATCTGACATGCCATCTGAACAAAGACACCGAGGGTCGTACCGGCCGCAATCAAGATGATGCCGGCACGTTCGCCAAACTGTGCGGACACGGGCGCAAAGCCCATAAAGCTCGCAATGACGATCACATTGTTGAGGACCGGGGCAAACGTCGACCAGAAGTAGTCGCGGTGTGCGTTGAGGACGCCCGAAAACACCGAGCCCAAACCATAAAACAGAATCTGGATGGCAAAGAAACGGAACATGAACGCAGCGGTATCCATGCTGCCGCCGTCACCCGAAAGGAACGATTGCGTCCAGATAAAGCCCGGGGCGAACACGGTCCCCAGCAACGAAATGCCACCCAGCACCAATAGCAGAATACCGAGCAGGTTGCCCACGTACTCGTTAGAGGCCTCGCGACCCTGCTCACGCCTCACGCCCATGTACACGGGCAAAAACGCCGTCACGAGCATGCCGCCCATCACGAGTTCGTAGAGCATATTGGGCAGGTTGTTGGCGACCTGATAGGAAGACGAGAGCAGCGACATGCCGATAGCGGCCGCCATTGCCCACGTGCGGATAAAACCGGTGACGCGAGACACGATGGTCAGGATGGTCATAAGCCCGGCGGAACGACCAACCGTGGAGTAGTCCGACGAGCCCATGTCGTCAGTGTCGTCTCGCGACGAAGAAGCTTCGGATGAGGGTGTCTGAGGCGCAGATTCTTTTGCAAAATGAGCTCCGCACTTCAATTCTTCCTGCGGCATCGCTCAGTCCTCTCTCGTAATCGGGGCGACCGTCGCCCCGCAAAATGCAATTAAATCATCAGGTGCAAGCTCAAGCTGATAACCACGCTTGCCTCCCGAAATAAAAATGGTATCCCAAAGGACACATGTCTCATCAATGAGCGTCCGGTAGCGTTTTTTCATACCGACCGGACTGCAGCCGCCGCGAACGTAGCCAGTCGCCGCAAGCAAATCCTTCACATGCACCATGGCCAAGGACTTCTCCCCCGCGGCACGCGCGGCGGACTTTAGATCGAGCTCGTCGGCAACAGGGATGCAGCACACGACGTGGTCGTTGGACGGCGTCACGCAGACCAAGGTCTTAAATCCTTGTCCGGGCTCCTCGCCAAGCTGCTCCGAAATCGCGACCCCCAGGCCCGCCGACTCATCACCATCGTCTTCGTACGTATGTAGAACATAGGAAATGCCGGCGCTTTCCAGCTCGCGCATCGCATTGGTTTTTGGCGTCTTTACAGCCTTTGCCATGGCATATCCTTTCCCTCGCATTCGGACGCAAGGATTAAGTATATGTCCAATTCGGCTGCATACGTCACTTCGACACAGCAAGCGCCATCGAATCACAAGGAGTCGATGGCGCCCATAAACTGAATCGCCTATTTATTGAGCATCAAGTTGAGCCTGACGCGCCCGGTCACGCCTGAGCAACGGCGCCAAAAACTTGCCCGTATAACTCTGCGGACAGTCCGCAACCTGCTCCGGTGTGCCCGAAACCACGACGGTTCCGCCGCCGTTACCGCCCTCGGGGCCCATATCGATCAGGCGGTCGGCAACCTTGATGACATCAAGGTTGTGTTCAATCACCAGCACCGTGTTGCCCGCATCGACCAAGCGCTGCAGCACATCGAGCAGCTGGCGGACGTCCTCAAAATGAAGGCCGGTCGTCGGCTCATCCAAAATATAGAACGTCTTGCCCGTCTGGCGTCGATGAAGCTCCTTGGCGAGCTTCACACGCTGCGCCTCGCCGCCCGAGAGCGTCGTAGCGGGCTGGCCCAGGCTCACGTAGCCCAAGCCTACATCGTACAGCGTCTGGAGCTTGCGCTTAATCTGCGGGATATTCCCAAAGAAGGCCAGTGCCTCGGTGACGCTCATGTCGAGCACGTCCGAGATGGTCTTACCACGGTAGGTGACCTCAAGCGTCTCGCGGTTATAGCGTTTGCCGCCGCAGACCTCACAGGGGACATAGATATCGGGAAGGAAGTGCATCTCGATCTTAATTTGTCCGTCGCCCTTGCATGCTTCGCAGCGACCGCCGCTCACGTTAAAGGAGAAACGTCCCGGCGAGTAGCCGCGCGCCTTCGACTCCGGCGTACTCGCAAACAGCGCGCGAAGATCATCCCACAGGCCAATGTACGTAGCAGGGTTGGAACGCGGCGTGCGGCCAATCGGCGACTGGTCGATATCGATAACCTTATCGATACACTCGATGCCCTCGATTTTCTTATACGGACCCACAGGGCGCGTCGAACGGTGAATGGCATTCGTAAGGGCAGGTGCGATAGTGTCGGTAACCAGGGAGCTCTTACCCGATCCCGACACGCCGGTAACGACCGTAAGCGTACCAAACTCGATCTTGGCGGTAACGTTTTTGAGGTTGTTGGCGCGGGCGCCCGTGATCTTAAGGCAGCCGCGACCGGGCTTGCGGCGCTCATCGGGAACCCGGATCATTCGTTTGCCGGTCAGATAAGCGCCCGTCATCGACTCGGGACACGCCATGATATCGGCAGGCGTTCCCGCCGCGACTACGTGTCCGCCGTTCACGCCCGCGCCGGGGCCCATGTCGATCACATAGTCGGCAGCACGAATCGTATCCTCATCATGCTCGACGACGATGACGGTATTGCCGATATCGCGTAGGCGCTCAAGCGTCTTGATCAGGCGCTCGTTATCGCGCTGATGGAGGCCGATCGACGGCTCGTCCAAAATGTACAGCACACCCATGAGGCCGGCGCCGATCTGCGTTGCCAGGCGAATGCGCTGGGCCTCGCCTCCGGAAAGCGTCGCCGAGGCACGGTCGAGGGTCAGATAGTCGAGTCCGACATCGACCAGAAAGCGCAGGCGCTCCAGGATTTCCTTAACGATGCGCCCGCCGATAAATTGTTGGCGCTCGGTAAGCTCCAGGCCCTCAAAAAACTCGAGCGACTCGCGGCACGATAGGCAGCAGACCTCGTAAATGGACTTACCGCCTACGGTAACAGCGAGCATCTCGGGGCGCAGACGAGCACCATGGCAACTCGAGCACGGCTCCTCGCGGATGTACTTCTCCAAGCGCGCCTTGGTGTTCTCATTCGTCGTCTCGGTATAGCGCTCGTACAGGATATTGCGCACGCCCGAGAACTTGGTGTCCCACTGGCTACGGCGCCCATCGAGCTTTTGATAGTCGACCGAAATCTTCTGGTCGCCCATGCCGTCTAAAAACGCGCGACGCACCCGCGGAGGCAGATCCTCCCACGGTGTATCGACGCTCACCTTAAAGTGTTTGCAGACCGCAGCGAAAATCTGCGGATAGTAGTTAGAGTTGCCAAACAGGCTGCCAAAGACCCCGTCGGCGATCGACTTCGAGGGGTCTTCGATTAGGGCCTCGGCGTCGACCGTCTTCTTAAAGCCCAGGCCATCGCACTCGGGGCACGCGCCATAGGGCGCGTTGAACGAGAAATCACGCGGCTGCAGGTCATCGATGGAGTGTCCATGCTCCGGGCACGCTAACGCCAGCGAATACTCCAGCAACTCGCCTTCGGTCCCCTCGGGAGCGTCGCGGTCGGGCAGCAAGTATACGTTCACATTGCCGTGCGCCAGCGCAGTCGCCTGTTCAACGGACTCGGCGATACGGCCCAGAGAGTTCTCACGGATCACGATGCGATCGACCACGACCTCGATATCGTGCTTGAATTTCTTATCCAAATCGATAGGGTCATCAAGCGAGCGAACCTCGCCGTCGACACGCACGCGGCTAAAGCCCTCGGCGCGAAGGTCCTCAAACAGTTTGGTGTACTCGCCTTTTCGCCCGCGTACCACCGGTGCCAGCACAAACGCACGACGACCCTCTCCCGCCGCCAGGACCTTATCGGCGACCTGGTCGGTGGTTTGGCGCTCAATGACACGGCCGCATTCGGGACAGTGCGGGGTGCCCACACGGGCGAACAGCAGGCGCAGATAGTCATAAATCTCGGTTACGGTGCCAACCGTCGAGCGAGGGTTTTTAGACGTCGTCTTTTGGTCGATCGACACCGCCGGCGAAAGGCCGTCGATTGAATCCAAGTCGGGTTTGTCCATCTGGCCCAAGAACTGGCGCGCATAACTCGAAAGGCTCTCGACGTATCGACGCTGGCCCTCGGCATAGATAGTGTCGAATGCCAGCGAACTCTTGCCCGAGCCAGAAAGACCGGTAATGACCACGAGTTGGTCACGCGGAATGGAAACATCGATATCCCGGAGGTTATGCTCACGAGCGCCGCGAATAACGATAGAAGAATCAGACATGGAAGCTCCTTGCCTCCTATTGCATCGAATCATACTGCCGATGAGTTTAGCGCACTCGACGCGCACAGATGTTCGTAATACAAGATTCGCAGACCTTTAGCTTTGCGTATCGGGCGCTTTGTTTCTCGAAATGCCGTGGAAAGGTTACAGTAATCTAATACTGAACTTAATTTGCTGTACCAGAGGAACGTCCATGACCGAAGATATCCCCCTTGAAATCACTTCGAGCGACATGGCCAATCTGCCCATATTCATCGCCGTCCTTATCGTGGCCGCCGTCGTCGTGCGCGTGTATTTTTCAATCAAATGCAACGAAAAGCCACCCATTGCCCGCGTCTTTTGGTGCGCGACGCTCCTCATCCCACTCGGCGTGGTAGCTGCATGGGTTACGAATCAATTGCTCGTAAATGAGGGCAGCTCCCTATGGGTCCTTTCTTATTCGGCGCTCGGTGCTGCCGCCGTCATACTTCTTGTCGAGCCCTTGGTTTCGGGACTTATCGACCAAACCGATCTTGCGACGGGAACGGTCGCCTGTATTTGCCGTGACATCCTTGTCATCGCCGCTGTTTCAGCGCTCTCGTTCGTTTTACTCGAAATTGCCTGCAACGAAACGTTCTATCGCATTCCCGCCAACTCATTCGGGTTTTCCGTCGGGCTGCTCGCGACGGTTCTGCTCTCCCTTTATTTGCTGGGACAGCGTCATGGAGGCGTCATGGCCCTCGTGCCCATCGTCTGTTGCATCCTTGGCATTGCCGAGCACTTCGTCATAACGTTTAAAGGCGAAGCCATCCTGCCAAGCGATATCTTGGCCCTTGGCACCGCAATGGAAGTGAGCGAGGGATACGAGTTTACCTTTACCGCCGGAATCGTAACCTCTCTCGCCCTGCTGGAGATTTCCCTGGGGCTTCTTTCGCTCATCCGACCGCGAAAGCTCCGTACGCCCACCCATGTCTTCCCCGCAATCGCCGCTAACCTCTGCGCTTTTCTGCTAGTGACCGTTGTGGGGCTCTCGGGCTTTTCCAGCATCGACTTGGAGCAGGCACTGGATTTTGGATTTGACCGTTGGCAGCCCATCACCACGTATGCGTCTCAGGGTTTTATCACTTCGTTCACCGAAATGGTCAACGAGTTGCCCATTGAGAAGCCCGAAGGCTATACGCCCGATGAGGCGCAGAGCATCGAGCAGGAGCTCGCCGCCGCCTACGACAGCACATATGGCTCGAGCGAGCAGCGCGCGGCGGCCGTTGCCCAGTTCAATGAAATCAAGCCGACGATTGTTGCCGTCATGAACGAGAGTTTTAGCGACCTTTCGTGCTTTGAGCAGCTCCAGGCGGCCGGGTACACCGGCCCCGCATTCTACAACTCGCTTCCCGACACACTTGTTCGCGGCACCATGCTCGCTTCGGTCGCCGGTGGCGGAACGGCGAACTCCGAATTCGAATTTTTGACCGGAGCGACAACGGCCTTTGTCGGATTAGGCAAGATCCCCTATCAGCTGTATCAGATGAATGGCGTAAACAGCCTGGCAAAGGACCTTAAAGAGCTTGGGTATACCACTACCGCTATGCACCCGCAAAACCCCGTCAACTACCATCGAGATAAAATCTATCAGCAGCTGGGCTTTGGAGACTTTCTTTCAATCGGCGATTTCGAAGGTGTGCCCTATTACCATGCCGGCGTATGCGACTACGCTACCTACGACAAGATACTCGACCTGCTTAGAACCGACGAAGCGCCACAGTTCATCTTTGACGTCACGATGCAAAATCACGGCGGCTACGACTATGGCACCGTTCCCGCCGAAGAGCTGACAAACTATTGGGTCGAGGGAGCCAGCGAAGGCGCCAACAGCGCGCTCAACACCTATCTCACCTGCATCAACGCATCCGACCGGGACCTCGAGTACTTTATCAACGAGCTCCGCAATATCGGCAGACCGGTTGTTCTTGTCTTTTTTGGCGACCATCAGCCGAGCGCCGCAACGACTCTCAACGACGAGCTGTACCCTCAGGAAGATACGGCAAGCCACGCTTTCCGTATCTATCAGTCGACATATCTCGTCTGGGCTAACTATGAGATCGCCGGCAATACCGAGCTCAACGTCTACGACACCGTCGGGGCAAACGAGATTGCAGCCATTACCCTTAATAAGATCGGCGCTCCGCTCACCAATTACCAAAAGGCCCTGCTTGCAACAAGGTCAGATGTGCCCACCATCAATGTCGCCGGCTATCTCGGTGCCGACGGGCTGCGCTACGACTTGGAATCGGAAGACAGCCCATACGCCTCGACGATCGACAAGCTGCAGCGCATGCAGTACCTCGAGTTCGCCAGCAAAGTTCAGTAAGCCCGCCCATTCGCTTGGGCCCATCATATTGCAAGCGCACTCGGCCCAAATGCATCGCAAATGACTCCCGCTCGCAAACGAGGGTACAATGACGCTCGTGTCACATCGCGGGGCCCCGGCCCCAGCATATACAAAGGAGTCATACATGGGTTGCGAACACGCACAGGCCGCCGGCGGACAAACGTCGCCATCGCAATTTGAGGAGAACACGCTGTCCGAGGTCAAGCGCGTCATCGCCGTGCTTTCCGGCAAGGGCGGTGTCGGCAAGTCGTTTGTCACCGGCGCCATCGCCACCGAGCTTGCCCGTCACGGCCACAAGGTCGGCGTCCTCGATGCCGACATCACCGGTCCCTCTATCCCCAAGATGTTCGGTATGAGCGGACGCCACGTCCATGCCCTTGGCAACCTTATGCTGCCCGAAATCTCCGAGCACGGCGTCAAGGTCATGAGCTCCAACCTGCTGCTCCAAAACGAGACCGACCCCGTCCTTTGGCGCGGTCCGGTCATCGCAGGCGCCATTAGGCAGTTCTGGAGCGAGACCTCGTGGGGCCCCATCGACTACCTGCTGGTCGACATGCCTCCGGGAACAGGCGACGTCGCGCTCACCGTCTTCCAGTCGCTGCCGGTCGACGGCATCGTCATCGTCACGAGCCCGCAGGATCTGGTCTCGATGATCGTCGCCAAGGCGGTCAACATGGCCGAGAAGATGAACGTCCCCATTCTGGGCATTGTCGAGAACATGAGCTATATTGAGTGCCCCGACTGCGGCAAGAAAATCGAGGTCTTTGGCAAGAGCAAGCTCCCCGAGGTCGCAGAGCGCTATAACCTCGACATCTTGGGCCAGCTTCCCATTAATCCGGCACTCGCCGAGGCCTGCGATAAGGGCGAGGTCGAGACCGCGCTGCCCGATGGCATGTTGCCCAAGGCAGTCTCTGCCGTCGAGGCTATTACCCCGCACGAGACCGACGAGGCCTAAGTGAACGCGAGCGCCCTCTATGACGTCTTGGTAATCGGCGGCGGGGCTTCAGGCCTCGCCGCCGCCATTACGGCCGCACGCGCTGGCAAAAGCGTCTGCATCGTTGAGCGCGATGTCGCCTGCGGCCTCAAGCTCCTTGCGACCGGTAACGGCCGTTGCAACCTCTCCAACGAATCGATTGATCCTCAGCGGTATAACCACCCCGCATTCGTCGAATCCGTCATGGGCCCCCAGCCCGAACAAGAGCTTATGGGTTTCTTCTCCTCGCTGGGCATCATGACAACCTCCGAGGAAGGCCGGCTGTACCCGCGCTCCCTTCGCGCCGAATCGGTGCGCGACGCACTTCTCAACGCTTGCGACCGCCTAGGTATCACCTTAATCTGCGGAGCCAACGTTGCCTCGGCGCACAAAGCTTCCGAAGGCTGGACACTCCAAATAGACCGTCCAGCGCGGGCGCTCAAGGCAAAAAAGCACGATAACCGAAAATCGGAGCTCCGCTCGCTTCG
Organism: uncultured Collinsella sp.; assembly: GCA_958371715.1. Taxonomy (GTDB): domain Bacteria; phylum Actinomycetota; class Coriobacteriia; order Coriobacteriales; family Coriobacteriaceae; genus Collinsella. Next base: position 98,505 of record CATXLW010000002.1, read on the forward strand.
GAAAGCGCTCGCCGATGTCCCTCGCAAGAACGAGGCCCTGCAGGCACATGCCGTAATTATCGCTACGGGCGGCAACCCCACCGGTATCGCCGATACGTTTCGCCTCCCCCTCACTTCGCTGCACCCCATCCTCTGCCCCGTATCGGCAACGGTCGTTGGCGATCGGGCGGCACTCAAGACGTTGGATGGCCTGCGCGTCCGTGTCCGCTTGACGCTCGCCCACAATCATAATGAGCTCTGGCACGAAGACGGTGAAGTGCTGTTTCGAACCTTCGGTATCTCAGGCGTCGCTGTCTTCAACCTCTCTCGTCGTATCCAGCACGGCGATACGATCCTGCTCGACGTTTTCCCCGACCTCTCCAAAGACGAGTTGCTCGATATGCTCAACCGGCGCGTTGAGCTGCTCGGCGGCTTTTCGCCCCGCGATCCCCGTTGGCTCGACGGCATGCTCGCCCCGCAACTCTCCCGCGTCGTCTGCACAGCGTTCGAGCAGTGCCATCCAGGCTCCAACGATGTCATCCACCTGGTCTCGATCCTCAAACACTTTAAGTTGCTCGTCGAGGGAACAGCCGAGGAGCGCTCAGCACAGGTCACGCGTGGTGGCATATTTGTCGAGAGCATCTCAACACCCAGCCTACGCGCGCGCAGCGTTGTCGACGCCCCGCTTTACGTCTGCGGTGAAGCGCTCGACATCGACGCCGATTGCGGAGGCTTTAACCTTGCGTGGGCCTGGATCTCGGGCATTCGCGCTGCAAGCAGCCTGTAGCCGCGCAGTCTATAATCAAAAACGCATTCGGGCCGTCTGGGATACCGGACGGCCTCTTTCTTGCCTCTAAGGAGACCTCGATGATTGAAATCACCCAAGTCAACGCGTCGCTCGATGAAGCCGGCGATGAAAATGTCTGTCTCATTGTTGGCAAGCGAGTCGCCAAGTGCGTCCTACGTTGCAAGGACTCCGAGATCAAGTCCATCGAGCTCCACCGCAAGTCAATCGACGCTCGCAAAAAACGAGACGTCCATTTTATCCTGAGCTTTCGTGTTGAGCTGACTAGTCCCCACCTCGAGCGAGAAGCGATCGACAGCGTTGCCGAGCGTGACCGCTCGCGCGTACGCGCGATAGAAGACTATGAGCCTTCATTCCCCTCCCCCGCCTCCGACGCACCTCAAGAACGCCCTGTCGTTGTCGGCGCCGGATGCGCCGGCCTTTTCGCTGCGCTTACGCTCGCCGAAGCAGGTCTTAAGCCCTTGCTCATCGAGCGCGGCGACCCGGCATTTCGCCGCTCGCGGGCGATCGACCTCTTTCTAAAGGAGCGCATCCTCGACCCCGAGAGCAATATCCAGTTTGGTCTGGGCGGCGCGGGGACCTTCTCGGACGGCAAGCTCAATACGGGAACAAAAAATCCCGCCCATCGTCTTATCCTCGAAACCTTCGTCGAGGCGGGTGCGCCCCGCGATATTCTGTGGGATGCCAAGCCGCACATTGGCTCCGACATCCTTCCCAAGGTTGTCACCGCTATATCCCAGCGCATCGAGCAGCTCGGAGGTGTCGTCCGTTATCGAACGAAGCTCGTCGACATTCGCATCGACGCGTCTGGCGCCATCACCGGCATTGATGTCCAATCGTCCCAAGACGCCGCTTACGAGTCAATCGAGACAAAGCACCTCATCCTCGCCTGCGGGCATTCTGCTCGCGATATTTTTGAGCTCCTTAAGGACCACAACGTGGCCCTCGCACAAAAGACCTTTGCCATGGGCGTTCGCATCGAGCATCCGCAACGCGACATCGACCGAGCCCAATATGGAGCCTCGGCGGGACATCCAGCGCTCGGGGCGGCCCCCTACAAACTTGTTGCCCATCTTCCCAACGGCCGCAGCGTGTTCTCGTTTTGTATGTGCCCCGGCGGACAGGTTGTTGCCGCCTCTTCAGAACCGTGCCATCTGTGCGTCAACGGGGCCAGTCTCAATGCCCGCGACGGACGCAACGCAAATGCCGCCCTGCTCGTTAACGTCACGCCTGAGGACCTTCCCAACAATGACCCGCTCGCCGGCATCGAGCTCCAGCGTGCCTGCGAGGCGGCCGCCTATCGCCTGGGCGGTTCCAACTGGAACGCACCAGCACAGCTTGTCGGAGATTTCCTCGCAGGACGCGCCAGTAAGGCGCCCGGAAAGGTAAAGCCCACCTATCCGCTCGGTGTGACCTGGACGGCAATTGACGAAGCCCTGCCGCAGCATATCATCGAGTCGCTCCGCCTGGGACTTCCCCTACTCGGAAAAAAGCTACGCGGCTACGACTGCCCCGATGCCGTTCTTACCGGCGTGGAGACTCGTTCGAGCTCACCGGTCACTGTCACCCGAGACCGAACGTGCCATGCCGTGTCGACCCCGGGCCTCTACCCTTGTGGTGAGGGAGCTGGATATGCCGGCGGCATCATGAGCGCGGCCACCGACGGCATCCGTTGTGCCGAAGCCCTGATCGCAGACCTCTAACGCACGAATTCCAGCGCGCAAAAGACACAGGCCCCAAGCTCCACAGGGAACTCGGGGCCTGTTCACTATTTCTTAAACCGTGCACCCTGGCGTTTTCTGCCCGATGCGAACGTGGAACCCTTGCGGGCCTGCGAACGTAAGCGCTCGATCGTCTCGTCCTCAGACGCACCCTCGAGCATCGCCCGAATCTGAACGACGGCATCGCGCAGGCGCGCCGCCTCCTCAAAGTCCATGGCGGCAGAAGCGTTACGCATATCCTCTTCCATGGTTTCGACGATCCGCACGAGCTCGTCATGCGGCAGTTCTTCCAACTGCTCCGCAAGTGTCTGCTCGGGCGCCACCGTTTCCGGCACGCCACCCTCGCCCAACTCATCGGGCGTATAGAATGCGCCATGGCCGAGAGAGTCGCCCTTCGAGCGTCCCTTGGAACCCACGGTTTTTTCGGCCTCGGCAATAAAACTTGAGATGTCGTTGATGGCCTTGCGCACCGTCTTGGGCACAATGCCATGCTCTTCGTTATATGCCATCTGAATCTCGCGACGGCGCTGCGTCTCCTCGATGGCCTCTTTCATCGAATCGGTCACAACGTCAGCATACATGATGACTTCGCCATCGGCGTTACGGGCCGCGCGGCCAATCGTCTGAATCAGCGAACGGCGGTTGCGCAAGAAGCCTTCCTTATCGGCATCGAGAATTGCCACCAGTGAGACCTCGGGAAGATCCAAGCCCTCGCGAAGCAGGTTGATGCCAACGAGAACATCGATCTTGCCCTCGCGCAGCGTTCGCAGGATCTCGACACGGTCCATTGTCGCCGTATCAGAATGCATGTAATTGACCTTAATGCCCGCATCAAGCAGATGGTCGGTCAGGTCCTCGGCCATGCGCTTGGTCAACGTGGTCACCAGCACGCGCTCCTTGCGGGCAACGCGCTCGCGAATCTCGTCCTCAAGATCGTCAATCTGACCGCGAACCGGACGCACATCGATCTTGGGATCGAGCAGGCCGGTCGGACGAATAATCTGCTCAACATCGTTCTGGCTCACCCGCAGCTCGTAGTCGCCCGGCGTGGCCGAAACGTAGATGAACTGGGGGATCCTTGCCTCAAACTCATCGAAACGAAGCGGGCGGTTATCGAGTGCCGAAGGAAGGCGAAAACCGTGTTCCACCAGCGTCACCTTACGCGAGCGGTCACCTTCGTGCATGCCGCGAATCTGCGGCACCGTCACATGGCTCTCATCGATGATGCAGAGCATGTCCTTAGGGAAGTAATCGATCAGGGTAAACGGCGGCTCGCCCGGTTTTCGACCGTCCAGATGACGCGAGTAGTTCTCGATACCGTTACAAAAACCCATGGTCTCGAGCATCTCGAGATCATAGTCGGTGCGCTGCTGCAGACGCTGTGCCTCGAGCAACTTGTCGGTCGCCTTGAGCTCGGCCACACGCTTCTCGCACTCTTCACTGATTGATTTCAGAGCCGCCTTGACCTTCGGCTTCTCGGTCACGTAGTGCGATGCCGGCCATACGGGGATGGCCTCGTACTCACGAAGCATCTCACCGGTAACCTCATCGATCTCGGCAATAAGCTCAACCTCGTCGCCAAAGAACTCAAACCGCAACGGATGCTCGGCATAAGGCGGATACACGTCGACAACATCGCCGCGCACGCGGAACGTGCCGCGCGCTAGGTCATAGTCATTGCGATCATATTGAATGTCGATAAGTGCATGGATAAAGTCATCGCGCTCGAGCGGCACTTTCTTGTCGACATTCGGCGCCAGCCCCGCATAGTCCTCGGGAGAGCCGATACCGTAGATACAGGACACCGAAGCAACGACGATTACATCGCGTCGAGAGAGCAACGAGGCGGTCGCCTGATGTCGCAGCATCTCGACCTCTTCGTTAATCGAGGAGTCTTTCTCGATATATGTATCGCTTTGCGGCACATACGCCTCGGGCTGATAGTAGTCGTAGTACGAGACAAAGTAGACCACAGCGTTGTTGGGAAAGAACTCTTTGAGCTCGCTCGCAAGCTGAGCGGCGAGCGTTTTATTGGGAGCCATGACCAGCGTCGGCTTCCCCAGGGCCTCAATAGTCTTAGCCATCGTGAAGGTCTTGCCCGAACCAGTCACGCCCAGCAAAACCTGATAGCGATCTCCGTCCCTCACACCCTGCACAAGCGACTCAATGGCCTTAGGCTGAGAACCTGCAGGCTCATAGGGAGAAACGACTTCAAACGGCACCTCAGCGCCCTCAACGCCAAAGCGCTTAAGTTCACCACCAACGCGTTCTACTTCAAATTCCGCCATGGATACTCCTAACTCATACATCTGCAGTATACGCAGGAGGTGGGCTTAGTCCTATACGAACCGATCGGGATAGAGCGTCTTATAGCGAACCCAGGCATTATTGACGCGAATCAGATAAGCCTGCGTCTCGGGGAAGGTAATCGCATTGTGAAGCGAGGTGCTCTGCTGCGCCCAACCATCCACATTGCCCATGCCGGCGTTATATGCGGCAATAGCGCTATCCGTCGACCCGTTGAAATACGTTAAGAGATACGAGAGGTACGCGCAGCCAAACTCGATATTCGTAGCAGGATCGTTAAGGTTGTCGGCCGAATACCCCCCACCGTCGACAAGACCCTTGGCGATCATATCCTGGGCAGTCTCGGGCATCAGCTGCATCAATCCCTGAGCACCCTGATTCGACTCAGCCTCGGGATCCCAATTCGATTCCGACTTAATGACAGCGCACACCAGATACGGATCCAGATTATGCGAAATACTAGATTGCTTTACATACGCCTCGTAGTCAATGGGATACAGCGGCTTAAAGAAAGCCGCAGGAGCACACGAGTAAACGAATGAGATAAGGCCGAAGGCAAAAACGGCAGCCAGCGGTATAAGGCGATACCACGCAAAGAAACGTGTCTTAGGCATCGGCATCCTCCTTATTCGCAGTGTCTATAAACCCATGGCATGCAAGCCATGAGTCAAGCTGCTCAAAGAGCGAATTATCGCCTGCGGCATTATCAATCACCGTTGTAGCGAGATTGCACAGCGCAGACTCATCGGGCTGGCAAGCAGAACGGGCATCGAAATCAGATGGCTCCATGCCACGCTGAATAGCACGCTCGCGACGAACTGACAAAGGGGCGCTGATGACCAGAATTTCATCAGCCAAGCCAAATGCATCCTCAAAACCAGTCGGAGCAGAAACCTCGACAACCGCAAAGGGATAACGGGGAGATGAAACCGTACAACAAACCGGATCGAGAATCCTAAGCGAAAGCTGTTCAATGAGAACGGGGTGCACAAGGTCATTGAGCCGTGCGACCGAATCAGGAGAAGCGAAAGCTCGAGAAGCGAGGATGCTGCGGCGAATGCCGCCCTCCTCATCCAAAATATCCCAGCCAAATTCTTCCGCGAGGGCATTGACGATATCGGAGCCTGGCACATACAGCGATTTGGCAAGCTCGTCCAGATCGATAAGCATGGCGCCATGAGATTCGAGATAGCGGCAGGCAGTCGACTTACCCGAAGCAATATTGCCCAAGACAAAAACGGTAAACATCAAGTCCTCCCTAACGCCAATGGGAGTTATTATCGCGCAAATACAAAAGAAGGACTCAAAATACAGCCAAACAGTAAGACAAGCTAAAAGAAGGCGAGTTCTTGTATTACAGCTCTTTATAAAACGCAAAAAAGGGGGAGGCCGCGAGGCCTCCCCCTTCTGCAGTTCAAGCGTACGGCTCGGTGCCGTCCACCGGTCAGCGGCGCCCTGGCCTCCCACGGGCTGGCCC
>CATXLW010000003.1:0-90357 GCA_958371715.1 uncultured Collinsella sp.
CCAGGCCCGATTTTGCCTCTTGACAATGTCCTGCTCATATTAAAAGGAACGTCCCCATCTGCCGGATTAGGAGAGACTCTCCAGCACGCGACGGAGCTCCTGCTGGACGGCGTGGTCGCGGTTACAACCCACCACGCGATCGGCCACCGCCTTAAGCGCGGGGCGCGCGTTTTCCATCGCGCAGCCCGTGCCGACAAAGCGAATGATCTCGTAGTCGTTCATCGAGTCGCCAAACGCCATGACCTCGTCGCGACCAATGCCGTAATGCTCCGCGAGCTGCGCGATACCCGAGGCCTTCGACACACCAGGCTGCATGGCATCGATCCACGCGTTGCCCGAAGGCGCAAAAGTAAAGAGCTGACCAAGTTCGCGCTGTAGTACGTAGGCGCTGTCCATAACGGCACCGTCATCGCAAAAGATACTCGCCTTGATGATATTTACGCTGGGATCGGGCAGCTCCCAAATGCGTTCGGCATTGGGAAGGTCCTTATCGACCTCGCGCACGAACTTGCTCTCGTCATCGAGCAAAAAGGACTTGGTTCGGTCAAAGAGCGCAAGATGCAAATTGGGAAACGTCGCGACGGCCTGGGCGAGCCTTCGAATCGCCAGGTGCGAATACACCTCGCGGTCTACCATTTTGCCGTCGGCGAAGACCTGGGCACCGTTAGCTGCGACAAAGTCCATCTTGTCGCGAACGGGCGCAAAGAACTCGCACAGGCGATCGTAGCGACGACCTGACGATGCGGCGAAATGCACGCCATGCTCGTGTAGCGCCAGAATCAGTTCGTAGGTCTCGGGAGGCACCTGGCCGTTTTCGTCAAGCAATGTGCCGTCCATATCGGATGCAATCAGTTTAAACATAGAAAAGCTCCCTTCGGGCTTGTTGGAATCGAACGTGTATCCGATTCCAACGTACCCAAAGGGAGCTCAAATAAGACTCCGCGGGCGTAAACGTTACAAGGACCTGGCAAATAGCTCACACATGCCAGAGGTCTCACGGTCGCGGCGTCAGGCGACACGCCACCCCGACGGATAGTCGTTTAAGAACGTCCCCGATGACTAGTCGGCGTAGGTGAAGGTCGTGACGTCGAACATGCCCTCGGGGCGGATGCGGAGCGTCGGGATGACCGGCAGGGGCAGGAAGATGATGCCCATGATGGGGTCGAGCGGCGGCTCGATGCCCATGGCGCGCGCCTTGACCATAAAGTCGTCGTGCTGCGCGGCGACATCCTCGGCCGTGCCCTCGCTCATCAGACCACCGAGCGCCAGCGGAATACGCGCCACGACCTCACCGTTGCGCACCAGCACGTGGCCGCCCTGGCCAACAGCCTCGACGGCAGCCATCATATCGGCCGCGTTGTCGCCCACCACGCACACGTTGTGCGAGTCGTGGCCGATCGTCGAGGCGATGGCACCGCCCGTAATGGTAAAGCCACGCACCCAGCCGCGACCAATGTGCTTGCCAACAAGACCCAGGCCCGCAGGGCCATCACCGTCGGCCCCCTCGGCCTGCAGTGACAAGCCGCGGCCGTGGCGCTCGATCAGCATAATGCGGCGCAGGCCCTCGGCATTCTCGGGACGAGCCATGCCCGTGATGGCCTTGCCCGGCACCACGTCGATCACGGCCTCGCCCGGCTTAAAGGCATAGTCGAACACGTCGAGCGATAGCTTCGGCAGCTTAACGGAAGCACGCAGCTCATCGGCAAGGGCCGCAACCTCGGCCATCTCGGGTGCAATTTCGCCCACAAAGTTGCCATCCTGCGCCACCAGGGCACCGGCGGCATAAACACGATGCGGAGCCTTGGCAAACGTAAGGTCATCGAGCACCAGCAGGTCGGCGCGCTTGCCCGGGGCGATCGCGCCACGGAGCTCGTGTGGGTCGCGGCAGCCGTGGTCCAGGCCAAATGCCTCAGCCGTAGAAAGGGACGCCATGGAGATGGCGACCACCGGGTCGATGCCGGCCTCGATAGCCACGCGACAGGCATTGTCGATCATACCGGTCGAAAGCGCGTCGGAAGGAGCACGGTCGTCGGTCGCAAAGCAGCAGCGACGGGCGCGGGCGGGGTTCTCCAGCAGCATCGGCGACAAGTTGGCCAGGTCGTGGCTGCACGTGCCCTCGCGCAGCATCACATACATGCCGCGGGACAGCTTATCGAGCGCCTCCTCGGGAATCGTCGACTCGTGGTCGGCGATAATACCCGCTGCGGCATAGGCGTTGAGGTCTTTGCCGGCAACAAGTGGCGCATGGCCGTCGACCTGCTTGGACGGCGTCTGGTTGGCAGCGTCGATGCGAGCGCAGGTCTCAGGATCGGCCATAAAGACACCCGGCAGGTTCATCATTTCGCCCAGACCAAAGACATCGCCCGGATACTCGGCAAAAAACGCCTGCATGTCAGCGGCGGTAATCACAGCGCCCGCTTGCTCATCGGGCAGCGCGGGCACGCACGAGGGCATCATGTACTTGATGGAAATGGGCGCGCGACGGCCGTCCTCGATCATAAAGCGCAGGCCGTTCAGGCCGGAAACGTTGGCGATCTCGTGGCTGTCGGCGACGGCAGTGGTGGTGCCGCGCGTCGCCGCCATGCGCGCATACTCGGCGGGACGGATGTTCGAGGACTCGATATGCAGATGTCCGTCGATAAAGCCGGGGGCGATATAGCGACCCTGGCAGTCAATGACCTCAGCCGCCTCGTAGGTGCCGGCGGCATCGTCGCGACCGTCGTAGAGCACGCCGACGATTACGCCGTCCTTGACGGCAACGCTACCGGGCGCCACGCGCTGGCCATATACGTCGACAATCTGCGCATTGGTAAACAGCGTGTCGACGGGCACGCGGCCCTCGGCAGCATCGATCACAGACCTCATGACCTCAACGGACATACATACTCCTTTAACTGTAGAAATAACTGCGGAGCGGACGAGCCTTCACCGCAGCAAGCCAATAGCAATTGTATGCCCAAAAGAAGGTCCCGCTAACACCCCGTCCGCTTAACGGCACACGCCGCTTGGCGCAATGGGGACAGGTTACTTTGCACCAATGACAAGGAGTGTCCCAAAGTGCCGGCACAAAAGGAACGTCCCCAAGTGCCAAAAAAGCCGCAGCCGGAATCGTTCCGGCTGCGGCCCTATTGCACATGTTAGGTTGACCTACTTGCTAGACCAACTTAAAGCCCTTGCGCTTGCCTACTGAGAGGGTGTCGCCCAGCTTGAGGGCGCTCGGGTCGATGTTGTAGCTCTTGGAAGCCACAGCCTTGCCGTTGATCTTGACGCCGCCGCCGTCGATGTCGCGGCGGGCCTGACCGGCGCTGGCCGAAAGGCCCAGGTCCTTGAGCAGGCCAGCGAGGTAAATCTGGCCCTCGTCGTTGACGGTCAGCTCAACGTGCTTCTCGGGGAAGTCGGCAAGCTGGCCCTCCTTGAACACACGGTCGAACTCGGCCTGAGCCTCGTCGCCGGCGCCAGCACCGTGGTAGGTGTCGCACAGGTCGCGGCCTAGAGCGCGCTTGAGCTCGTAGGGGTCGGCGGAGCCATCGGCCAGGGCGGCATCGATCTTGTCGACCTCGGCCGGGGCGAGCGAGCTGGCCAGACGATAGTACTTGCCGATCATCTCGTCGGGGATGGACATGGTCTTGCCGAACATATCCTTGGGAGCGTCGGTCAGGCCGATGTAGTTGCCATAGGACTTGGACATCTTGCGCACGCCGTCGGTGCCCTCGAGCAGCGGCATGGTAAGCGCGATCTGCGGCTCCATGCCCATCTTCTCCATGAGCTCGCGGCCGGCGAGCAGGTTGAAGAGCTGGTCGGTGCCGCCCATCTCGACGTCGGCCTTGATCTGAACGGAGTCGAAGGCCTGCATCACGGGGTACAGAAACTCGTGCAGGGCAATCGGCGTCTGGGACTGGTAGCGCTTGGTAAAGTCGTCGCGCTCAAGGATGCGGGCGACGGTGAACTTGGAGCACACCTGCAGCAGGCCGGCCAGGTCCATCGAAAGGATCCAGTCGCCGTTGTGCACGATGGTGGTCTTCTCGGGGTCCAGGATCTTCATGGCCTGGCTCACGTAGGTCTCGGCGTTGGCCTCGATCTGCTCCTGCGAAAGCTGCGGGCGGGTGGAGTTCTTGCCCGAGGGGTCGCCGATCAGCGCAGTGCCGTTGCCGATGATAAGGGTGACGTTGTGGCCCAGGTCCTGGAACTGACGCATCTTGCGCAGGGGCACGGCATGGCCCAGGTGCAGGTCGGGGCTGGTGGGATCGACGCCGAGCTTGATGTTGAGGGGCTCGCCCTTCTCAAGCTTCTTGCGAAGGTCGGCCTCGGGGACGATCTGCGCTGCACCCGAGGTGATGATACGCATTTGCTCGTCAACAGACAGCATTGGGTATCCTCCTTTTGCTATAGCACCCTCACCGGATACGGCGGTGCTGGAAGTTCATAAACCCACTAATAATAACCAAAACAGCGCGACGCGGCACCTACGACAGGAAAATCCTCGTCCTGCCGCACGCGTCGATAACGACCGGCAAACGCGTGCCGTCACGTTCGACCAAAAAGCGCGCCTGCTGACGGCGCGAGCAGTCACGGCAACGGACCTGCCCCGTTGCATCCGTGGCGCAGGCGCCCTCGGCAGTCAGCAAGCAGTGCTCGCACACCATGAGCTCGGGACGGTCGGCATCGACAGGCCCCAAGACACCGGGGCAAGCGGCAAGTTCGGCAACACGCTCCGCATCATTGCCGAGCAACTCGGCCGACAAGCACACCCGCCCCGCACCGAGTCCGCGCAGCCAGGTAAGCGTGGCCCGATTGGCACAGAACACCGGCGCCGCCACGTCAAACGTTGTGCCCAGCTCGCGGGCCATCGCCACTTGTCCCAGATTGCGGCAGACGACGCGCCCGGCACGCTGCATAAGCGCCCGAGTCCGCTCGGCGTCGCCCGCGCGGCACACTTCGTCGAGCACCACCGTTGTATCGGACAGATCTCGCTCATCGCGCGGACCCACATCCATCAGCTCCCAGGCAAAGACCATACGAGCAAAATCCTCGCGCTTTGCCGGCCCCGCCGACCCCGCCAACTCCGTCGACGCACCGCCATCCACCGCAGCGCCCTCAAAGGGCAGCACCTCAACGGCACGCGCAACGGGCGCAATCGCATCCGCCTCGGCCCGCATGCGCTCCAACACCGCCGCCGTCTGATCCAACACGCCGGCGCTGCGAATCAGATAGACCTCGCAGCCCGCGTCCACCTTACGTTTGCAATGCACGACGATGCGCTCCCCCGCAGCGGCATCCACGGGGCAAGGCACCTGTGGCCAGCGCTTGGGCACATCGGGACGCGCGTCGGCACCCGGGTAAAATCGGATTTCGAGCGTATCGCCCGCCGCCACGGCGGCATCAAGCTCAACCGTCACCTCTTCGTGACCCACCGCCACCAAGTGGCCCACGCGCACGCCCTGGTTGATCGCGCGCTCAAAGCTCATGAGCTCGGCACCCGAACGACCCCGCAGGTAAGCATCGGTAAACCCACGGTTAAACGACCTTCCCAGCTCGCGTTCAAGCTCTTCCACGGCACCGGAGTCCCACGCGCCGTCGCACAGCATATCGAGTGCCCGACGCCACACCCTCACCACGTTGAATACGTAATCGGGATTCTTCATGCGTCCCTCGATCTTGAGCGATGCCACGCCGGCGGCAACAAGCTCGGGCAGGTGCGCGATACCCAGATAGTCACGCGGACAAAGCAGGCGGTCTCCCTCGACGGCAACAACACTCTGCCCCGCCTCGTCCACTAGGTCGTACGCCAGACGGCACGGCTGCGTGCAGTCGCCGCGCATCGCCGAGCGCCCACGCCGCAAGGCCGAGAACTCGCACGCCCCCGAATAGCCGATGCAAATCGCACCGTGGCAGAATACCTCGATGGGCACGCCCGTGGCACAGAGCGCCGCAATCTCGTCGACCGTCAGCTCGCGTGCCGTCGTCACGCGCTCGACCCCCAGCTCATCGGCGGCAAGCCGCACGGCACCCTCGCTATGAGCGCCCGCTTGCGTGGACAGGTGAATCTCGACCCCGGGAATCGCCGCGCGCAGCGCGCAGGCCAACCCGGCATCGGCGACAATCAGAGCATCGGCGCCCAGCTCCAGTGCATGAGCTCCCAACGCCACCGCGTCGGACAACTCATCGTCAAACACGAACACGTTGAGCGTTACGTACACACGCACGCCATGGGCATGCGCCACGGCGCAGCCGCGCGCAAACTCGTTATCCGTAAAGCCATGGGCGCTCACACGGGCGTTAAAGCCGCCCAACCCCGCATAGATGGCATCGGCGCCCGCGGCGATGGCCGCAAGCATCTGGTCGAGCCCGCCCGCCGGCGCCAGCAGCTCGGGCAGCGCCGCACCGGCAGCATCCAATCCAGTCTCGTATTGTCCGCTCGGCCCCATCGTCCGAATCGCCATCGACAAACTCCTTACCAAGGTATGCATTCACTCTGAAAAATGCCGTCTTCCAGCATACACGAGGCCTCGCGCGCCCCGTTTGGTTTATCGTGTAATAACTTATGTCCATCCTGCCCCGACGGCACATCCACCGTCTGGCACGACATACCTGGAGGTCAATATATGGGTCCTCGCCAACGACAGGGACACAGCCGTTCAAAGACGCACGCCCTGCCCATAATCCTGCTCTCGTTTTTGGGCTTTCTGCTGATTGCGGGCGTGGCGTTTGGCATCGGCATGGTCGGTAACGTCAACCGCTGGCTGTCCGATCTGCCCGACTACACCGACGCCAACGCGTATCTGGTGAGCGAGCCCACCGAGATCGTCGACTGTAACGGCAACAAGATCGCGAGCTTCTACACGCAAAACCGCAAGTCCATCACCAAGGACGAGGTCTCCCCCTACGTGCTGCAGGGCACCGTTGACGTCGAGGACGAGCGCTTCTACGAGCACGGCGGTATCGACCTGTGGGGTATCGCGCGTGCTGCGGTGGCAACCCTCGGCGGCGGGCACGAAGGCGCCTCGACGATCACCCAGCAGCTTGTGCGCAACACCATCCTGCAGGAGGAGCAATTCGACTCGACCATTGAGCGTAAGGTGCGCGAGGCCTACATCGCCATCAAGATGGAGGACATGTACTCCAAAGACGAGATCCTCATGATGTACCTCAACACCATCTATTACGGCCACGGCGCCTACGGCATCGAGGCCGCAGCCGAGACCTATCTGTCCAAGAGCGCCGCCGACCTCACCCTGAGCGAGGCCGCGCTGTTGATCGGCCTTCCCAACTCGCCCTCGCAGTACGACCCCACGGTCAACCCCGACCTGGCGCTGTCCCGTCGCAACAAGGTCCTCGACAACATGTTGCGCCTGGGCCACATCACCCAGGAGGAGCACGATGCCGCACAGGCCGAACCCATCACCCTCAATGTGACCGAAATCTCGGGCAGCGGCGTCGACGTATACTCGCAGCCCTACTTTGTCTCCTACGTCAAGCAGCTGCTGGAGCAGGAGTTCTCGACCGACGTGCTCTTTAAGGGCGGCCTGACCGTCAAGACCACCATCGACCCCACGATGCAGCAGGTGGCAGAGAATGCCGTCCGAGAGCAGCTCGACACGCTCTCGCTCGACGGCCTGGACATGGGCATGGTCGTCGTCGACCCCAAGACCGGCTACATCAAGTGCATGGTGGGCGGCTACGACTACAACGCCGACGAGAACCACGTAAACCATGCCACGGCCAAGCGTCCCGTCGGCTCCACCTTTAAGGCCTTTACGCTGGCAACTGCCATCCAAAACGGCATGAACCCCAACGTCACCCTCAACTGCAACTCGCCGCTCAAGGCCAAGGGCACCACGACCGAGGTCCAAAATTACGCCAACCAGAGCTACGGCAACATCACGCTTAAGCAGGCGACGGCATACTCCTCCAACACCGGCTACATCCAGGTGGCGGAAGCCGTCGGCAACAGCAAGATCATCTCGCTCGTCAAAAAGCTCGGCATCGACCCCGCCAAGGACAACATCGAGGACGTTCCCGTCATGACGCTCGGCACCGGCTCGATCTCGCCACTCGAGATGGCCGCCGCCTACGCGACGTTTGCCAACGGCGGCTACTATCGCCAGCCGATCGCCATCACCGAGATTGATTCTCGTACCGGTTCGGTGCTGTACCAGCACACCGACAATCCCTCACAGGTGCTTACCGAGGGCGAGGCCGCCGCGGTCACCGATGTTCTGTCCGGCGTCATGAAGGGCAGCGGTACGGGTGCTGCCGGCGCCCTGAGTGTCAACCAGCCCTATGCCGGCAAGACGGGCACCACCGACAACACCACCAACCTTTGGTTCTGCGGCTATACCCCGCAGCTGGCGTGCGCCCTGTGGACCGGCTATTCCGCGGGCGAGATCCCCATCCAAAAGTACGGCACGGACCTGCTGGGCGACAGCACCAACCTGCCTGTCTTTAAGCGGTTTATGAACACCGTTCTGACCGGTACCGAGCGCGAGGAGTTTGCGACCGGAACGGCGCCCACCTACAAGAACAACAGCGTCTGGAAGTTCTACGGCACCAACAACACCAAGAAGTCGGAGAACGACGACAAGGACGAGGACGAAGAGGAAGAGGAAACCACCACAACAACTACCACGACGACCACGACCACCGAGACCACGGGCGGCGACACCACCGGCGGCACCGGTACGACCGGTGGCTCGACGGGCGGCTCCACTGGTGGCTCGACGGGCGGCTCCACTGGTGGCTCGACCGGCGGCGATGGCGGCACGCCTACGCCTACGCCCACTCCCGACCCCTCGCCCACGCCTGACGATACGGTCGGCTAAGAAGTACGCGACTAAAGCCAACAAGGCCCCGAGCAGCTTATTGAACTGCTCGGGGCCTTTTAGTTTGAAGCGACCTGGTGGGCGGTCTTTATACCGGCAAACAAAAAGGGGTACCGACCAACGTCGATGCCCCTTACAAGCCACTATGTCAGCGCACGCAATGCCGAGCGCACGGCCCGCACACCTACTTGCGAGAATTGCTCAACTTATTGATCAGCGCCTCGAGACGCTCGCCGTCCTCGGCCGTCTGGGCAATAACCAAAATCGTATCGTTGCCGGCAAGCGAGCCAAGCACATCGGGCAACTCTGCCGCATCAACGGCGGCGGCGATGCCGGAAGCCGTGCCAGGCTGAGCCTTGATCATAACCAGATTATCGGTACGCAGAACGCCCGTTACGAGCTCGGAAACCATACGCTGCAGGTGCAAGTCCTCTGCCAGAACATAGATGCCCTCAGGGAGCTTACGCAGCCCCATGTCGGCAATATCGCGAGAGACAGTCGCCTGCGTGCAATCAAAGCCCATAGCACGGAGCTCATCAACCAGCACGCGCTGCGTGCGGACATCCTTATTGCGCACAATATCTCTAATGGCATCCTGGCGCCCATTGCGTTTTTTAGCCATACAAACCCTCTCTCCAAAAGATGGCGGAGACAATCAATCAGTGATTGAATAGTTTAACGCTATTTGAAGGCTTTTGTGTATAAGAACGCATTTCGAAACAATTCTATGCAAGTTTGTTTCGTAATGAGCCGTTTAGGCGGGTTTTGCGCCCGTCCGGTTAAGAAAAGCTGCCAGATGCGTACACATCACGCAG
This sequence comes from uncultured Collinsella sp., assembly GCA_958371715.1. Taxonomy (GTDB): domain Bacteria; phylum Actinomycetota; class Coriobacteriia; order Coriobacteriales; family Coriobacteriaceae; genus Collinsella. Next base: position 9,635 of record CATXLW010000003.1, read on the forward strand.
CGCGCGGGCTTAGCGCTGGCGATCGGCCCAAACAACAGACCGAGTCCCCGATGGTTGTCCTTGAGCGCGGCGACCATCTGACGGGTTCGAGGCGCCTCGAGCATATCACGCATGCGGGCGGAACGCTCGATTGACGACACCCCATGCGGGCTCAGACACAAATTCTCGATGCAGGCGACCAGTCCGGCAAAGTAGAACTTTTGGCTTGCCAGCTTGAGCCGGCCACCGCTATCTGCTTCCGAGAGTGAGTCCGCAAGCTCGTCGAGTGCTCGGGTGTCATCGGATACCCTGGCATACATGGTGGGATCAAAGGCATCTGTAAGCTTAGGCGCCACCGCGTGGAAACAAGCGTCGCCGCATCCGGAGACGCGCTGCGCCTGCGAGAGCGCGCATGCCATAAACCCAACTGTGCGAAACGCCTTGTCGCACAAAAGGCATGCCTCAAACAGCGGACGGCTATACATCACGCCAGAGACTTGAGCAACCAAGCCGCCTAAAATCAACTGAGGCAGCCCGGCCACCATCGAAGACTTGTCTTCAATGACAATAGAGGCAGCATCCAAGACACGCGAATGGCGCTCTCGATGTGCATCATAGCGGTCGAGCGACACCGTGGGGAACACTATGTCTGCCGCAGTATCGCACGCGATATCGACCATCTTGGAAAGGGATTGCGGAGCAAACCACTCATCGGCGTTCATGGCGATGATTTGAGAGCCGCGCGAGGCATCAAAACCGGCACGAAGACAAGCGCCGCGCTTCGCGTCCTCGACGTCAATCAAATCAATATGGATGTCCCTGTCGGCAGCAACTTGAAGCGAATGGCGCACACCGGGCGCAGCATCGCGGCAGACAACGACAATCTGCAAATCATAGAGGTCTTGGTTCTGGATACTCTCGAGCGCACGCATCGCATAGCTGGGCGAACCTTCTACCACAAGGATCACCGAAAGTCGCGGATGCGAACAACGTCGAACCAAGTTTTCCATCCTCTCGATAGCACCAAATCAAACTGTCGTTCATGGTACACCCGAGCTATAAAAGCAACGAGCCGCCTAACATGTTGCACGCCAAGAACAGATGTTGCACACGCGCAGCTCACACATAGTATGTGCAAAGCACAGACGCGCCGAGCACTCCCCTAGTCGAGAACGACAAGCTCGTCGGGGCCGTAATCCACACCCATAAACGTAAGGCCGCAGGCAGGCGCCGTGGGACCCGCAGCGGTTCGGTCACGGGCGTCAATAACCTCGCGCATCCACTGGGGATCGCGACGATGCATGCCAATCTCCACGAGCGTTCCTACAATGGTACGCACCATCGAGTGCAAAAACGCATTGCCCTCGATAGTGAAGGTCAGGATATCCTCGCCAAAAGCGACCTCGTGGCCAAACTCCGCACGCATCACGCAGCGGTGCGTGGGCTTGCCCACAGCAGAGGCAACCTTGCAAAAGCTCTTAAAGTCCTGCTCGCCCAAAAGCGCAGGGCAGGCGGCCGCCATCGCATCGACGTCGAGGGGATAGCGATGCCACCACACCGCACCGCGCGAGAGCACGGGGCGCGCATCGCGATCGGCAATACGGTACGTATACGTACGGGACCGCGCGTCAAAGCGGGCAGAAAAGCCCCTACGGGCCTTGTAGACCTCGTTTATGGCGATATCTTTGGGCAGGAGGGCATCCATAGCCCGCAGCCACCTACGGCGCGTACAAGCAAGCTCAGCGTCCGTTACGGGCACGCTAATGTACTGGGCCACCGCATGCACGCCGGCATCGGTACGACCCGCACACGTCAGATCGATCGGGCGGCGCAGCAGCGTCTCGATAGCGCGGCGCAACTCGCCCGCAACGGTCGTCTGGCACGGCTGCTCGGCAAATCCGCTATACGACGAGCCATCATAGGCCACGCGAAATACGAGCGTAGCGTCAAGCTCGGAAATCGAATTGAAATCAGACGGCGCAGTCATGGGCGCTCCCAACAAACAAGCAACGGTATCGCGACAAAAAAAGAGGGGTACGCGAACGTACCCCTCGAATATAGCCTATGCAGACGGATTGTCTACTCAGCGGTCTCCTCAGCAGGAGCCTCCTCGACGGCCTCGACCTTCTTGGGAGCAGCGGCCTTCTTGGGGGCCGGAGCAGCCTTCTTGGCCTTAGGCGTGCAAGGCTCGGTGACGAGCTCCATGATAACGATAGGAGCGTTGTCGCCCTTACGGTTGCCGAGCTTCATGATGCGGGTGTAACCGCCGTTGCGGTCCTGCCACATGCCCTGGGCAGCCTTGTCGAAGATCTCGGCAACGAGCTGCTTATCGCCGAGCTTGGCGATGGCCAGACGACGAGAGTGCAGGTCGCCCTTCTTGGCCCAGGTGATGATCGGATCGACGACCGAACGCAGCGCCTTAGCGCGGGTCTCGGTGGTCTTGATGCGGTCGTTCTCGAAGAGGGCCTTGGCCAGGCTCTTCTTCATGGCCTTGGTGTGGCTCGCATCGGTGCCGAGCTTCAGGCCCTTCTTAACGTTGTGACGCATGGTCTAGTTTCTCCTCAAATATGCGAAGCATTAAGCCTTCAGGCTCAGGCCCATGGACTCAAGCTTGTCCTTCACTTCCTCGATCGACTTAACACCGAAGTTACGGATGTTAAGCAGATCGTTCTCCGAGAACTCAACGAGCTGACGGACCGAGTGAATGCTGGCGCGCTTAAGGCAGTTGTAGGAACGGACGGAAAGGTCCAGATCCTCGATCTGCTTGTCCAGCTCGGCGTTGTCGTTGGTGACCTCGGGAGCGAAGATCGAAGCCTCCTCCTCGACCTCGGGGGTCTCGGCAAGGTTCATAAAGGCAGCCATATGCTGGTTGATGATATTGGCAGCCTGGACCACGGCGTCGCGCGGAGCGATGGAGCCGTTGGTCTCGATCTCGAGGACAAGGCGGTCGTAGTCGGTGTGCTGACCGACACGGCAAGCCTCAACGAGCTTGGCGCAACGGGAAACCGGCGAGTACAGCGAGTCGACGTGGATCACACCGATGGGATCGTTGTCGCGCTTGTTAGCCTCGCCAGAGACATAGCCGCGGCCATAGCCGATGCGCATGCTCATGGTGAGATGGCCACCCTCGGTGAGCGTAGCGATGTGCTGCTCGGGGTTGACCAGCTCAAACTCGGACGGAATAAAGAAGTCCGCACCGGTGACCTCGCAGGGGCCGTCAACCGAGATGGTGGCGGTCGCCTCGTCGGTCGTGCCGAGAGCCCTGAAGACAAGACCCTTGACATTCAGGACGATGTCGGTGACATCCTCGACCATGTTAGGGATGGTCATGAACTCGTGCTGCGCACCATCGATCTGAATAGCCTCGACGGCGGCACCCTCGAGCGAGGACAGAAGTACGCGACGAAGGGAGTTACCCAGCGTATCGCCGTAGCCACGCTCGAGCGGCTCGACGGAGACACGAGCAGACGTCTCGTTGATCTCTTCGACCTGAACCTGAGGCCTAATGAATTCTGACATGTATTACCTCCAGCCTCAGCAGCCCGGATGGACTACTTAGAGTAGAGCTCGACGATGAGCTGCTCGTTGATATCACCGCTGATCTGCTCACGCGTCGGCAGAGCGAGCACGTTACCAGACAGCTTCTCGATATCGACCTCGAGCCAGCCAGGGACCTCAAAGCGCTCGGAGGAAATCAGAGCCTCCTTGATGGGGAGGAGGTCACGGAACTTCTCGCCGACTGCGACGACGTCGCCGGCCTTGACGCGGTAGGACGGAATATCCACGCGCTTGCCGTTCACGGTGAAGTGACCGTGACGGACGGACTGACGAGCCTCTTTGCGGGTACGGGCGAAGCCAAGACGGAAGACGACGTTGTCAAGGCGAGACTCAAGGATGATCATGAGGTTCTCACCGGTGACGCCGTTCATCTTACGGGCCTTGTTGAAGTAGCCGTGGAACTGCTTCTCCAGAACGCCATAGATGAACTTGACCTTCTGCTTCTCGCGCAGCTGCATGCCGTACTCAGATTCCTTGCGACGGCGCTTGGGCTGACGGATAGATTCCTTCTTGCTGCTGTAACCGAGCTCAGCGGGATCGATCCCGAGCTGACGGCAGCGCTTAAGAACAGGAGTCCTGTCGATTGCCATATTGATACGATCCTTTCAGTTACACGCGGCGACGCTTCTTGGGGCGGCAGCCGTTGTGCGGAATGGGGGTCTTGTCCTGGATGCTCGAGACCTCGAGGCCAGCAGCCTGGAGGGAGCGGATGGCGGTCTCACGACCGGAGCCGGGGCCCTTGACGAAGACGGAAACCTTCTTCATACCGTGCTCCATGGCCTGCTTGGCAGCAGCCTCGGCAGCCATCTGGGCAGCGAACGGCGTGGACTTACGGGAGCCCTTGAAGCCCACCTGGCCAGCCGACTTCCAGGAAATGACGTTGCCCTGGGGATCGGTGATCGAAACGATCGTGTTGTTGAACGTAGAACGGATGTGAGCCTGGCCCACGGAAATGTTCTTACGGTCCGCGCGCTTCAGACGGGCAGCGCGAACGTTCTTCTTAGCAGTAGCCATCTATCTAGCGCTCCTTATTTCTTCTTCTTAGCACCGATCTGACGCTTCGGGCCCTTGCGGGTACGAGCGTTAGTGTGGGTGCGCTGGCCGCGGACCGGGAGGCCCTTGCGGTGACGAAGGCCGCGGTTGCAGCCGATGTCCATAAGGCGCTTGACGTTCTGGTTGCGCTCACGGCGGAGGTCGCCCTCAACCATGATCTGGTTCTTATCGATATAATCACGGATGGCGTTAACCTCATCCTCGGTGAGGTCCTTAACACGCGTATCCACGTTAACGTTGCACTCGACGCAGATCTTCGTCGCAGTGGTGCGGCCGATGCCGTAAATGTAGGTCAGACCGATCTCAACGCGCTTCTCACGCGGGAGGTCGACACCATTAATACGGGCCAACGTAGTCTCCTCTCTTAACCCTGACGCTGCTTATGACGGGGGTTCTCGCAAATGACGAGGACCTTGCCATGGCGCCTAATGATTTTGCACTTATCGCACATCTTCTTGACCGAAGGACGTACCTTCATCGTTCTTCCTTTCGGTAGCGCTCAAACTACTTCCCTACTATCTACTCGCCCAGCCGCAGGCGTTTAAAACTATGGCTGGTCTTCACACACAATCCGACCGTAGGTTGAGCTAAGCCTGCAGCCGGAAATGGAGTGCGTGTATGCGTGCCGCTATTTGTAGCGATAGGTGATGCGACCGCGGGTCAGGTCGTACGGGGAAAGCTCCACGACAACCCTGTCACCGGGGAGAATACGGATGTAATTCATTCGGATCTTGCCAGAAATGTTGCACAGAACCGAATGACCGTTCTCGAGCTCGACCTTAAACATGGCGTTGGGCAACGGTTCCTTTACCGTACCCTCGAGCTCAATTGCGTCTTCCTTCTTCACAAGCAATCATCTTTCTCTAGAAAACGACAGCGATTGAGTATTCTACAATACGCATGCACGTATCGTAATATCTTCGTAATGGCTCCACAACTAAGCGGAACTTGTTACATTCGAAATGTAAAACAAAGCCGTTCCCTGATACCCAAGATCGCCTTGAAATGAGAAGGCATAGACCTTGGGGTCATGCCTTCGAAATTGAAAGGCGACGTTGGGCATCAGGGGGCGGCGACTTTTACATTTCACCGCCTTGCAAGGAACACCAAGCACCTTGGGCATCCGTGGTGAGAATCACCGGACCGTCATTGGTAATGGCGACGGTGTTCTCGTAGTGCGCGGCGGGCAGGTGGTCGTTGGTCGTAACAATCCAACCGTCGGAGCCCGTGCTCACATGGTTGGAACCCATCGTAACCATCGGCTCGATGGCAATGACCATGCCGGCCTGGAGGCGAACGCCTCTCCCCTTCTTTCCATAGTTAGGAACGTTGGGGTCCTCGTGCATCACACGGCCAATGCCATGGCCCACATAGTCACGAAGCACGCCGTAACCGTGAGACTCGGCGAGGGACTGAACGGCGTAACCAACATCCCCGATATGGTTACCGGGAACAGCCTGCTCGATGGCAGCCTTAAGGCAATCGCGCGTGACCTCGCACAGGGCCTTGGCCTCGGGCGTGGGTGTGCCGACAAAAAACGTCCAAGCGTTATCGCCGACCCAACCGTCAACGACAGCTCCCGTATCGATGGAGATGATATCGCCATCACGCAGGATCATGTCGGGGTTGGGAATACCGTGGACCACGGCATCGTTAATCGATGCGCAAATGGTACCGGGGAACCCGCCGTAACCCTTAAAGGCCGGGGTGCCGCCATGCATACGGATAATCTGCTCCGCGAGCTGATCGAGCTCAAAGGTCGAAACACCAGGGCGCACCATGGCTCCAACGTGGCGGAGCGCCATCTTAGATAGCGCTCCTGCCTTCTTCATCTGCTCGATTTGCGTTGCAGACTTAATCTTGATCATAGACCGAGAGCCTCTTTGACATCCCCGTACACGGTCTCGCGAGCCTGGTCACCGTTGACCGACTTGAGCAGACCCTGGCCACGATAGTAGTCGACGAGCGGGCTCGTGGACTTCTCGTAGACGTCGAGACGGTTCTTGATGGTCTCGGGCTTGTCGTCGTCGCGCTGATACATCTCGCCGGCGCACTTGGGGCAGGTAGCATCGGCAGCGGTGCCGGTGTAACCGCAGGCGCGGCAAGTTCGACGCGAAGACAGACGATCGATGATGACCTCGGGGGCCACGTCGACCAGAAGGGCGCAGTCGATCTCACGACCCATGGCGGAGAGCTCGGAATCGAGCGTCACAGCCTGGGCGGTGTTGCGCGGGAAGCCGTCGAGGATGAAGCCCTGCTGGGCGTCATCGGCAGCAAGGCGCTCCTTGACAAGGTCGATCACGAGCTGGTCGGGAACGAGCTCGCCAGCGTCCATGTACTTCTTAGCCTGAATACCAAGCTCGGTGCCACCCTTGACGGCAGCACGCAGCAGGTCGCCCGTGGAAATGTGAGCGACGCCAAACTCGGCGACGAGCTCCTGTGCGACGGTGCCCTTGCCGGCACCCGGAGCTCCGAGCAATACGAGGTTCATGAGCAATCCTCCTCTAGCCTATTTAAAGAATCCATCGTAATCATACATCTTGATCTGGCCTTCGAGCTTATCGACCGTGTCGAGCACGACGCCGACCATGATGAGGATGGACGTGCCGCCAAATGCCTGGATCAGATGGTTACCCGTGAAGGAGAAGATGATCGAAGGCACGATGGCGATGAGCGCCAAAAAGACAGCGCTGGGAAGCGTGATCTTGTTGAGCGCGTTCTTGATGTAGGCCGCGGTAGCCCTACCCGGACGGACGCCCGGAATAAAGCCACCCTGCTTCTTAAGGTTGTCAGCCGTGTCATCGGGGTTGAACACCATGGAGGTGTAGAAGTACGCGAAGAACACGATGAGGACAACGTTAAGCACCCAGTTGAGCCAACCGGTCGAAAGCGCAGAGGCAACTGCCTGAATCCAGCCGATGCCGGGGAAGAACACGGCAATCTGAGCCGGGAAGTACAGCAGCGCCGAGGCAAAGATGATCGGCACGACGCCCGCGGTGTTGACCTTGATGGGCAGGTAGGTGGTCTGGCCACCCATCATGCGACGGCCCACGACGCGCTTGGCGTAGGAGACCGGGATGCGGCGCTGGCCGCGCTCAAGGAAAACAATCAGCGGGATAACCAGCAGGATGATGGCGCAGATGATCACCATGGTGATGATGCCACCGGCATTACCCTCGGTGCTGGAGAAGATAGCCTGCGGAAGGCCGGCCATGATGTTCGCAAAGATGATCAGCGACATGCCATTGCCGATACCGCGCTGGGTGATGAGCTCACCAATCCACATGATCAGCATAGCGCCTGCGGTGAGCGTACCGACGATCATGAGGTCGAAGATGATCTCGGGAGCGCCGGCGCCATTGAAGCTGATGCCGAAGCTCTTAAAGAGGAAGAGGTAACCCACGGAGTTGAGGATTGCCAGAGCCAGGGTGAGGTAACGCGAATACTGCGTAATCTTGGTCTGACCGACCTCGCCCTCGCGGGCAAGCTCATGCAGGGAAGGCACGACGGCCTGGAGCATCTGGAGGATGATCGAGCTGGTGATGTAAGGCATGATGCCCAGCGAAAACACCGACACATAGCTCAACGCGCCGCCAGAGAAAAGATTCAGGAGGGCCATAGCACCTGCGGCGACCGAATTGTTATCGGTCGAGAAAAGGCCCAGCATCCCCTGGAAGGGAATGCCGGGCACAGGAACGTGCGCACCAATGCGGTACACGACGAGCATAGCTATGGTAAAAAGAATCTTTTCGCGCAATTCTTTGATGCGGAAAGCATTCTTAAGACCATTTAGCACGGCAGCTCGACCTTTCCGCCAGCGGCCTCGATCTTGGCCTGCGCAGAAGCGCTGACCTTGTCGACCTTGACCGTGAACTTCTTGGTGAGCTCACCATTGCCGAGCACCTTGACGGGCTCGAACTCGCTCTTGGTGATGCGAGCGGCCTTAAGAGCGGCACCGTCGATTACAGCGCCGTCCTCGAACTTACGCTCGAGACGCTCAACGTTAACAGCGGTGTACTCGATACGACGGGGGTTGCGGAAGCCCGGAAGCTTGGGCAGGCGCATAGCCAGCGGAGTCTGGCCACCCTCGAAGCCGGCACCCTTGGTGCCACCAGAGCGGGAACCCTGGCCCTTCTGGCCGCGGCCAGAAGTGGTGCCGTGACCCGAAGAATTGCCACGGCCGACGCGCTTACGGTTCTTGGTGGAACCGGGCGCGGGAGTAAGATCGTGAAGCTGCATTTGCTACTCCTCTACAATCTCGACAAGGTGCTTGACCTTGAAGATCATGCCGCGGACGGACTCGTTGTCAGCAATCTCGCGAACCTCGCGGATCCTGTGGAGACCGAGGGCACGGACAGTACGGACCTGGTCCTGCTTGCAACCGTTGGTGCTGCGGACCTGCTTGATCTTGATGGTGTCAGCCATGCTTAGTTCTCCTTACCGACGAACATCTCGGAGACCGTCAGGCCACGGCGAGCCGCGACGTCCTCAGGGCTGGAGAGCTCCTTGAGGCCCTCGACGGCAGCCTTGATGATGTTGAGGCCGTTGTCGGTACCGAGGGACTTGGACAGGACGTTCTTGATGCCAGCAAGCTCGAAGAGGGGACGCACAGCGCCGCCGGCGATAACGCCGGTACCCTCGACAGCGGGCTTGATGATGATGCGGCCGGCACCAAAGTGGCCGAGAACCTCGTGCGGGATGGTGCCCTGCTCGGTCACCGGCACGTGGAACATGTTCTTCTTGGCATCGAGAGACGCCTTGGAGATGGCCAGGGGCACCTCAGCGGACTTGCCCATGCCAACGCCGACGTTGCCCTTGCCGTCGCCAACGACGACGAGAGCGACGAGGCTCATGCGACGACCACCCTTGACGGTCTTCGACACGCGGTTGATGTAAACGACGCGCTCCTCGAACTCGGAGGCCTCGCGCTGCTGCTTCTGATTACGAGCCATGTGCTACATACCTCCTAGAACTCGAGACCGGCGGCACGAGCACCGTCGGCGAGGGCCTTGACGCGGCCATGGTAGATACGGCCACCGCGATCGAAGGCGACCTTGGTGATGCCGGCCTCGATGGCACGCTTGCCAACGAGCTGACCGACCTTCTCCGCAGCCTCCTTGTTCGAGGTGTGGGTGCCCTTGAACTCGGCCTCGAGGGTCGAGGCAGAGACGAGCGTCAGGCTGGAGCCCTTGCTGTCGTCGATGATCTGGGCATAGATGTTGGCGTTAGTACGGGTCACGCGAAGACGCGGACGCTCGGAGGTACCCGAGACCTTGCCGCGAACACGACGCTGACGACGCTTGAGGCCTTCCAGCTTCGCCTTATGCTTGTTCATACGTAAACTCCTAAAAAGGTTGATCTTGCCAGCACCTGACGGGGTGCTGGTCTTATGCGAGTGAGTCGGTTACGACTACTTGGCGGCCTTACCCAGCTTGCGGCGGATGTGCTCGCCAACGTAGTGGATACCCTTGCCCTTGTAAGGCTCGGGAGGACGATGGCCGCGGATCTCAGCGGCGATCTGACCGACCTGCTGCTTGTTGATACCCTTGACGTTCACGTGGGTGTTGTCGGGAACCTCGAAGGTGATGCCCTCGGGAGCCTCGACGATCACGGGGTGCGAGAAGCCCAGGGAGAACTCGAGGTTCTTGCCCTTCTGCTGCACGCGGTAACCGACGCCGGCGAGCTCGAGCTTCTTCTCGAAGCCCTCGGAAACGCCAACAACCATGTTGTGGATGAGGGCACGGGTGAGGCCGTGGCGGGCACGGGTCTCACGCTCGTCGTCGGGACGGGAAACGGTGAGGACGTTGTCCTCGATGTTGATAGCGAGCTTCTCAAAGACATCGAGCTCGAGCTGGCCCTTGGGGCCCTTGACGACAACGTTGTTGCCGTTGACTGCCACTTCGACTCCGGCGGGAATCTGGACAGGCTTATTACCGATACGAGACACGGTGATCTCCTTTCCTTCTACCTACCGAGCGAATTACCAGACGTAAGCGATGATCTCGCCGCCGACGTTGTGCTTGCGAGCATCGCGGTCGGTCATGACGCCATGGCTGGTGGAAATAATGGCGGTACCAAGGCCACCGCGGACGCGGGGCATGTCGGCAACGCCGGTGTACTTACGCAGGCCCGGCTTGGAAATGCGGCGGATGCCGTTGATGACCTTAGCCTTCTTGGGACCATACTTAAGCGTGATGTGCAGAGTCTTCTGGGGAACGGTGTCCTCGACATCGTAGCCCTCGATGTAGCCCTCCTCGTGCAGAACACGAGCGATCTCGACGAGCTTCTTGCTGCTCGGCATGGAGACCGTGGCCTTGTTCACAGAGTTAGCGTTACGGATGCGCGTAAGCATATCTGCGATCGGGTCTGTAAGGTTCATACAGATTCTCCTTCGTTCTTGATGAACACGTGCTCTTGGTTCTTCGCCGCCCTTAACGGCAAAGCCTAACTAGCGCGTTTTCCCTGTTCCAAACGTATGCTTGAAACGCTGGTAGTGACTTACCAGCTGGCCTTCTTAACGCCGGGAAGCTCGCCCTTGAGTGCAAGCTCGCGGAAGCAGACACGGCACAGGCCGAACTTGCGGTACACAGAGTGCGGACGGCCGCAGCGCTGGCAGCGCGTGTACTCACGAGTAGAGAACTTCTGCTTGCGATTGCACTTGACGATCATCGATGTCTTAGCCACTTATATCCTCCTCACATAGAGTATTGTTCGCCCCAAGCGCCGCCCCCTTGTGGGAACGGCGCTTATAGGGCAGGTGAACCTATTTCTTGAACGGGAAACCGAAGGCGTCCAGAAGGGCCTTGGCCTCCTCATCGGTGTTGGCGGTGGTCACGAAAGTGATGTCCATACCACGCTGGTGATCGACGGAATCGAAGTCGATCTCGGGGAAGATGAGCTGCTCGGTGACGCCCATGGAGAAGTTACCACGGCCGTCGAAGCTCTTGGCGGAGATGCCGCGGAAGTCGCGGATACGGGGGATCGCGACGGAGGTCAGACGATCGAAGAACTCCCACATACGGTCGCCACGCAGGGTAACCTTGCAGCCGATCGGCATACCAGCGCGCAGGCGGAAGGTAGCGATGGACTTGCGGGCACGGGTGATCATCGGCTGCTGGCCGGTGATAGCGCGCAGGTCGCGCACGGCACCGTCGATGGCCTTGGAATCGGTAGCGGCCTCGCCGACACCCATGTTCACGACGATCTTCTCAAACTTGGGGATCATCATGACGTTCTCGTACTGGAACTTGTCCTGAAGCTGCTGCTTGACCTCGTTGTTGTACTTGGTCTTCAGACGCGGCACATACTTCTCTTCTGCCATTGTTCACTCCTTCTTGGGGTTTTAAGCACGGGGCGTGGCCACGGTGGGTTGTCCTCGTGCCTCCTGGCTGCATCCGCGCCGCTCATGGCATTTCGCGGTTTGGACTCGACGCAGCAGGAGCCGACAAAACAACCGGTACTATACGCGCATTGGGTGCGTATTTCCAGAAAAACCTCGTCTGCCTGCACAACTCCACAACTCCCCCGCACAAATGGGTCCCAAAAAGCAGTTGCAGTGAAATAGGGACTGTTTGGCGGCTTAACAGGCTTAAACAGTCCCTATTCCACCGCAACTCATATATGGGGCGTTATTTTTGGCGTGGGAGGACCAGGTTGAGGATCACAGCAACGAGCGCGGCGACGGCGATGGATGATCCGCCAAAGACGGTGCCGACCCATGCGGGGAATCCAGCGCCGGCAAGCGCGCCGGCCGAGCGCTCAATGCCCGTGCCAAAGGCGATAGAGAGACCCATGAGCGTGGTATCGCGCTGAGACAGGCCGTGGCGGGCAAACATGACCACACCGTTCATGCCGATGGTCGCGAATACGCCGATCGTGGCGCCGCCGATTACCGGCTGCGGTATGGACGTGAGCACCGCCGCGCACTTGGGCAGCAGGCCCGCGACGAGCAAGATGGCGGCGGCAAGCGTAAAGACCATGCGGTTGACGACCTTGTTCTCGGCGATAATGCCCACATTCTGGCCAAAGGTTGCCGTGGGGACGCCGCCCAAAAAGCCCGACAGCATACCGACCAGGCCGTTGGCGATCAGACCGCCCGAGATCTGGCTATCGGTCGCAGGGGTATCGAGCGCGGCGGACGAGACAGCGGCAAACTCGCCCATGACCTGTACTGCGTTGACAATTGCGACAACGCCCACAACGGCGCACGCGGCCGGGTCGAACACCAGGCGATGGGCGCCCAGGGCCGGCGGGGCGAACCAGCTGGCGGTCGCGATGGCCGAGAAATCGACCATGCCCAACACCGCAGCCAAAACAAAGCCCGCGCAGATACCAGCCAGGATGCTGCCCAGCCTAAGCGCGCCCTTGCCGTAGTTGCCAGCCATAAAGGTGACGACGAACGTCACAAGTGCGACGGCCCAGTTGGTGACACTGCCAAAATCGGCCGCGCCCTCCCCGCCCGCCATGGAGGCAACTGCCACTGGGCATAGCGACAGGCCAATGACAAAGATGACGGTGCCAAGCACCGGGGCCGGGAACAGAAAGCTCACGCGCCTAAACAGCAGGCCGAAGAGCACGACGAGCGCGCCACCGATTACCTGGGCGCCCAGCACGGCCTCAAAGCCGAGCTCGAGACCGACCGCCTTGAGCGCCGGCACGAAGGTGAAGCTCGCGCCCATCACGATGGGCAGGCCCGAACCGACGACACCTTTTATGGGGAACTGTTGAAGGAAAATGTCGAGCGCCGAGAGGACGAGCGACGCCTGGATGACAGCGGCCTCCTCTTGAGGGGTAAAGCCGCAGACCGACGCGATAATGATGGCGGGCGTGACGATACCCGCGAACGCCGCCAGCACATGCTGCAACACATGGGGCAATACCTGCACAAACGATACTTTTCCCGTACGCTCGAACAGGGCATCCCCCGCTGCCGACTCTGCCATTTGCGCCTCCCATACCCTAGGCAGCGGCCCCATGCCGCTCAACGGTCGGACATTATAGGGCATATGACACAGGTAGCATTTTGACCCGCAATCCTGCATCCCCCGGGGTCAAACAGCAGTTGCGGTGAAATAGTTCCTGGCTGACCGACCGTCAGGCTTATTTAGGAACTATTTCACCGCAACTCATATATGGGGATGCGATTAGCGCTTGCGGGGGACGAGTTTGGTGCGGCGCAGGTGGATCATCTCGGCGGCGATGGAGATGGCAATCTCCTCGGGATCCTCGGCCTCGATGGCGACACCGATCGGCAGGTGCAGCTCGTCGATCTGGCCCTGCGTGAAGCCTTCCTGCTCCAGGCGGGCGCGCACAAAGGCGGTCTTGCGGCGCGAGCCCAGGCAGCCCAGATAGGCGGGTTTAGCGCGCATGGCCTGAATCACCACGTCGATATCGGACTTGTGACCCGCCGTGGCGACGACCACCAAGTCGCGCGGGCCGATGGGACACAGCTCGCTCAGGTTCTTATAATCGACCAGACGACGGTCGTAGACGCCGGGCACCCATTCGGGGGTCAGCGTGCCGGGGCGGTCGTCGCAAGCCACGACGGCAAAGCCCGCCGCCGTGAGCACCCGCGCCGTCGCAGCGCCCACGTGGCCGCAGCCAAAGATATAGGTCAGGCCCTCGGGGCAGAGCGTCTCGATGTGCGCCGGGGGAATCTCGGAGGCGGCGTTGGTGTAGGTGACCTTACTCCCCTCCTCCACCAGCGAAAGCTCGGGGCAGCCGGCAATGGTATGGCGCGATGTCTCGCCATGGTACTCAACCACATCGCCCTCGAGCGCGCTCGCGATAAACGGCTCAAAGTCGATGACGAAGTCGCCGATGCGCCGATAGGCCAAGACGTCGGCAACCGACTGGAACAACGGTGCCTGGGTCGAGTCCAGATGCAGGTAGCACAGGCAGATGGCCCCGCCGCAGATCATGCCGGTATCGGAGTTCTCGCCGCCCATGGTGTAGCGGACCAGACGCGATTGCCCTGCGGCCAGCAGCTCGCGCGCCTCGTCCAGCGCAAAAAGCTCAATCTTGCCGCCGCCGATGGTGCCCGCTTGACTGCCATCGGCAAAGACGGCCATCCAGGCGCCCACGCCGCGTGGTGATGACCCCGCCGTACCGGCCACGACCACGAGCTCGCACGTCTCGCCAGCACGCAGGGCGGCAAGCGCCGCATTCACAACATCGAGCTTTTCCATTGCCGCCTTCTATCCTCTAAAGACATCGGTGAGCATAGCGAGTGCCTCGAGCACGCCGCCGCCGACCGATGTCGCCTTGTCCGAAATATAGTTGATGTAGCTGGCGTCGCCGCGCGGATCGACATCGGCGCATTTAAAGCCCTCAGTCACCTGCACGCCGTTCGCCAAAAGCCCGCGCAGACAGCCATCGATCTGCGTGACCATGGAAGTATCACCCGCATACCCGATCACGTCTCCGGCGCTCACGATGTCGCCGATGGTGCGGTCGGACCGAAACATGCCGGCGGCGGGGCTGTGGATAACGCGCTCCTTGCCATAGCCGGCGATCATGCCCGGCACGCCCGTGTTAGGCTGGGGCGAACCTTGGGTAATGACACGGCCGAGAAAATGCCCGCGCATGGTCTCGACCACGGCGTCGCAGTCAACCGGCGCGGTAAAGCCCGGCCCCACGGCGATGACGGCAGGCGCCATGTCGCGCGTGGTGCCCAAGTTGCGCTTAGCCAAAATCGCGTCGACCACAGCCGCGGGTTTCAACTCGCCGAGCATCTTGGCCTGGGGGTCCACTACAACGGCGACGTCTCCAGCCTCGGTAATCGCAAGCGCCTCAGCCGGCGTCTGTGCCAAGCGAGCGCGAATGCCTTCGACCTCGACCTCGCCCAGGCGAATGGCCTCGCAAAAACAGATTGTGCGACGGATGCACGTGGGAACCGCGATATCGGCCATAACGACCGACACGCCGGAGCGCACCAAGCGAGCGGCGACGCCCGTGGCGATATCGCCGGCGCCGCGAACATAAACGAGCATTCCCGGGGCACCTCCCTGTGCTACGGTTTGAGCAGAGCAAAAGCGGTTCGACCGCTACTCTGATGATTATTTATTATCACAGTATTATACGGCGGTGAACAGATGGAAACGACGAGCGGAAACCTTGCCTCCGCGCTCAAGATCGAGCCGGGCATTACCGCAATTATCGGCAGTGGCGGTAAGTCGACCTTGCTAAAGACGCTGGGTCTCGAGCTCATGCGCGCTGGCGGCCGCGTGCTCCTCTGCACCACCACGCACATGTTTCCCGTCGCCGGCGTGCCATGGGACGGGTCGAGCCGTCGCCTGGACGCCGCGCCTTGGAAGCCGGGGATCCCGCATGTTCCCGGCTGCACCTGCGAGGCATGCGCGGGACTTGTCCGCGGAAGCATCTGCCAGGCGGGTGTTTTGGACCCGGAGACAGGCAAGCTCTCCGCCCCCGCTGAGCCGCTCGACCAGCTGGCGCAGCGCTTTGACTATGTGTTGGCCGAGGCAGATGGCAGCAAGCGACTCCCGCTCAAGGCGCATGCCGCCTGGGAGCCGGTAATTCCCGCCGCCACGGCAAACGTTGTCTGGGTCGTCGGCGCCTCGGGGCTGGGCAGGCCCGTCGCCGAGGTTGTCCACCGCCCCGAGCTCTTCTGCGAGCGCTGCGGCTGCGAGCCTACCGACATCGCCACGCCCGAGCGCGTCGCCCAGGTGCTCAATGCCGAGATGCAGGCGCTGGGACTCAGCACCGCACGCGTCATGCTCAACCAAGCCGACACGCTTGCCGACCCAACAATGGCAGATCGCTTCGAGGCAGCCCTCAACCGCCCCCTCATCGCCACCAGCCTCCAGGGGTAGCAAATTTGGGACGGGGCTCTTTTTGCTACCCCGTCCCGAAAAATCATCTCCCAAATTAGCTACCCCGGCGGTCTTCCTGTTAGCGGGGCACGTAGCGGCCGGGTTGGGCTCCGGTGGGCTCGCCGTCGCGTGCCGCCAGCACGCCGTTCACAAACACGGCCTTGGCGCGGCCATGTGCCTCAAAGCCCTCGAGCGGCGTGTAGTCCACGGCCTGATGCTGCGTCGTGGCGCTGATCGTCCAACGCGCGCACGGATCCCACACGCACACGTCGGCATCGGCGCCCTCGGCAAGACAGCCCTTGCGCGGATACATGCCAAAAACGCGCGCCGGGTTCTCGCTCATCAAGCGGCACAGATCCTCGGGACCCAGCTGTCCCTCAAAGCTCGTGGCAATCGCAACGGGACGATGCTCCACGCCGGGCCCGCCGTTGGGAATCGCGCGGAAATCATCGCGCCCGCGGTCCTTTTGCCCGTGCAGATTAAAGCTGCAGTGGTCGGTGGCGATGGTATCGATCTCGCCGGCCACAAGCGCCTCGCGCAGGGCCGCACGGTCGCCGGCATGGCGCAGCGGCGGGCTCATCACATACTTGGCGCCCGCAAAGCCGTCCTCGCCCTGCTCCAAGTAGCGCGTATCGTCGAGCATCAGATACTGAGGGCAGGTCTCGACATAGATATTCTTCTGCCCGCGCGCCTTAGCGGCACGGATGGCCTCGAGCCCCAGCTTGGTCGAAAGGTGCACCACGTTGACCGGAGCATCCCCGGCCAAGTGCGCCAGATACAGCAGACGGCTCACTGCCTCGGCCTCGCACACATCCGGACGGCTGAGCGCATGGCCCTCGGGCCCGTGGATACCCTGCTCAAACACGCGCTTCTGCAGCTCATTCACCAGCGTACCGTTCTCGCAATGCACGCACAGTATCCCGCCAATACGCTTGAGCTCCTCCAGCACCTCGAGCGTCTCGGCATCGTCCAGGCGCAGATGGTCGTAGGCAAAGTAGGTCTTAAACGACGACACGCCCGCCTCGCGCATGGCCGAAAGATCGGCGCGGTTGCGCTCATTCCACTCGGCGAGTGCCATATGAAAAGCGTAGTTTGCCGTGCAGGCGCCGTCGGCACGGCGATGCCACTCGGCAAGGGCATCGGGCATGGTCACGCCGCGGTCGGCCGTGGAGTAGTCCACGATGGTCGTGGTACCGCCGCAGGCAGCCGCGCGTGTGCCGGTCTCAAAGCTATCTGCCGTCCAGTCCATGCCGGTCCAGCACTGCATGTGCGTATGGCCGTCGATAAAGCCGGGAAACACCCAGCAGCCCGTGGCGTCCTGGACGGTATCATCCGCGCCCGGCTCAATCGTCGCGGCGATCCGCACGATCTTATCGCCATCCATGGCAAGGTCGGCGCGACGAAGCCCCTGGGGCGTCACGAGCGCGCCGTTTTTGATGATGATCATGTTGCTCCTTATCGATTCATACAGTTGGCCACGCGATCAAAATACGAGCAGGCGGCGATATGCTCCGTTATGCGGCGCTGGCCCTTGGCGGTATCGACATCCCACAGCTCATAGGCACGCGCTTCGACCAACGCAACGTCGACGCGGCCTTTGAGGATCGAGCCCCCGCCGTCCTTGCCTTCGAGAAGCATAAGCGCGTCGAACAGCTGCGCCGGGAAGAGCACCGGACTCGAAGGCTCACCATTGCACGCCAAGCGCACCGGATGCTTGCGGCCACGCTCGTCAAATGCACGAACCATGGCCTTAAAAGAATCCGAGCTCACGAGCGGCTGGTCACCCGGCAAAAACAGGCAACTCTTCCAGCCGTGATCGGCTCCCCAGGCAAGGCCGGCACGCACGCTCTCGCTCCTCAACGTGCCATCGTGCAGCACGCACGGGCAATGCTTGTCCTCGCAAATCTGGACGACCTCGGGCCAACGCGTCGAAACCACGACGTCAAAGCCTTGGGGAACCGAATCGATGGTCCGGGCAATCAGCGGCTCGCCATAGATATCGGCAAGCATCTTGTTAGAGCCAAACCGCTTGCCCTCGCCCGAAGCCATAATGACGCAACCGAGTTTCATCTCCGCAAACCTCCCCTGGCTACCTTGGACATCATAGTTGCTATACCCACCATAGCAAGCTCGCACTCCGTCGGAACAGGCACGCACTCGTTTTCCAGCGAACGCCCCTTGGCTCTCCATAGCACAAAGGAGGGCATCCCGCGGCGCAGGACACCCTCCTCTGCATCAGTGCGATACGCCTACTCAGCGTCGCCGGTAAACGTGGTACCGGTCTTGCCGGCAAGACCGTCACGCGCCTTCTCGAGCAGCGTGATGAGCGCCGTGCGGCCCGGCTTGCTCTCGGCAAACGTCGAGGCGGCCTGAACCTTGGGCAGCATGGAGCCGCGACCGAACTCGTTGGCCTCGGACAGACGCTTTACGTCAGCCGCGGTCAGTGTGTCGAGCCACTGCTCGTGGTCGGTGCCAAAGCCAATGGCAACCTTCTCCACGGCCGTCAGGATAATCAGAGTATCGGCGTCGAGCTGCTCGGCGAGCTTCTCGGCCGCAAAGTCCTTATCGATGACGGCGGCAGCGCCCTTAAGGTGGTTGCCCTGGGCCTTGGTGACGGGAATGCCGCCACCGCCGCAGGAGATCACCACGTGGTTGGACTCGACGAGCGACTTAATGGTGTCGAGCTCGACGATGTTCACGGGCTTGGGCGAGGCAACCACGCGACGGAAGCCCTGCTTCTCGTCGTGGATGAACTGGTAGCCGCGGTCGGCCTCCAGCTCCTTGGCCTCGGCCTCGCTCATCCACGGACCGATCGGCTTGACCGGGTCGGCAAAGGCCGGATCGTCCGCCGCAACCTCGACCTGAGTGAGCACGGTGGCGACACCCTTGTCGATGTTGCGGTCGAGCATTTCCTCGCGCAGCGCATTTTGCAGGTCATAGCCAATGTAGCCCTGGCTCATGGCGCCGCAAACGGACAGCGGGCAGGGAATGTACTTCTGAGGGTTAGAGCGCGTGAGCTCTGCCATCGCGTTGGCGATCATGCCCACCTGGGGGCCGTTGCCATGCACGACGACAACCTCGTTGCCCTCCTCGATCAGGTCGACGATGGCCTTGGAAGTCGTCTTGACGGCCTCCATCTGCTCGGGAAGGTTGGCGCCGAGGGCGTTTCCACCCAGGGCGACAACAATACGCTTAGCCATTTCTCAGCCCAGCTTTAGGCCTGGAACCAGCGGGCGGTGTTGCGCTCGTCGAGGGTCTTGAGGGTAGCGGCGGGATCGGCAACCTTCTGCAGGAACATCATGGCTGCGATGGCGTACGGCTTGTAGCTGGCCTCCTTGTACATGCCCACGCGGTGCATGTCGAAGACGTCGGCGTTGACCTCGCCGTGCTCGCAGGAGACACCGGAGATGTCGGCGGGCAGCGGGTGCATAAAGATGGTGTCCTGGCCGTTGGCGGTCTTCTCCATGAGCTCGGTCGTGGAGCACCAATCCTGATGCGTAGCATTCTGAGCGAGCAGCTCCTTCTCGAGCGCAGCGATGCCGGCGTCGTCGCCCTCGGCGTACAGGTTGGTGCGCTTCTCCATGGCGGCAAACGGAGCCCAGCTCTTGGGGATCACGATGTCGGCGCCCTCGAAGGCCTCGGCCATGGTGTTGACCCGCTTAAAGGTGGTGCCGGACTCGGCGGCATAACCCTTGGCGCGCTCGACGACCTCGGGCATGAGGTCGTAGCCCTCGGGGTGAGCCAGGGTGACGTCCATGCCAAAACGGGGCAGCAGGCTGATCAGCGACTGCGGGCAGGACAGCGGCTTGCCGTAAGAGGGCGAGTAGGCCCAGGTAACGGCAACCTTCTTGCCCTTGAGGTTCTCGAGGCCGCCAAACTCGTTGATGAGGTAGAGCATGTCGGCAGAGGACTGCGTGGGGTGATCGGAGTCGGACTGCAGGGAGATGAGCGTGGGACGGTGATCAAGAACGCCGTCCTCGTAAGCCTGCTGCACGGACTCGGAGACCTCGGCCATGTAGGCGTCGCCCTTGCCGATGTACATGTCGTCGCGGATGCCGATGACGTCGGCCATGAAGGAGATCATGGTAGCGGTCTCGCGGACGGTCTCACCGTGAGCGATCTGGGACTTCTTCTCGTCCAGGTCCTGCAGCTCAAGGCCGAGCAGGTTGGCGGCCTTAGAGAAGGAGAAGCGCGTGCGGGTGGAATTGTCGCGGAACAGGGAGACGGCCAGACCAGAGTCGAAAATCTTGGACGAGACGTTGTTCTCGCGCAGCTCGCGCAGGGCGTCGGCGACGATGTAGAGAGCCTTGAGCTCATCGGTGGTCTTATCCCAGGTGTGCAGGAAGTCGCTGCCGTACATACCCTTAAAATCGAGGCCGTTCAGCTGCTCGACGAGCTCGGTAAACTTGGCGTCCATGGAAATGTCCTTTCTAAAGATGAAACGATCGCAATGAGTAGATGTGCTCCGGCATGCGCGTGTGGCTAGAACATGCAGAGCACCATGACGAGGACCCGCCACCGTTGAGGAAGCATGGGAGATAACGACCGCGGGCCCCAAGTCAACAGGGGGTGCCGGGGGCATAAGCTGTCCCCGGCTCAACAAAATCGAGGAATGGGACTAATCGATCTTGTTGTTGGTCAGACCGGCGCGGAACACGGTGGCGTCGCCATCGGCCTGGCTCGGATCGTAGAGGTTCAGGGCAGCCACGTACATGGCGGCAGCGGTGACCAGGTCGTCCTTGTAGGTGACCTCGTTGGGAGCGTGAGCCTGAGACTCGGCACCCGGGCCAAAGCCGACGCAGGGGATGCCATAGCGGCCCTGGATGGAAACGCAGTTCGTGGAGAAGGTCCACTTGTCGCACAGCGGACGACCGGTGCGCTTGTCCATGCTGGGCTCGCAGCCGATGCGCTCGTCACCGAACATGGCCTTGTGGGCGTCGACGAGGGCCTTGACGTGCGGAGCGGTCTCCTTGTTGATCCACGTGGGGAAGTAAGCCTCGGTCTCGTAGACCTCGCCGGTCCAGGACGGACGGTCGTACATGTACATGGAGACCTTCACGTCGTCGCCGTACTTCTTGGCGGCCGGCAGGTTGCGGATCTCGTCCAGGCAGGACTCCCAGGTCTCACCGGCGGTCATGCGGCGGTCGATGGAGATGGCGCAGGAGTCAGCGACAGCGCAGCGGCTGGGGCTGGTGTAGAAGATCTGGCTGACGGTGCAGGTGCCGCGGCCCAGGAAGCGGGCGTCCTCGAAGTGCTCGGGGTTGTACTTGGGGTCGAGCATCTTGACGAGACCCTTGATGTCGGTCGACTCGTCGCAGCCGTTGTTGTTGAGGGCGCGGACGTCGGCGATGATGTCGGCCATCTTGTAGATGGCGTTGTCGCCGCGGTCGGGAGCGGAGCCGTGGCAGGAGGTGCCGTGAACGTCGACGCGGATCTCCATGCGGCCGCGGTGGCCGCGATAGATGCCGCCGTCGGTGGGCTCGGTGGAAATGACGAACTCGGGCTTAATGCCGTCCTTGTTGTAGATGTACTGCCAGCACATGCCGTCGCAGTCCTCTTCCTGGACGGTGCCGACGACCATGATCTTGTAGCCCTCGGGGATGAGGCCCATGTCCTTCATCATCTTGGCAGCGTAGGTTGCGGAAGCCATGCCGCCCTCCTGGTCGGAGCCGCCGCGGCCGTAGATGATCTCGTCGGTCTCGTAGCCCTCATAGGGATCGGCATCCCAGTTCTCGATGTTGCCGATGCCGACGGTGTCGATGTGGGAGTCGATGGCGATGATCTTGTCGCCCTCGCCCATAAAGCCCATAACGTTGCCCAGGCCGTCGACCTTGACCTCGTCATAGCCAAGGCTCTCCATCTCGGCCTTGATGCAGGCGACAACCTCACCCTCCTCGCAGGACTCAGAGGGATGCGAAATCATAGCGCGCAGGAAGCGAGTCATATCAGCACGATGGGACTCAGCAGCGTTTTTAATTGCCTCGAAATCGAGTTCCTTAGTCATAACAGTCAACCTTTCTACAAGGGTTTACCTACAGGTAGATATTTCAGATAGATCACTTGTGCCAAGCAGCGTGAGGTTGAGCACCCCACAAGCAAGTAAACGTAGGGTGGCGGAGCATATGTTTGCTCCGTCGCGAGTTCCGCACGCAAAGGAAAGCACTTAATGTGCTTTCCGTCTTGCGCAGGACTGTTCGAGCAGGGAGCAAACATATGCTCCGCCACCCGGACAGGTCAGACCTGCTAGCAGGTCGGATACTCGCCCTCCCAGACGATGCGACGGTACTGATCCGGATCGGTGTCACCTTCCGTGGAGAAGCAGAGCACGGAGCTCGTCTTGTCCAGGCCGATGAGCTCCTTGAGCTCGGCGTACTCGGGATCGAGCATGAGAGTCTCGACCAGGCCGGTGGTCACAGCGCCGGACTCGCCGGAGATGACGCGCGGGTCGCCCTTCTCGGGAGCGCCCAGGGTGCGCATGCCGCGAGCGGTGACCCAGTCGGGGCAGGACACGAAGGCGGTGGTGTGGTTGCGCAGGATATCCCAGCCAAGGATGTTGGGCTCGCCGCAGCACAGGCCGGCCATGATGGAGGGCATGTCGCCGTCCACGATGCGCGGATCTCCGTCGCCGGCGGCAGCGCCCTTGTACAGGCAGGCGGCAGGCGCGCACTCGACCACGACGAAGATGGGCGGGTTATCGGGATACAGGTTGGTGAAGTAGCCCACCACGGCGCCGGCGAGCGAACCCACGCCAGCCTGGACAAACACGTGCGTCGGGCGGTTGATGGCCATCTCGCGCAGCTGCTCGGCAGCCTCGGAAGCCATGGTGCCGTAACCCTCCATGATCCAGGACGGGATCTTCTCGTAGCCCTCCCAGGCGGTGTCCTGAACGATGACGCCGCGCTCGCAGGCGTCGGCCTCGGCGGCGGCCATGCGCACGCACTCGTCGTAGTTGACCTCTTCGATGGTCACCGTGGCGCCCTCGGCGGCGATGTTATCGAAGCGGGGCTTGGTAGAACCCTTGGGCATGTGCACGACGGCCTTCTGGCCCAGCTTGTTGGCAGCCCACGCCACGCCGCGGCCATGGTTGCCATCGGTGGCGGTAAAGAAGGTTGCCTGGCCAAAGTCCTTGGCAAGTTGATCGGAGGTCAGGTAATCGAAGGTGCACTCGGCAACGTCCTTGCCGGTCTCGTCGGCAATGTAGTTGGCCATGGCAAACGAACCGCCCAGAACCTTAAAGGCGTTGAGGCCAAAGCGATAGCTCTCGTCCTTAACGCACAGGTTGGACAGGCCCAGGCGCGCGGCCTGGCCGTCCAGGCGGGCAAGCGGAGTGACGGTGTACTGGGGGAACGACTGGTGGAAGGCGCGGGCCTTCTTCACGTGGTCGAGACTCATGATTCCCAAGTGCTTGTCATCGCTCTTGGGCATCGTGTTGCTCGCCCACTGGATCTTATCGGCCATACGGTGAACTCCTTAAGTTCTCTCTTGCCGGCCCCCGCATACGC
Organism: uncultured Collinsella sp.; assembly: GCA_958371715.1. Taxonomy (GTDB): domain Bacteria; phylum Actinomycetota; class Coriobacteriia; order Coriobacteriales; family Coriobacteriaceae; genus Collinsella. Next base: position 33,558 of record CATXLW010000003.1, read on the forward strand.
GTTTCAGCCCGATCCCATTCACACGGCTGAACTTTTATGTGGATGCCAAACAAAAAGTTTGTTAGCAATGTTCTATCACACTTTTTGATTGGTATACCTAACAAATTGTTTGTTGCCGTAATCGGTACCTTTTCGCCGCCGAACGGTCACATAACGCAGCAACGCTTTCGTTATTTGCGAACAAGTGTGGTTTATGGCAAAGTGTGGCCAAACTAATTTTTAGGAAGGCACCCATGACCCCCGCACAGATCGAGTTTTATAAGCGCCTTGCACACGGCCTGGCGCTCCAATTTGGCCCCAACTGCGAAGTCGTCGTCCACGACCTGGAGACCAAGGACGTGGACCACTCCATCGTAGTGATCGAAAACGGCCACGTCAGCGGGCGCAAACTGGGTGACGGCCCCAGCCATATCGTGTTTGAGTCCATGCACGAGGGCACCACCGACGTACACGACCGCGAGCCGTACCTCACTAAAACCACCGATGGCAAGCTGCTCAAGTCCTCGACCATCTTTATCCGCAACGACGAAGGCAAGCCCGTCGGCATTTTGGGCATCAACTTTGACATTACGCTTATGAAGGCTTTTGAGCGTTCGCTCGACGCCTTTACCGGCACCGGCGGCACGGGCTATACCGAGCCCGAGCCCATTACCAAGAACATCGGCGACCTGCTCGAGGACCTGCTGCACGAGTGCGAGCAGTTTGTGGGCAAGCCCGCGGCACTCATGACCAAAGACGAGCGTATTCGTGCCATTGGCTACCTCGACCGTCGCGGCGCCTTCCTCATTTCAAAGTCGAGCGAGCGCGCCTGCGAGTTCTTTGGCATCTCCAAATACAGCTTCTATAGCTACCTCAACGAGGCCAAGGCGGCGGCCGGCGACAAGTAGGTACTCGCCTGGATTGCCCCTCCCCTTTTGGGCGCGAGTTCTGGAAAGCACGAATCCAAGACCGAGTCGCTTGGGAAGTTCCATATAATCGATGTCATTGGTATTTCGAAAGGGTGGAACAGAATGGCGCTGAGCAAGGCATCATGCACCGGTCGCGGATTGATTCCGGCAATTGGTGGACATGTGCACCGCATGTTCGATGAGGGTGAAGACGACCTGTTTTCGCTGAGCCTTGACGACGTGATGGATGATCGCCCGTGGACCGCCGACGAACTCATGGGCGGTGGGGCTCGCCCGTCAAGCCCCAATCCCGCACTTGCGCCTAAGTCCGCATCTGCGCCGACTCCTGCGCAGCCGCCTGTTTCGACGCCCGCGTCTGCGCCCGCACCCATTTCGGCGCCCACGCCCACTCCCCGCCCCGCAAGCGACCCGTCCGAGACGGCGGCATTTCTCGCTGCGGCGACGCAGGGCAAATCGGCCGACAGCACCGTTATGTACAGCGCCCAGCAGTTGCCTGTTCCTGCGGCACGCAAGCCTCCGGTCACAAGGCTCGATGAGCCCGTTGCCCATCAGGTTGCCTACGATTTCTGGGCTGCAGCCGATCTGGATGAGACCTCTACCGGCATGCCGGCGCTCGACGTTCCAGTTAACCCGCTTTTTGCCGCCAACACGAGCGCCGCGGACTATGAGGGCGGTGCGGCATATTCCGATTATTCCGATGGCTATGCTGACGCCGGTCGCATCGAGACCGAGGATTATGGCACCGCATCGAGCGATTATCTCAACGATCCGTACACTGCCACGCCTGCACCGGAATATGACCCGGAGGCCGCGTCCGCACCGGCGTATACCAAAAGCACGGGCGAAGAGCGCTTCGCCGATTATTACGCCAAGGAAAAGGCGCTGCGTTTCTCGGAATTTCCGCAGGCAGTCAAGGTTGCCTTTATCGCCATTGTCATTGCCCTGCTCGGCGTCATTGCGTTTGAGGGATTCCAGCTGTTCTCCGGCCCCACCCAAGCGGAGTCGGAGACCCAGCAAAAAGAGGACGACAACCAGTACCTGGACATCAACACCCTCAAGGGCGACCCCAACGACGGGGACGACGAGTAGCGAGGGTTAAGGGAGGGCCGGAAGAGCCGGCGGCATGTTACGGCTCCAAAAGCCCTGCCATAAAGATGGGCAGATACAGCACGTCACCATCGCGGTGAAGATTACATTCCGCAAGTACCAGGGCGCGATCGATTCCGTAGCCCTTCGTCGCGAGCGCGTTGTCGAGCGCCGCATGGGACTTAAAGCTCTTGCCCGACTTGACCTCGATGGCAAGGACCTCCCCATCGAGCGTCTCCTCCACAAAATCGAGCTCGCCAACTTTTTTAGACGTAAAGTAGCGCAATCTGAATCCGTGGGCTTTGAGCTCTTGGGCAACGAAGCCCTCAAACGCCGCCCCCATGTTCATGCCAAAGGCGTCTTCCGCCTCCCCATCAAAAACGCCTTGGGCGACCCTTTTGGAATACGACGACATGAGCATTCCGGTGTCCAAGTAAAACAGCTTGAACAGATTTCGTTGCTCCCCCAATAAAAGGGGTGCCACGGGCGCCGTTACGTTATACACGGGAAGCGCGACACCCGCCTCCGATAGCCAGAGAAAATGATCTGTCACCTGCGAAAAACGTTTGACACCGTTAATCGATGACAGTTTGAATCGCTTGTTTTTGGAGCCGGCCTCGCTGGGAATCAGATCATAGATATCGCGAATAACCAAGCGTAGCTCAGGCGGAGCGTACTTTGCGATGTCATCGCGATACAGGGCGTGAAGATCGCGATGGATGTTTCGAACCTCGTCGACATTGCACGTCGCCAAGAAGGAATTGACCGCGTCGGGCATGCCCCCCACCACCACATACTGATGGAACAGATTGAGCAAGCGGTCATACAGATAGCCGGGGAGCTCCTTTTCGTCCTTTAGACAACCCCTGAGCATGTCAAACGCTCCGGCAGCAACGCCGCTTGCCCAGCAGAACTCCTCAAAGTCGAGCGGGTACATCTGGACCTGCTCGACATACCCCACCGGCAGGGAATCGATGCCCTCGAGCTCAACGCCAAGGAGCGATCCGGTAAGGATGTATCGAAAGTCGCCGCGCTGGACCAGGTATTTGATAAACGTCACTACGTTGGGGCATCGCTGCACCTCGTCGATAACCACAACGGTCTTGTTCGCAACCATCGGCTGCGTTGCAGCAATAGACATGCGCATAAGCAGGTCATCCGCGCTTTTTGCCGCCAAAAACGAATCGCGCACGGACGCGTCGGCGATAAGGTCGAACGTCACGACATTTTCGAACGATTCGCTTGCAAAGACGTTGACCAAATATGACTTTCCTACCTGTCGGGCGCCCTTGACCAAAAGAGCCTTGTTAGGCGACGAGGCAAGCCAAGATTCAAACTGTGCTTTCGCTTTTCTCTGTAGCATAAGCGTACCCCTTATTACGTGCTGTTTTAGCACTAGGATACACTTTTCCGTGGTTGCTAGATGCTCATTTCGACACTTTTTCGAGTTTTTGAAGTGTGTATTACGACACTTTTCCGTACTTTTACACGGGATATTTCGACACTTTTTCGGTTTTAAGCCTAACAGCAGCCGGCGAAATCAAGCGCCGTCTGCACATCATTTCGCAGTCGGCGCTTGATTTGTGTCCACGCGCGCTGATAGACTCCATCGTGCCCGCAAGGAGCGGGCGCGTTTTATCCAGAGTCGGGGTAGAGAGTTGGCTCCACGATCCCGACGCCAACCGGCCAAGAGGCACGGTGGCCCTGCCAACATCGATGAAAGGAGTCCGTATGGACAATTTCTCCGTGCGCAGTGAGCGCAACTTCCACAATCTGGTCGTCAAACCAAAACGAATGCATCTTCTAGACGAGCCGAACGGCTATGCCTCGGCCATGGTTAAGAGCGGCCTCTCCCACCAGATGCGCTTTACGGTGAAGAAGCTCGAGGAAGAGCTCTGCGCCGGCGGTAATCCGCATGTGTTGCAGATCAAACTGCTCGGAGACGACTCGCGCGAGCCGTCGAGTTGGAAGCTGTTTGCAGACGGCACGTGCGTTGCGGACGGATCCGGTGCCTTTGTCCGTGAGTGCTTCTGCGAGGGCGCCGAGGTATTTCTGGACCTGCGCCGCGACGCCGTCGAGACTGCCGAGCTGCGCCAGTGGAGCCAGAGGGAGTACGAGCTGCTGAGCGCTGCACGTGGGATCGCGGGGGTGTAAACAGGCGGAGCGCTCCTGAAGCCTTATTCCACACGATCGGGCGTACTCATCTGCAACTCGACTTGCTACCAGATGGTGTAATCACGTTCCACGTTGGTTAAGCCAGACCCCGGCCGGTCGTTGGTAAGTGAAACAACATCTCCCACCCATAGGCCTCTAAGACTGACCGTCCACTATAATCCAAGCGGTTAGCGTCTCCCAAGATCGCCATGGACACGTCTTCCAAAATGCCCTCTCAACTGTGCAGAAATAACAGCCGCCCATACGGTCGATGTGCTCCTTGCGCGTCTCGCTGACCACGCAACGATGGAAAACAGGTTCCTGGACGGATGACCCCTGAGGGGATGCATGAAATCGGCATCGAGGCCATCGTCTGTCGAACAATACCTGCCCATACCTTTAAAACATGAGAACAAGACGCCGGCGTCGGTATCGTTTTCAATTCAGTTTAAAACTGAGGAGATTCAGGAGCCAGCCGAATAAACTAAGACTCACTTAGTAATTGATAAATTTCTGACTGGGTATATAATATCTGACAGTAATAAGGATTCTTTACTATATGTGAGGCAGAAATGACTTCAACGGATGATGAACTAGTCAGCAGGCTCCAAGCTCACCTGTCAACCATTCGCAAGGCGGCGGGCTGGAGTGGCGAACGGCTTGCGAACGAACTAGGCATAACAAAGCAAACCGTCAGCAGCCTTGAGACGGGTAAAACGCAGATGACGAAGATGCACTATCTCGCCATCAGGGCGGTATTCAACAACGAAATCGCCGTCAGCGGAAACGAGGATCTGGCCAAAATAATTCAGCTATTCGTTGACCAACCAGTAGCACCCAAACTAGAGAAGATGCAAAATGCCCTTAAAGAAGGGGATGAGAAGGGGACACAACAAGAGGCAGCTACTAAGCAGAGCGCCATAGTTGGAGCAACCGCTCTCACCGCCGCCCTAATCCCCGCTTCATCAGCATTGATTCCGGCATTGGGCTCTCTTGCATATCAACTTGCAAAATCAATCAAGAAATGAGGTGTACAGAAATTGGAGCCGGAAAACACTGATCTGCCCGCAAAGAACAAAGGCCTCGTGTGGCTCGAGCAGCACAAAGTCCAGATTGGCATCGGTGTATTTGTGGCAATCAGTTCAATCGTTAGCATTACGATTGCCGCGAAAACGGGCCATACGCCTAAATTCAAAACTATTTGCAACGACGCAGACAAAGGTGTTGCCACGATTGCTAAGGCGGCGGAAAAGACCTCCTTGCCAGTGGTCAACCTTACCGGAGTCAAGAAGACCGCAACGGGACTCGGACATGACTTGCTTCTTTCGAATCAGGCAGTTAACAAGCGTCTCGTCTCCAGCGGAATGATGACAAAAGAGCCCTGGGGTTACAAGCTCACAGAAGTCGGCAAACTCTTTGGGAAAGAAACAGTCAAAGTAACGCGCGCCGGTTATACCTTCTCAAATATCGAATGGGATGAAGCGGTTGTCCCGTTTGTTTTTACTTCCGACGAACTTGCGAGCATTAACGCCAAAAAACTCGCATTGCGCAAGTCATAGCCCAGTAGTCAAATCTGATACACCGTGCGCCCCGCGTACGCAAACGAAAAGGAGATACCATGGTCATATACAGAACTCAAGAATGGAACGGATACGGAAAGCAAAACTACTACTGGTATGAATACCGCCGTGAGGGCGACACGGTTGTCAAATACAAGTGCAATAGGCGCAAGTTCTTCGATGGGGACGAAAGCAACTGGGAAGAAAGCGAGCATGAAGAAGATTCGTGGAGCATTGACGATCCCAATATGCCCGATTGGCTGAACGGCTACCTCTAATAACTATTAACCAGCAGCCCTTGAAAGCCCCACTTCCCACAGGGAACGTGGGGCTTGATATTGCCCTCCTGTCCGAAAGCACTTTCCATCTCAGCTTTCAAGCTAGGCAACCACAATGGTATGCGCCATGGCCGTCAGTTCACCAATCTCAATAAACCTGTCTTTTGTAATGCGATCGACCAATGCGCCGATTCTCTGGTCGGTCGCATCGACATCCCAAGCGATGCGCAGCCCGGGAGAGCCGCCAAAAGCAGCTGCTTACCTGATGCACAAAAGCGCAGAAACCCGCATCCCGAATATGGTGGGATGCGGGCACGGACAATCGTGTGTCCCATTCCAGGCGCGGATTCCGGGATGCGCTTTCCGTTTGAAGCTCCAACCGGAAAGCGCGTCCCATTCTGAGCGCCAATTCCGGAATGCTGCTTCCGCTCCAAACAAAAGGCCCCGGCTCGCGATGGAGCTGGGGCCAAAAGCGCAGCATATGCAGTTGGTGTTGAGCGCGAACAGCTCGTCAGTAATGGCTGTCCGCGCCCTACCCTAGCCGCGGTGACGGGCACGGCTGTACGGGGTATCCACCATGGGCAGATCCGGACGCAGCTTGCCGTCGAATGCGCGATAGGCGTTCTGCACGGCGGGCGCCGTGGGGATCGTTGCAATCTCGCCGATGCCCTTGCCGCCGTATGCCACGGGCAGCAGTTCGTCCTTCTCCACGTAGATGGCGTGGATATCCGGAATCTCGGGCGCACGGAACAGCCCGAGCGTGCCGTACCTTGCCTGGGGCACGCAGTCCTTGAGCGGCCAGTCCTCGGTAAGCGCATAGCCCATACCCATGAGCACGCCGCCTTCGATCTGACCCTGGATGGAGATGGGGTTGACCACCTTGCCGGAATCGTGCGCGGCATAGACCTCGCTCACGCGACCGTCATCATCCAGAATGACCACATGCGTGGCAAAACCGTAGCAGATGTGGCTCTTGGGGTTGGGAACGTCAGCGCCCAGCTTGTCAGTCGGCTCCAGGTACACGTAGCCAAACTCGCATCCCTCGAGCGCCTTGATGGCGGCCGCGGGATCCTGAGGATGCATGCCCTGGCCGGCGACGAGCTCCTGCGTGCGCAACTGATAGGCTCGACCGTCGTCGTACTCGATCTTGACGCCGTCACCATGCGCGCTCACAGGAACATCGGGTGCAGGCTTGCCGGCCTCGATGTCAAGCATGGCATCGCGCAGCAGGAAGGCGGCACCGCGCACGGCCTCGCCGGTCACGACCGTCTGTCGCGAGCCAGACGTGGTGCCGGAGTCGGGAGCGTTCTCGGTGGAGCACTCGCCATTGGCAATGCAGCTCAGCGGCAGACCGCACGCCTCGGCAACGTCCTGCAAAAAGACCGTGTTGCAGCCCTGGCCGATGTCGGACGTGGCGGCGTAGACCACGGCGCGGCCATCCTCGACGCGAATCTTGCAGCGGCCGGCATCGGGCAGGCCCACGCCCACGCCGGCGTTCTTCATGGCGCAGGCGATACCGGCGTGTCCGGGATGCGCATAGTAGGCATCCTTGACCTCAAGCAGCGTCTCCTTCAGGGCCGTGGAGCAGTCGGCAATCTGGCCGTTGGGCAAAACCTCGCCCGGCTCGATGGCGTTTCTGTAACGAATCTCCCACGGGTCCAGGCCGACCTTCTCTGCCAGCAAGTCGATCAAGCTCTCGAGCGCAAACTCGGACTGGCAAACGCCAAAGCCGCGGTACGCGCCGGCGGGCGGGTTGTTGGTGTAGTAGCCAAAGCCGCGAATGTCGGTGTTCTGGTACTTGTAGGGGCCAACGGCGTGCGTACAGGCGCGCTCGAGCACCGGGCCGCACAGCGAAGCGTAGGCGCCGGTATCAAAGTTGATCTCGCAATCAAGGCCGGTAAAGTTGCCCTCGGCGTCGCAACCCAGCGTAAAGGTACCGTCCATGGCATGGCGCTTAGGATGGAACGCAAGCGACTCAGCGCGCGTGAGCTTGCACTTCACAGGACGTTGGAACTTATATGCGGCGAGCGCGGCCAGGTGCTGGATGGACACGTCCTCCTTGCCGCCAAAGCCGCCACCCACGAGCATGGTTTCGACGACCACACGCTCGGGTTCGCTATCCCAGCCAAACATATGGGCACACTCTTTGCGCGTGTCGTAGGCACCCTGGTCGGTCGACTGCACCTTAACGCCGTTCTTGTACGGGAAGGCAACGGCGCACTCGGGCTCCAAGAAGGCATGCTCGGTAAAGGGCGTGGTAAAGCGCTGCGTCACGGTAAACGCGCTCTCCGCCAGCGCCTTGGCGGCGTCGCCGCGCGTCACGTGACGGCTCTGGCACACGTTGTTCTTGAGCTCCACCGTGTTGCCAAAGGCAAAGAAGCTGTCGTGCAGGCGCGGGGCGTCGGCAGCCCTGGCCTCGACAATGTTACGCACGGGCTCCAGCGGCTCGTAATCGATCTTTACGAGCTTCTTGGCCTTCTCGAGCGTCGCCTCGTCCTCGGCAACCACCAGCACGATGGCATCGCCCACGCAGCGGGTGATATCGCCCTGGGCGATCATGACGTCCCAGTCCTGGATAAGGTGGCCGACCTGGTTGACCGGCACGTCCTCGGCGCGCAGGATGCCCACCACACCGGGCAGGGCCTCGGCCTTGGAGGTGTCGATGGAGAGCACGCGGGCGCGCGGATACTTGGAGCGCACGGCGCTGGCGTAGGTCAGACCCGGCTGATCGAGCTCGTCGATGTCATCGGGATACTTGCCCTCGCCGAGCACCTTCTTGCGCACGTCGATACGGAAGGCGCGCTTGCCCACGCCGTAGTCGTCGCCGCGCTCCAGGTCCTCGTCGATCTGCTTTTCGCCGCGGAGCACCGCAGCTGCCAGCGAAATGCCCTCGATGATCTTCTTGTAGCCGGTGCAGCGGCAGACGTTACCGCGGATGGCGTACTTGATCTGCTCCTCGGTGGGCTCGGGGTCCTCGGCTATGAGCGCCGCACCCGCCATGACCATGCCGGGGATGCAAAAACCGCACTGCACGGCACCCACGGCGCCAAAGGCGTACACAAAGGCCTCGCGCACGTCCTCGGGCAGGCCCTCGACGGTCACGATGTTGCGGCCGGCGGCAAGAGCGGTGGTCAGTACGCACGCCTTGACGGCCGCACCGTCCACATGGATGGTGCAGGTACCGCACGCGCCCTCGGAGCAGCCGTCCTTGGCGGAGTGAATATGCAGGTCGTCGCGCAGGTAGCGTAGCAGCGGCTTGTTCTGAGTCGTCGTACACTCCACGCCGTTAACGGTAAAAGTGAATTCCTGTGCCATGGTGATTCCCTTCTACACGCCGGCGGCTATGCCGGTGCGGTCGTGGATGGCGCCATGCGGGCAGACGACGGCGCACATACCGCACGACAGGCAGTCCGCGCCGTCGATATGGGCGCAATTGTCCTCGATGCGAATAGCGCCGGCAGGGCATTTTTTAGCGCACATGCCGCAACCGATGCAGCTCGTGTCGCAAATCTTGCGGGCGATGGCGCCTTTATCGGTGTTGTTGCAGCGCACTAGGATGTTCTGGTAGCCGGGAACGAAGGCAATCACGCGCTGTGGGCACGCCATACCGCACAGGCCACAGCCCGTGCACTTGGAGCGATCCACGCGGGCGATGCCATCGACCAGCGCAATGGCGCCGTGGGGGCAGGCCGTGACGCAGGCGCCACAGCCAATGCAGCCTTCGCTGCAGTGGGCGTCGCCGCCTGCGGAGGCGCAACCGCTTCCGCAGGCAACGTAGGCCACGTTATGTTGAATGGATTTGGCCATAAGAGACTCGCCTATTTCTTAAGGAGATACGAATAGCTGTCGCGCACGGCCTTGATGGTCAGGCGGACGGCCTCGGGCAGACCGGTGTTGACGGCATCGACCGAGACGGTGCGGACCGTGCCGGCGACGCGGACCTTAAAGTGATCCTCGTCCACGGCCAGGAAGCCCTCGTTCTCGGAGTTCTCCATGTCCTGCTCGCTCCAGAACAGGGTGAGCTTGTCCTTGTAGGGACGACCCTCCTGGTAGGGGCAGAACACGGCGCAGTTGCCGCACTCGTTGCACATGCCATCGACATGGACGACCTGATGCTTGGCCAGGCCCGGCACCTTAATGGCAACGTTGGCGCGGTTGGGGCACACGTCGCAGCAGACCTCGCACACCGAGCCGCAGCCCAGGCAGCGAGTCTTGGTGCAGTTGCGCTTGTCGCGGCACAGCGACCCCTTGCGCTCATAGCAGGTGTCCTCGCGGCCGGCCTGCTCGTTGCAGTCGGCGTACTTGTTAAAGTCCACGTCGGCAATGGCACGGGCGACCTCGGCGGCGTCGGCGATAGCCTCGACCACGGTGGCGGGACCGCGGCGACAGTCGCCCGCAGCCCAGACGCCCTCAACACCGGTGGAGGTGGCGGCAAGACGGCCACGACGGTCATGCTCGACGCCCGCGGCATCGTACAGGCTGGCATCGATGCCCTCGCCCACGGCGCAGATCACCGTGGTGGCGGAAAGCTCGACGGTCTCGCCCGTGGCGACGGGGCTGCGACGGCCGCTTGCATCCGGCTCGCCAAGCTCCATAACGTCGCAGGTCAGCACGGCGCCGTTGAGTGCCTTGGGCGCCAGCAGCTCGCAGAACTCAACGCCGTCGGCAAGAGCAAGATCGAGCTCTTCCTCGTCGGCGGGCATCTGCTTCTTGGTGCGGCGATACACCAGACGCACGTTCTTCACGCCTGCCAGGCGCTTGGCCACGCGGGCGGCGTCCATGGCGGTGTTGCCGGCACCAATGACCACGACGTCCTCGCCCAGCTCAAGCTTCTCGCCCTTCTTGGCGGCCTCGAGGAACTCCAGCACGTCGAGCTCGGCACCCTCGCCCAGGCCCGCAGAGCCGGGCATCCAGGCACCGGTGGCCACGACCACGTCGGTAAAGCCCTGGGCCTTGAGCTCGTCAATGGACTCCACGCGGGCGTTAAGCTGAACCTTGGCGCCAAAGGCCAGGCAGAGCTCGGCGTCGTGCGAGATATCGTCGCTGGCGATACGGAACTCGGGGATTACGTGACGGACCACACCGCCGAGCGAATCGCGGGCCTCAAAGATGGTAACGGGCACGCCGACACGCGTCAGGAAGAACGCCGTCGCCAGGCCGGCCGGACCGCCACCGATAACGGCAACGTTGCGCTCGCCGTCGTTGGCGATAGCCTGGGCGCGCAGCTTGGGCAGCACGGCGGTCATTGCCTCGCGGGCGGCCTTGAGCTTGCTGGCGCGAATCTGGGCGCCCTCGGGCTCGTAGAATGCACGCTCGCAGGCACGGCCGCAGGGATGCGGGCAGATAGTGCCGGTGATGAACGGCAGGGCGTTGCGCTCGATGATGATGTTGAGTGCGTCCTCGTAGCGGCCCTCGTCAACAGCCGCCAGATAGGCGGGAATATCCTGCTGGATGGGGCAGCTCGTGCGGCACGGCGTGGTAAAGCAGTCGGAAAGCGGGCTCTTGCCGGCGACCTTGCGGTCGGGCAGCGGGCGCAGCGGCTTCTTGTAGAGCGGGTTGGTGAGCGAGTCGGTCTGGATCGCCGTCACGGCCTCGAGCGAAACGCCCGCGAACGGCTTGCCATCCAGATCGGTAAACTCGCCGGCCATCTGGCTAAAGCGCTCGTAGCCACCGGGCTTGAGCACGTCAGTCGCCAAGGTAACGGGCCAAATGCCGGCGTCATACAGGGCGCGGATGTTGTAGACCGTGGCACCGCCGGAGTAGCTGATGCGCAGCTTGCCATCGAACTGCTCGGTAATGCGACGGGCGGCCTCGATGGTCAGCGAGAACAGCGAACGGCCCGACATGTACATCTCGGTGGAGGGCAGCTCGTTCCTCGTCACGTCGACGGGGAACGTGTTGGTCAGTTTGACGCCAAACTCCAGGCCGCGCTCGGCGCACGGGGCAATCAGGCGCTCAAACATGGGCACGGCGTCGGCCCACTGCAGGTCCTCGCGGAAGTGTGTATCGTCGAAGACGATGTAGTCAAAGCCCAGCTCGTTCAGGCGCTGACGGGCAAACTCATAGCCCAGCAGCGTGGGGTTGCACTTGATGTAGGTGTTGAGGCCCTTCTCGGTGATCAGATAGGTCGCGATGCGCTCGATCTCCGCCGGCGGGCAGCCGTGCAGGGTAGACTCGGTGATGGAGTTGGAGACGCGCGCCGGGATGGACTCGACAAACGCGGCATCGACATGCTCAAATTTGTCCAGGTTGGCAAGCGCCCATGTGCGGCACTCGTTCCAAACCTCGGAGCCGCTGGCGTCCTTCATGCCCTCGATGTAGGCGTCGACCTTGGGGCTCTTAATACCCTCGAGGTCATAGCCCACGGACATGTTGAAGACAAAGCCGTCCGGGCTGCCCAGGCCGTACTCGCGAGCGATCAGGTGGCAGGCGAACCATGCCTTCACGTACTCGGCAAAGGCCTGCGGAACCTCGAGCTCGGTCGACCACTCGCAGTTGTAGCACTCGTCCTGCGCCACAATGCAGGGCTTGTTCACACACTTGGAGAGCTCCTCGCCGTCCATAACCTGAACGGTCTTGAGCTCAAAGAAGCGGGAACCGGCAACGTAGGATGCCACGATGTTCTGGGCCAGCTGCGTGTTGGGGCCGGCAGCCGGGCCAAACGGAGTCTCGATGCGCTCGTCAAAAATGGGAAGCGCGCCCTCCTGGTTGGTCGTGACCATCTTGCGCACGCCAAAGATGGCGTCCTGGGTCTTGTGCTCCTCGATGATCCAGTTCATCAGCTGCGAAAACGGGATCGGCCTCATAATGTCGCTCATAGTGAGCTCCTCTCTGTAACGCCCGGCGAGACCGCGCGGCGGGCGCAAATACGGCGTAGCGCTAGCACAGCGCCGGCGACCCCGCGGAGGTCGCCTATACGCGCGTCGGATGCGGCGAAACATCCGACGCGCGTGAATCTACTTGTAATTAGTACGTGCGATCGTTGAGCGTGCTCCAGAGCTTCTTGGACTCGGCCATGGTCCACGCGTTGATCTTGTCCTCATCAATGCCAACGAACTCGCGATCCTTGTACAGGACGCGGCCGTTGATGATGGTGGTGCGGCAGTTTTTGCCCATCATGCCAAAGAGCATGTGGCCGTCGATGTTCTCCTCGCTCAGCGGCGTAAAGGGCTTGTAGTCCATGACGATGACGTCGGCGGCAGCGCCGGCCTCGAGCACACCGAGTTTGCGATCGAAGTACTTGCTCGCCATCTTGGCGTTGTTCTCGAACAGCATAGTCATGGCCTCGCACCAGCCCACGTTGGGCATGGCGGCGTTGTGGCGCTGAATGACCAGGAAGACCTTGAGGCTCTCGAGCATATCGTGAGTGTAGGCGTCGGTGCCCATGCACACGGGGATGCCGCGGCGGAAGAACTCGAGCACGGGTGCGCAGCCCACGGCGTTGCCCATATTGGATTCGGGGTTGTTGACGAGCCAGGTACCGGACTCCTTGACGATATCCATCTCGGCAGGTGTCACGTGGATGCAGTGGCCGAGCATGGTGTCGGGACCCAGCAGGTTGTGCTGCAGCAGGCGCTCGACGGGGCTGATGCCGCCGCGGTTGAGGCGGGAGTCCCACACGTCGTTCATGCCCTCGCACACGTGGATGTGGAAGCCGGTCAGACCGTTGTTGGCCTCGGCCATCTTATCCATGGTCTCGTCCGAAAGCGTAAAGGTAGCATGTCCGCCAAACATGGCGGCGATCATGTGGTTGTCGTTATCGCGACGCTCCTTGGCGGCCCACTGGGCAAACTCGGCGTTCTCGGCAATGGCCTGGTCGCATTTTTCCTGGCCGCGGCGATCGGAAACCTCGTAGCACAGGCACGAACGCATGCCCAGCTCCTGAGCTGCATCCTTAATGGTAAAGAGGCTTCCCGGAATCTCGCAGAAGCTCGCGTGGTGATCGAAGATCGTGGTGACGCCATCGCGGATGGAATCCAGGATCGTGGCATAGGCGCTCGCCTTGGTGCCGTCGAGCGTCAGGTTGTCGTCGATCTTCCACCACTGCTGCTCAAGATTCTCCAGGAAGTTGGTGGGGTTGCAGCCCTTAATGGCAAGGCCGCGGGCCAGACCCGAGTAGATGTGGGTGTGGCAGTTGATGAGTCCGGGCATGATGAGGTTACCCTGGGCGTCGACGTACTCGGCATCCCGGTACTTGGCCTTGAGCTCGCGCTCGGGGCCCACTTCGACGATCGTATCTCCGTCAATGGCGACCGCACCGTTGGGAATGAACGGGGTCTGAGTGTTGCGGGTAAAGACGGAACCGTTAGCGACCAGAAGCATGAATGCTCCCTTCAACATCAGAGGCGGGGTTTGACACCTCTGACATAGCGGAAGTGCGAAGCGCCGGCCTACACCGGAAACGGGCCCTCTCCCGTCAACGCTTCACCAAAGGGGCAAGCCCTTTGAAGTGCGGCCTATCGCCGCATGGCGTCGGCGGACGAGGCGATACGTCCGCCGACGAATAGCACCGAATTGGTTACTTCTTGCTCTCGGGCAAGACCAGATCCACGGCAGCGTCCTTGGCGGCATCGATGTGCTGAGCCACGACCGGCGTCTGCGGAAGGATCAGGTTAAGGACAATGGCCATGATGGCGGTGGGGGTTACGGCATTGGAGCCGATGACGGTGGACACCCAGGTGGGCATACCCTCGCCGGCAAGGCAGCCGCTGGCCATCCAGATACCCAGGCCAAAGACGACGGAGGTACCGACGATAGTGGTAGTGCGCTGCGTGAGGCCCTCGCGGGTGAACATGCGCACGCCGTTCATGGTGATGGTGCCAAAGACGCCGACGGTCGCGCCGCCGATGACGGGCTGCGGGATAGCGGAAAGGACGGCAGAGAGCTGCGGGAACAGGCCGGCGATGGCAAAGACGGCCGCGATGATCACAAAGACCCACTTGTTGACGACCTTGTTGGAGCAGATGATGCCCACGTTCTGGCCAAGGGCGCTGGTGGGAAGACCGCCCAGCAGGCCGCCGACCATAGAGGTGAGGCCCTGGGACACGATAGCTCCGGAGAGCTCGCGCTCGGTGGGCATACGGTCGATGGAGCCCAGGCAGGCGGCGGAGACGTCACCGATAACCTGGATGGCAACCATGGGGAACACGACGGCGAGGGTAATGCAGACCTCGGGATCAAACTCGAGCGCGTAGGGCATGAGCTTGGGAAGGGCGAAGACCTGGGCGGTGGCGACGCTGGAGAAGTCGATCATGCCAAAGGGGATCGAAACGATCATGCCAACGATCATGCCAAAGAACACGGATCCCAGCTTGAGCGTGCCCTTGCCAAAGTTGGCGAGCGCAAAGACCACGGCGAAGGTGATAAGGGCGACGCACCAGGCCTGCGGAGTGCCCCACAGCGGCGTACCCATACCGCCGGCCATATACTTGACGGCCGTGGGATAGAGAGAGACGCCAATGGAGAAGATGACCGTACCGGTCACGACGGGCGGGAACAGCCACTTGATCTTGCTGTAGGCCAGACCAAAGAGGACCGCGACGGCGCCGCCGACGATCTCGCCGCCCAACAGCGCGCCAAAGCTAAAGCCCGAGGCACCCATGGCCTGCAGGGCCGGCAGGAATGCGAACGAAACGCCCATGACGATGGGCAGACCGCCGCCGATGCGACGGAAGGGAGCGAAGGCCTGAAGGGCCGTATCGATTGCCGAAAGAATGAGCGCGACCTGGATGATGTCGGTGCTCTGCTGGCTATTAAAGCCGTAGACGCCGGCCATGATGACAGCCGGGGTGATGATACCGGCAAACGAAGCCAGTACGTGCTGAAGGGCACACGGGATCATTTCTTTAACGGGAGGCATGCCTTCACGAGTGAACAGGGCTTCAGTGCCGTTCTTAACCGTCTCCTGGGTCATTTGACCACCAATCCTCGAAATAGTTGTTTTCGCATCTAACGCTCTATTGTGACGCAGTGCGGGGTTGAGGTTGTGCCTTCGTTGCATATCGTATTAAAGATGATTCTCATTCTCAATAATAATTTTTTGTTATCAGACTATTCTTCAGCTGAGATAATGCATTTCCGCAGGTCAGAAAAGTGTCTGGTTAAAACAACATCTAACTTTTCTTTTGGTCAACCGTTTACCGCCAAATTCCTACCGTTCGTCTGTATTACGCAATGTACCTGCGGATATACGAGATGAAGAGCAGCGTGTTACCATGAGAAAAAATTGTTATGAACATCTCCGATTTCACCTAAAGGAGTTGCCCGTGAACGAGACCGTACGTCGCTTTTTGCCGATGGTCGATTTCCTGGAGCAGATACTCGGTAAGAACAGCGAGATCGTGCTGCATGATTTCTCGGATCCCGACCACGCCATCGTCGATATTCGCAACGGCATCGTGAGCGGCCGTAAGGTCGGCGGTCCCGCCACCGATCTGGCGCTCAAGATCATGCACGACCCCAAGTATCGCGACCTGCCGTTTATTACGGGCTACGAGGGGCGCGGTGCCGGTGGCAAGACGCTGGAGTCAGCGACGTACTTTATCCGCGAGGATAACGAGATCGTCGGCATGCTCTGCGTCAACACCGACCTCTCGACCGTGCGCTCCATCAACGCCATGGCGCAGCAGCTCATGGCATGCTTTGACGTGGCGCCGACGCGCACGGAGCCCGCGTCTATCGAGGTCGAAAGTCTTTCGGAGTCCACACAGGAGCTCATCGACCGCAGCATTGCCGAGTTGCTGAGCGCGCGCGGGCTGGATGTAGCGTCGCTTGGTCAGAGTGACCGCGTGGACGTCATTCGCCACCTCAACGGCAACGGGGTGTTCATGCTCAAGGGCGCCGTGGCCTGCGCCGCCACCGCGCTGGGCATCTCGGAGCCCAGCGTCTACCGCTACCTACAAAAAGTCCGCAAGGAAGGCTAAACGTGATCCCTTGGGGACGAGGGGAAACGGATCGTTTTTGTCGCATCGCTTGACAAAAGACCCTGCAGCTCGCGCTGCAGGGTCTTTTTGCATGTCATGTTTAGCTGTTGCCAACGCCTTAGAGAGCGGCGACGACCTCAATCTCGACCAGACCGCCGGCCGGAAGGGCGGCAACCTGGAAAGCGCTGCGCGCGGGGAACGGAGCCTCGAACTTGGAGGCATAAATCTCGTTCACGGCAGCGAAGTCGGCGATGTCGGCCAGGTAAACCGTGGTCTTGACGACATCGGCAAAGGTGGCGCCGGCAGCGGTCAGCAAGGCCTCGACGTTAGCAAGGGACTGCTTGGCCTGAGCCTCGACGCCCTCGGGCATCTTGCCGGTTGCGGGGTCGATGCCCAGCTGGCCGGACAGGAACACCATGCTGCCGGTCTGGATGCCGGGGGAATACGGACCGATGGCTGCGGGTGCGTTATCGGAAGACACGACGGTCTTGCTCATGTTTTTCTCCTTACGATCAGTTGAGAGAGCGTGAGCGCGGCGTTCACACCGGGAGGCACAGTTCGGTCTGAACGCCGCGCTTGATTGGGATAGTACTCAAGGTTTCCGCGCGATGCAAGATTATTATCACGTTGCGAGAATCTTTTATCGCCCAACGGCGTCTGTCGGCCGCTGAACGGCACGACCGGACGGTGAAGCTCAAAACGATCCGTTTCTTTCCGTCCCCAGCCGATCAGGTGATCCATAGGGGACGGAGGGAAACGGATCGTTTTTGCTGCAAGGGCTGCTGAAGACTTTATCCTGCTTGGGCCACAGGACTCGTCCGCCGCAACAGCACCACTATACTATTGAATATCTGAGCATTTTGAAAGGCAGGATATGACCGCAACCGCCAGTCGAACCACCAACCGCAGACCCGAGCTTTTGGCGCCCGCCGGAGGGCCCGAGCCCTTTGCCGCCGCACTCGCCGCCGGGGCAGACGCCATCTACTGCGGCATGGGCAGCTTCAACGCCCGCCGCAAGGCCACCAACTTTACCGACGAGGCCTTTGAGCAAGCCTGCCGCGCCGCGCATCTAGCCGGGTCGCGCGTCTACGTCACGGTCAACATCGTCATCAAGCAGTCCGAGATGGGCGATGCGTTGCAACTCATCCACCGCTGCTCCACGTTGGGCGCCGACGCCTTTATCATCCAGGACTGGGGCCTGTTCTTTGAGGTCAAGCGCACGATGCCCGGCATCGAGACGCACATCTCAACCCAGGCGAACATCCACGACGACCGCGGAACCCTTTGGTGCCGCGAGCAGGGCGCCGACCGCGTGACTCTCTCGCGCGAGCTTTCCATCGACGAGATTGCCACCATTCACGATGCCGCGCCCGATGTGGACCTTGAGGTCTTTAGCCACGGCGCCATCTGCTTTTGCTACTCGGGCCTGTGCCTGCTTTCGAGCTTTGCCATGGCGGGGCGATCGGCCAACCGCGGCATGTGCGCCCAGCCCTGCCGCCTGCCCTACGAGCTGATCGACGAGAACGGACGTACGCTCTCCCCTGCCGGTCGCGAGCGCGCTCTATGCCCGCGCGACACCAACACTTCGCAGCTCGTTCGCCGTCTGTATGACGCCGGCGCCGCGTCGCTCAAACTCGAGGGCCGCATGAAGGCGCCCGATTACGTGTACTCCATCGTTGATGTGTATCGTCACGAAATTGACGACATGCTATCCGGAGCCGCCGTTACCAAGGACGAGGAAGCCGCCCGCCAGCGCCAGCTCAAGCGCTGCTTCAACCGCGACTTTACGCACGCCTATCAGGACGGCACCTCGGGCGACGAGATGATGAGCTACGAGCGTTCCAACAACCGCGGCCAGATCGTGGGCACGGTGCTGGGCAGCCGCCCGGCCAACCGCGATGTGCGCGGCCTCAAGCCCGACGACCGCCGTCGCCGCGCCGCCATCGCCCGCATTGAGCTGTTTGAGCCCGTGGGCAAGGGCGACCTGCTGGAGCTTCGCCACGATAACGAGTTTGACCAGTTCCTGACCACCATTGCCGCCGATGATGCCGCTGCCGGCGACATCATCGAGTGCCGCGTGCCCCGCAGCATGCCCGAGGGCTGCCGCGTCCGCGTGATTCGCAGTCAGCGTGCCATCGACGCCGCCGGCGCCGCACTCAAGCGCGATGTGCTGCGCCGCCGAGCTGTTGATGTGTCCGTCGTGGCACGCCTGGGCGAGCCGTTTACCGTCACACTCACCTGCTGTGACAGCCCCGCGCTCACCGCCACCGCCACGGGCTTCACCGTCGAGGCCGCCAAGACCCGCGCCATCGAGGCGGCAGACCTGGTTGAGCATGTGGGCCGCATGGGCTCCTCGCCCTTTGAGGCAGCGAGCTTTGACGTTTCGCTCGACGCCGGCTGCGGTATGGGCTTCTCCGCCGTGCATAAGGTGCGCGCCGCCGCCTGTAAAGCATTGGAGGAGGCCATTCTGGCGCCGTACGAGGAACGCGCGAAAACGCTCGAGCTGCCGGTGCTCGACAAATGTACGCGCGCCATGCCCGAGCATTACCGTGACGAGCCGCAAATCTGCGCCGCCGTCACCACGCTCGAAGCCGCCGAGGCAGCTCGTGCCGAGGGCGCCGCGCGCATCTATATGACCACCGACGCGCTCGAGGCTGTCGGACTCTCCCCTGCCGATGCATTTGAGCAGGGCATCGTGCCCATACTCGACGAGGTCTGCCGCGCCGTCGACCACGAGCGCGTCGATCCCTGGATCAATGCCGGGGCCACCGTCGCCGTCGGCAATATCTCCGAGCTCGCCGTAGCCGCGCAGGCCGGCGCCACGGTCGAGATTCGCTCTTGCCTGCCGGTGCACAACACGCCCTGCATGGAAGCGCTTGCCGAGCGCGGAGCCGGTGCGTTTTGGCTCTCGCCCGAGATCACGCTCGAAGAGATTGTCTCGCTCGGCGCCGCCGCGCCCGCGGCTCTGGGCATCACCGTCTTTGGCCGCCCGCGCGTCATGACAAGCGAGCATTGCATTCTGCAGGTTGCCAACGGCTGCATCCATGATTGTGCCAACTGCCGCCTGCGTGCCCGCAAGCTCTCGCTCAAGAATATCGACGGAAAGGTCATGCCCGTCCGCACCGACATCCACGGCCGCTCTCGCCTGTACGATGCCTACCCCATCGACCTTACGCCGCAGGTACCACAGCTGCTTGACGCCGGCGTCCGTCGTCTTATGGTGGACGGCACGCTGCTCGAGACGGATGAAGCGGGCCGTGCCGTCGCCCGCGTCCGTCGTGCCGTCGAAGCAGCACAGGCCGGCCGCAAGCCCGCCGCCCGCCTACGCGGGGCGACCTCGGGCTGCATGTTTGTGGGAATCAGCTAACCGAAAGGCTTACACGTGAACGAAGAACCTCAAGTCCTCTACTGCGACGCCTGGCTCATGGCCATCGACAAGCCCGCCGGCATGATCGTCCACGGCGACGGCACCGGCGAGCGCACACTCACCGACTACGCCAGCGACCTGCTGCTGGCGATGGGCGACGGCTTTGCCGCGACCGACATGCAGCCGCTCAACCGCCTGGACCGCGACACCACCGGCGTGGTGCTGTTCTCGCTCGACAAGCAGACGCAGCCCGCTTTTGACCAGATGATCATCGACCACGCTTTCGAAAAGCACTACTTGGCGCTCGCCGAGGGCAAGATCGACTGGAACGAAAAGCTCATCGACAAGCCCATCGCCCGCGACCGACATGACAGTCGAAAGATGCGCGTCGGCGCCAGCGGCAAGCCGTCTCAAACGCGCGTGAAGGTGCTCAAGCGTCTTAAGAGCCGTCGTGGCCTGCCCACGCGCTCGTATATCGATGTCGAGCTGCTCACCGGCCGCAAGCACCAAATCCGTGTACATCTGGCGAGCGAGCGTCATCCCCTGGTTGGCGACGACCTGTACGGCACGCCGCGTCCCTGCGGCCTGATGCTCCACGCCCACAGCGTGTCCTTCACGCATCCCGTAACCGGTGAGCACATCCACATCGAAGCCCCCTGCCCCTGGGAGCCCTAAACCACCACAATGGGGACAGGCACCTTTGTGGTGGTTTTGCCGCAATGGCTCAGCCGCGGTCCCAAAACGTCTCGATCTGTAACAGTTAGAACCCATTTTTCGGTCTATCTGTTACAGATCGAGACATTCGAATCCCCCTCAAGGGAAAATCTCAATCTGTAACAATAACTCGGCAAAATCGGTCCCAACTGTTACAGATTGAGACAAAGGGACGGCGCGGTTCAGAAGTATCTCAATCTGTAACACCTAACCCACTTTTAACGGTCCAGTTGTTACAGACTTAGACAAAACCGGTAGACAGCAAAAGCGGCAACGCCCGTAATGGACGTTGCCGCTTATCTATTGAGAAAACTACTCGGTTTTCGTTACTAACCACCACAGCGGGGACAGGCACCTTTGTGGTGGCTTTGGCCTTGTCCCATCGCTAGACCGTGATGACGCTTTCCATCGCCTGGTACTTGACGGGCACCTCGCCCGCGGTGATGATCGTTGCATCGCGGAAGTCCGCGAACTTGACGGGCGCCACCATGCCAAATTTGCTGGCGTCCGAGATTACGTAACGTTTGGCCGTATGGCGCATCGAGATACGCTTTACTTGCGCTTCCTCGATATCGGGCGTCGTAAAGCCCTGCTCGGCAGCAATGCCGTTGGAACCCCAAAAGCCGCAGTTGAAGTTATAGCGGTCTAGAGTTGCCAAGGCATCGGGGCCAACGAGCGCCTCGGTCTCGGGCTTGAGCTCGCCACCCAGCACCACGGTGCGCATGCCGCGCAGGGCGAGATGCTGAGCATGGAGCACGGAGTCGGTCACATAGGTGACGCCGTCAAGGCGCGAAAGATGCTCGATGAGCCTGAGCGTCGTCGAACCCGAATCGATGTACACAAAGCTCTCGGGCTCCACGAGCGCCGCGGCGCGAGCGCAGATG
The DNA here is from genome assembly GCA_958371715.1 of uncultured Collinsella sp. Taxonomy (GTDB): domain Bacteria; phylum Actinomycetota; class Coriobacteriia; order Coriobacteriales; family Coriobacteriaceae; genus Collinsella. The sequence goes on from CATXLW010000003.1 coordinate 55,430, forward strand.
CGCTCCTTGTCGTCGTTATGGAGATCACTGCGCTCACTGATCGTTAAGTCGCGCGTCACGTGCGCGCGCTCCAGACTTGTCGCGCCGCCGTGCACCTTGGCGATGCGGTGCGCTCGGTCAAGTGTCTGCAGGTCGCGTCGAATGGTAGAAGCCGTCACACCCAGGGCATCGGCAAGCTCTGGCACCGTTACTGAGCCAGCCTGCTGCACCATCGAGACGATCGCATTGAGCCTATCTTCCGCGAGCATCGCTTACTCCTCCTCGGGGTAGACGACTCCCCAATCGGCACGGAGCTTGGTCATCAGCTCCATAACATCAGAAGCATAATCCAGAAGCTCACGCTTGGAATCATCGCCGGCGACGGCCTTCTCGAGGTCAGCCATCTCGTAGCATAGGGCGTAAGCCTCGGTGCCCGCGGCGACCTCCTCGCGATGACCGTCCGCAGTCCACACGATCGTCGCATGATCGGCACGCGGATATTCGTTGACCTCGATATAGCACTTGTCGAAGCTGATGACCGAACGCTTGGGCTGCTTGGAGTGAAGCGTAAGACTCACGACGCCCAGCTGCTGCTCGGCGTTACGGCAGACAATGCCGCCCGCAACATCGACACCGGTCTCGCAGGTGTTGCCGAGCGAAACAACTTCAGTTGGCTGGCTGGCCATAAACAGGCGCATGACGGAGAGCGCATACACGCCAATGTCGAGCATGGCACCGCCGGCAAGACTACGGTTGTAGAAGCGGTTGGTCAGGTCGCCGTACTCCTTATGGCTGCCAAAGTTGAGCTGGGCGAGGTTCATACGGCCAAAGTCGCCTGCATCCATGCGACGGCGCAGCTCCTGATACAGTGGCATGTGAAACACCGTGGTGGCGTCCATAAGGACCACGTTATGCTCGTCGGCGATAGCACGGGCCTCGTCGAGCTCGGCGGAGTTGAGGGTAATGGCCTTCTCGCAGAGCACGTGCTTGCCGGCGGCCAGCGCGGCGCGCAGATAAGTGATATGCGTGTTGTGCGGCGTGGTGATATAGACGGCGTCGATGTCCGGATCGGAATAGAGGTCCTCGACCTTTTCATAGACCTTCTCGATGCCATACAGCTCGGCAAAAGCCTGGGCCTTGGAAAGCGTACGGTTGGCGACACCCGCGAGCTTGCGGCCGGCAAGAGCGAGAGACTGGGCCATCTGGTTGGCGATAACACCGCACCCGATCACAGCCCAACGAAGCTCGGGAGCCGTAAAAATGTCGTCGGGGAACGGCTGATCCTTGACCGAGGCAAACGCCGCCTTAGCGGCTGCTTCGGCGTCGAGTGGAGCCTGTTTGGAATCTGCCATATGTGCCTCCTGCGTCGTGAAAAGTCTTTCATTTCTGACAGCTCTATATTCGCACAAATATGCGTGCGTGTGCGTACTTCTGCGTATATTATCGCTAAATGGTCAAAATTCAGCTACAGACGACGCGTATGCACGCATAGTCACGCAATCATACGCACGCATATACGCACAAATGCGCACTCGTCATTGCTCAGAGACAGGAATTCAGGTTAGAACCCGAAAGACAGGATGATCCGCTTCGCCTCATCGCTCATGGCGCGCTGCAGCTCTAAGGAACGTCCCAAACTGCAGACAGAAAAAGAACGTCCCCAGGCGCCGGCATTTCAAGAGCACTCATTTAAGTCTGTCCCCAATGAGTGGGAGCAATCAGAGACTCTTTGCGAGGGAGGCCGGACGTGGCCTTCCTCGTTTTTATTCATGGACTTTAGTCCGTGCCGCACGGCACGCGCGGCATAGAAAGCCACCCGCTCAGCGGGTGGAGGCCAATTTCCGCTACGCGACAAAAACCTTCCCCCTAGCATGAGGATTGTTCAGGTCATCATGCTAGGGGAAGGTGATTGCTGTGGCCCAGAAAGCCAACAGCCTCGCGCACACGAAATGGCTGTGCAAGCACCGCATCGCACCGAGGTCAAGCTCATCGCCGCCATCGTCGAGAAGCACCCCAAGGTGCGCTTTGCCGCGAGCTGCACCTCGGCCCACGCCGACCTCTACGACCGCATGGAGCAGGCCCTGTGCGAGCGCGTGGCCAACGCGGTGGAGGTCGTCCGCTCCGACATCAGCCCCGCGCTTCTTGTCCACACCGGTCCAAACCTCGTGGGTGTGGCGGTCCAGGGACTCTAGCGGAGGCGGGGCATCCTGCCCCAAAAACAAATGCAAAAGACGAGCACTTCTTGCCGCTCAATTGGCAAGAAGCGCTCGTCTTTTCTTAACGCGTTGTATGGCGGAGAGAGCGCAAGTTACGCGAGCGCCCTTCTTGCCAGCTCGGCCGCACCGAGGATTCCTTGGTCGCCGCCGCAGCCCGGGGCGCAGATGTAGCTCTCCATGTCCTTAAGCTCGGCGGTCTGGATGTAGCCACCCAGATATTCGAGGGTCTTCTTGCGGACGATGCCGTAGAGCTGCTCCTGGTGCATCACGCCGCCGCCGAGGACGATGCGGCGAGGCGAGTACATGAGCACGAGGTTCGCGCACATCTGCCCCAGATAATCCCCCTCGAGCGCCCACACCTCATCGTTGTCCGCGAGCTCGGCCGCGGGCTTTCCCCAGCGCGCGGCGATGGCGGGGCCGGAGGCGAGGCCCTCGAGACAGCTCGCGTGGCTCGGGCAGACGCAGCGTCCCTCCTCGGTGGGACGGGTCCTTACCAGCATGTGGCCGGCCTCGGGGTGCAGCATGCCGTGAAGGAGCCTGCCCGCGCACATGACGCCCGCGCCCACGCCGGTGCCGATGGTCACGTAGACGGCGTCCTCGAGCCCCTTGCAGCAGCCGAAGACCACTTCGCCGAGGCAGGCAACGTTCACGTCCGTGTCGTAGGCCACCGGAATCCCGAGGACGTCGGCGAACGCGGCGCGAAGACCATAGCCTCGCCACGCGAGCTTGGGGGTCTGCAGGATGGAGCCGTAGCGCTCGTCGGCGGGGTCGACGCAGGTCGGGCCGAAGGCGCCGATGCCCAACGCGTCCACATCGCGGGTGGCGAACCACTCGATCATCTGCGGGACGGTCTCGGCGGGCGCAAGCGTCGGGGTCTCCATACGGTCGAGGACCTCGCCGTCGCCGGACACCACGGCACAGACCATCTTAGTCCCGCCGGCCTCGAGGGCGCCGAGCCTCATTTGCTTTTCGCTCATGTGATCCTCCTTGCAAAGGGGCGCCCGCAGCCATGGTCAACCGCGGGCGCCCATAACGTTGGCATGTTTCGAGGCGACCCTACCTGGGCACGCGGTCCTGCCTTGCGGCAAACGGGGCGAGCACGGCGTGCGGCTCGCTTTGGTACCAGTAGGCGACGGTGGAGATGTCGTCCTCGCGCTCGTAGAGCTTGATGTCGTCGTTGCCGAGGTCCTGGAACGTCACGCGCAGGTCCTCCTTGAACGAGATCGGGTCGGGAAGGTGCCACCTGTAGAGGCCATGCCTGGGCAGCGCGTCGTCGTTGGTCGCGAGCATCGGGTTCGGGTTCGGCTTGCCCGCGCTGAAGCGGTCGCGCGTGGCATCGCGCGTCGAGCGGTACGGGTAGCCGGCGAACAGCGTGTTGAAGCACTGCGCCTCGGGCAGCGCGTGGGGCGGCCTGTCGAGGAAGGCCCAGGCACCGCCGAAGTAGTCCTCGGCTCCCGTCGAGGTGACCGTGGGGAACTCCTCGTCGCCGTCGAGGAAGAACTTCATCTCGCCCTCGCCCCACCAATAGCGCTCCAGGGCGCACAGGGCCATGTAGGTGCCGACGTAGTAGCCCTTGCCGCGCACGCCGTCGAGCACGGTGTAGTCGACGCCCCTGCGGGTGCTGCGCTCGCGGTTAAAGCGAGCGTGGAAGTACATGGCGTCGTCCGGCACGTCGGTGAGCGCGTAGTTGAACGTGTAGAAGATGTACTTAATGAACCCGGGGTGCTCGCTCGTAAGCGTGACCTTGGCGTGCTTCCTGAAGGGCATCTCGAAGTAGCAGTTCATGCCGCCCGTCGGGTTCACGCAGATGGGCATTGAGTTGACGATGGCGCGCTCACCGAAGCCGTTACAGAAGAAGTCGCCGACAGGGCACTCGACCGAGGGGGTCTCCTCGTCGTCCCAGTAGAAGCGCAGCACGAGGTCGCGCATGACGAAGCTGCCGGCGGCGGTCTTGTCGGGGACGGTCATCCAGATGTGGCGGATGATGCCGGGGCCCTCGATGTCCGCGAGCGTGATGGTCTCGCCGGACTCAAGGGGCACGCAGCACGAGCCCTTGCGGCCGACGCCGAGGTGGCTGGCCGACATGGCGGCGCGGCCCTTCTCGCCCGTGATGTTCTCGGGGGTGATGGCGCGGCTTTCCTCACCGCCGTGCATCCACACGTCCTTAAGGAACTCTCTCATCGTTGACCTCCTCTATTCGTCGTCGTCGCACTCGGCAGAACTGACACCGTTCACGTAGATGATCTGCTGGCGCGCCTCGTTGACGAGGGCATCGAAGTCGAGTTTCTCGTCGGGGCGCGCGAGCGCGACCGTCATGGCGAGCGGGAGGTTGACACCCGCGATCACGTGGATCCGGTCGGAGGCGAAGCGGGAGAAGCGCTGGTTCACGCTGCCGCCGAACGCGTCGGTGAGGACGACGACCTCGTCAGTGCCCGAAAGAGCCGCCTCGATCGCCGCGTCGAGCCCCTCGCCGTTGTCGTTCACGTAGGCGCACACGGCGTTGACGGCGTCGCCCTTACCCGTAAGGAACTCGAGGGTGTCCTTGAAGCCCTGGGCGAGAAGGGAATGGCTCGCCACAACTATCTTTCTCATTGATTCACCAATCTCTTGGGTCGAAGCTAAGCGAGGATGCCGGCGGCGGAGGCGACCATCGCGAGGACGATCACCACGAGGATGAGGGCCGTCATGCTCGCGTTCTTCTTGGTAAGAAGGTAATACGCGCTTCCCGTGATGGCGGCGGGGATCATGGCAGGCAGGATCTTGTCGAGCAGCGGCTGAATCTCCATCGCGACGTCGCCGAAGCTGAAGCTAATCGGGCAGGTGACGCCGATGACCGAGGCGATGAGGCAGCCGACCACGGTGAGGCCAAGCACGGAGGCGGCGGCAGTGAGGTTGGGAAGCTTCTCGCTGAAGTCGGTGACGAGCTTCACGCCCTGCTTGTAGCCGAACTCGAGGGCGTGCATGCGGACCCAGAAGATGGCCAGGATGAGCGCGAACCAGATGCCGGCTCCCACGGGGTTGCCCTCGATGGCCATGTAGGCGGCGATGGAGCCCATGATGGTCGGGATCATGGTCATGAGCAGGGAGTCGCCGACGCCGGCGAGCGGTCCCATGGTGCCGATCTTCAGGTCTTGGACGGCGTCCGCCGCCGCTAGGCCGTCGCGCTCCTCCATGGCCACGCAGGCGCCAAGGATGATGGCGGCGAGCCAAGGCTGGGTGTTGTAGTAGCGGAAGTGGTTGTTGAGCGCTTGCTTATAGTCCTCGTCGTTCGTGTAGATCTTCCTCAGGACCGGCGAGAGGGCGTAGGCGACTGAGGCGCCCTGCTGGGTCTGGTAGTTGAAGGTGCACACGCTCATGAGCCAGCGCCAGTTCGCGTTGCGCAGGTCCTTCTTGGTGACCTTGTAGCCGGAGGGCTTGCCCTTGGCGACGGCGGTGATGTTCTCGTTTTCCATGGTTACTCATCCTCTCCGATGAAGGCGTCTGCGGAAGCGTGGGCGGCGAGCTCGGTGTCCCTCTCGGCGCGCTGGTAGAACGCGATCGCGAGGGCAAAGCCGACGATGGCGGCGCCGATGATGGGCACGTTCAGGAAGGCCGAGAGGAAGAAACCGGCGAGCAGGTACTGGAAGTACTTGCCGGTGGGCATGTAACGCAGCAGCATCGCGATTCCGACGGCCGGGAGCATCTTGCCGGCGAGGGTGAGGCCGGAAAGGAACCACTGGGGCATGACCTCGAGGAGCCAGTTGACGGCGGGCTGGCCGAGGGTCACGGAGACAAAGACGGGCAGGGCGGCGCACAGGCCGAAGAGCACGGGGCAGACCCATAGGATGGCGTTCATCTGCTTGAACTTGCCCTCGTCGCAGAACTTCTGGGACTTCTCGACGACGAAGCCGTTGAGGATCTTGACGATGACGTCGAGCTGGATGCCGAGCATGCCGACCGGCAGGCCGATGGCGAGGCCCGTGTCGGAGCCCAGGGTCACGCCGTAGGCTGTGGCGATGATGGCCATCGTGCCGTAGTCGGGAATCGACGAGCCGCCGAAGCCCGCGACGCCGAGCTGCATGAGCTGGATGGTGCCGCCGATGACGAGGCCGGTCTGCCAGTCGCCCATGACGACACCGGTGATAAGGCCCCAGAAGACGGCATAGTTGACGAAGATCATCGGGATGCCATAGTAGTCCACGTGCTTGATGAAGGCCAGCAGGGTCAAAAGGACGACCTGCAGGATAGTGAAGTTGACCATGATCCCTCCTTAGATGAGGTCGGCGACGGAGACGGGCTTGTCGGCGGGCACGAACTGTGCCGTCACCTTGACGCCGCGGGCGATGAGCGCCTTGTAGCTCTGGACGTTCTCGGCAGAGGCATAGGCGCGCTGGGTGAGCTGGACGCCGCCCTCCTTGACAAGAGAGCCGCCGACGATCAGCGACGGGAGCTCGATGCCCGACTCGACGAGGTGAAGGATCGTCTCGGGCTCCTTGGCGATGACAAAGACCTTCTCGCGGTCGTACTTGCCCGCCGCGAAGTTCTTGAGCGCGGTCTCCTCGGAGATGATCGAGACGGCCATGCCCGCGGGGCGCGCCATCCTCATGGTGGACTTCAGGACCTCGTCGCCGGCGACCTTGTCGTCGATGACCATGACTCGGGTCGCGCCCGACACCGGGGCCCACTGCGTCACGATGATGCCGTGAAGCAGGCGATTGTCGATTCATGCCATAACAACACTCATGTTTGCTCCTATCAAATGAAGTTTTACGTTCGGTACTGCCTCGGCGCTATCCGGATTCGCGCCGGGCAAGGGGTTATCGGATTATTGAGGACGCGCGGTCAGCTTGCGGCGGCGCGGGGAAGGTCACTCGTCGAGCAGGAGGTCCGAGGAGCCGAGGCGCTCTTCTCGCGCCGGGGCGGCGCTCACGCTTATGTAGTCGAAGACATATGCGATCTCGCTTACGGGAACCTCTACGCGATAGCGCGTCGAGATGCTCGAGAAGCTCTGCCTGAAGGACTCGATGAAATCGGCGCGTTCCTCCTCGAAGCGGTCCTGGCCAACGTAGGTCTCAATGGGGTTTCTGGTAACAAGGCGCTCGACGAGACAGCAGAGGTGAACGTAGAGCCCAATGATGGCGTTGCTGCCGATCTTCTCGCCTGTCCTGCGCTGAAGCTCGTGCACGGCGCTCTCGATCTCATGGAATAGCCGCTCCGGGTCGAGGATGGTGATGGAGCGGATGACGTTCTGCAGCGTCATGTTCGAGAGCAGCTTCTCGTGGAAAGAAGAGAGCTCGGAAGCGTCAAGCCACCTGCCGAACACGGCATCAACCTTAGAGGCGGACGCCGTCGACATGATGTCCTCGAGGGCGACGAAGGGGACGGAGGCGACCCCGGGGTCTCCCGTGCCGATGACGGCGCAGACGCGGTGCTCGGAGAAAACGGCGTCGTTCGACCCGTTCGCGACGAGCTGCTTGAAGGGCCTCGTGAGCAGGCGCGCGCCTATGGTGCGCGGGAGGCTCTGCGAGACGAGCTGGCGTATCTTCTCCGCGGCGTCGACCCCGGACTCGGAGCAGAAGACGATGGCGTCCTCACGGTTGACGCGCTCGATCACCTTGCAGTGCGTCACGCACGCGGCGGTCGCATCGCCAAGAACCTCGGCGATGGACTTGCCGCCGAGCAGCCCGACCCCGATCTCGAGCGCAAGACCGGTAGAGACGTTGTTCACCACGCCGATAGTGGAGTCGGTAACGTTTTCGAGGGCCTTATAGGCCTCCTCCAAGGAGCCCATGTCGACGAGGAACACGACCCCGGTGCAGTAGGAATGGCGGTCGACGAGGCGCTGGAGCGGACCGACGATGTCCTTCAGCTGCTGGTCGTAGGGCATGTCGACCGCCTCGTACACATGCATGCCGAGCATACGGTTCGCCGCGTCGGCGATGCTCGTCGCCGTTGAGTAGCCGTGGGACAAGATGACGCAGAGCGTCCGAAGGGCCTTCGCATCGCGAGACTCCGATGCGACGCACAGCGTCAGAAGCGTCTTCGTGAAGTGATCGAGCGAGATTCCAAGCGCCCCTTCCACGTCTGCGGCGACCTGATCGGAGACACTCGAGGCAAACGGCAATTCGGAGGTCACGGCACCGAGGAGATGGGAGATTTGCTCCGCACAGGCAGACTTTCGCTTAGCCAGGCCGATGCCCGGCCACAACTGCAGGCAAATCTCCTGGGCCAGTAGAAAAGCGACCTTCCTCGAAAGCTCGATGCCATAAGAAGAGCCTGCGTCGGCAAGGACCGCGCCCACGACGCGCTCGAAGGCGCGCGACCTCGAGGAGGTAACGCCGCGGCCGAAGATCAAGTGATCCTCAACGCCGCGCACAGCGGAGACAGCTTGCGAGACGAGCTCGGAGACAGAAAGCTCCCCGGCGCAGAATCGCTCATCGAGGGAGCACAGGGCATCGAGCGCCTGCTCGACCGGCCCTGTGCTCTCGGCGGCATCCAGAGACGCGTCGATCAGAACGCCATCGTCGGGCTGTTGATCGATCTGCGCGGAGGAGAGGAGCCCGCTGGGAAGAAGATACGGGCGAACGACGACGTAGTCGCCCTCGCGATTGAGGAACGCTTTGGCGCAGCAGTTCGTCACGCAGGCGCGCAAGCCGGCGATGTTATCGGAAAAGTCCGCGTTCACGAGGCAACGGTATGCGCCGCGGCTGATCTTCACATCAGAACCGATTCGGCACCCCTCGCTGCGCAGGAAGCTCAAGATGAGATCCTCGCGCTCCTCGGGGGTCCGCTCCTTGAGTGAGGGGACGCGGGCACAGATGGGCATTTTGCTGTAGGCCGAGGAAACCTTCAGGTCATCGGCGGAAAGCGTCGTCGAAAGAACGAGGCGAGCGCGCGGCGCATCCTGGGAGGCATCGAGCCCGAGGGCCGTCGCAAGGCAGTGCTCCATCGCAGAGGGAGAGAGTGTCTCGATGCCGTTGACAAAGACCACACCCCCGTGCGATTTCGCGATCGACTCGTCAAGAAGCCCGTTGAACGAGGCGGCGTCCGGGACCCCGGCACAGTCGATGCGCACATAGGAGGAGTCGCGGGACAGCAAGCCCTGGTTCTTGCCGTACTCGTACACAAGGCGAGAAAGGAAAGACTTACCGACACCCACGCCGCCGCTCAAGAGGACGGGCAGGCCAAACGGAGGGTACTGAACCGCAGCCTTGCACTGCTCGACAACGGAGCTGAGGCTCAGGTCGAAGCCCACGGCACGCGCGAAGTCGCGGTGATCGGCGATTCCCGTCGCCTGGATGAGGTCGGCGAGCGAGGCGTACTCGCTTGCAGAGAGCTTTACCTGAAAACGCTTCTGGAACGCGCGGCGATGAAAATATCGGACAGGCCTGCCCGCCACCTTAACCACAAGGCCGGCGCGAACAAGGTCGTTGAGGTACTGGCTCGCCAGGCTCCTGGAGATGATGAGCGTCTCGGCGATGTCGGAGGTGGACAGACGGGCAAGGTCGTCGAGCGAGACGGCAGAGGTGAGGGCCTCGAGATGCTCGAGAATCCTGTCCCTCATGTCGACGGGTTTCTTTGCCAAGCTGTCCTGTGTGGTCTTGTCCATGACTTCTTACCTCCTCGTACAAGGAGTATAAGGGGAGAACAGAGAACGGAAGGGGGCGCGTGGGGGAATCAACAGCTCCGAGGAAAAGTCCACCACTTGAGGGGCAGAAAACAACGGCCATTGAACATTCAGGGCCGACGCTCAACACTTCGGCTCGACACTTCGCTTTGGAAAGGGCCCTGCGCGCCGGGGTCCCAACATAAAGAAGGGCCCCGGTGCGCAGGGCCTAAAGCTTAACCATGCGCGCGGCGATGCGGGCGCAGTCGCAGGCGGCCTTCTTCTCGAAGGTGTTGTAGTCGACAACCTGGCCCTCGGCGCAGGGCTTGTCGCTGATAGCGCGCACGACGACGAGGGGCACGCCGTTGAGATAGGCGGCCTGCGCGATGGTGCAGCCCTCCATCTCGCAGCACAGGTCGCCGAAGGTCGCGAGGATGCGCTCCTTCTGTCCCGCGGGCGAGACGAACTGGTCGCCGGAGACGACACGGCCCTTGAGGACCTTAATGTCGGGGGCGACGGCGGCCGCGGCGGCGCACGCCGCCAGCAAGGGCCGGAACGGATCGCGCAAGATCAAGGCGTCGCCCGGGAGGTCGGGCGTTACCGTCAGCCGGCGCCGCGTCTGCCGCATCATGAGGGAGAACTGCCTGGCCGGCGCATACGGCAGGAAGAGGTTCAAGGTGCACCCCGGGACGGTCAACGAGGCCGACGTGCCCAACGTCGTCGCGCGCGGCTTCGGCGGCAGGGCGCCGTGCACCCATATAAGCAGCGACTTGGCCTGCGTGCGCGTCGGGACGTCATGGAACTACGTCTGCCTGCTCATCGACCTCTGCAACGGGGAGATCGTCGGCCACTCCGAAGGACTGAGGAGGGACGCGCGAGCTCCGAGCCAAGCTCTTGGATTACGTGCACTGGTACAACAACTTCAGGATCCACTCGACGCTGGGCTACATGTCGCCGGTCGAGTTCAGGGAGGCGGGGCCGTCCCTCCCGGAATCGTCCAAATAAGTGTTGCCAATCCATAGCCAATCCAGCCATCATCTCCGCGAAGGCGGACGTCAGGAAAAGCTCGGCTTGAGCTCGGTCGGACGCGGTCTGTGGGGCATCATTCAGGCTCAGGGGGTCTCCTTGTCTTCTTCGGTCGCAACCTGAATGATAGGGACGGCCCCTTCTCTCTTTCCCTTTCGTTTTCGACGCGTCACCCTCTCGGCGGGCTTAAGGCCCGCGCTCGCGGGTGCAGGGGCTACGCCCAAACCCCAAAAACATAACGCCGTGCTCGAAGCGTTTCCGGACGTCAGCGTAATCTCAAATCCCGTTCGTCAACTCATGGGCAAGCCACCTGAGACTACTCATTTCTCCTACTGGCAATGAAGACCTGCGACCTGCAGTTTTGCAAACTGCTTGAAAGCCGCCTACGTTGATTCACTTCCTATTGCAGCTGGCGGCTTGCGCGCGAAAAGGCATTTGAGTTTCAAAACGGGCGTTTTCGGCGCTATCGAGCCTCCAAAGGCATCCCGCCGCGCCCTTTGGGACAAAAACAAAAACTCAAAGCCCTGAATTCGAAAATAGTTTTTGGAGTTGTCCCGACTTTTGTCCCCGAAGCCGACGAAACACGACAGGGTGTCACCTGGCGGCACTCGATTCGAGACGGCACCGAAAAGTGGGGCAACCGGAATGACGGGACGGCAGAACCGAATCCATCGAGTGGGGATAGAAAAAGGCCCGGGTGCCGTGGGGCATCCGGGCCTTTGCTAGCAACTTGATGTTGCGGGCAGCTTAGAACTTGTGGCCGCACTTCTTGCAGACGCGCAGCTTGTTCTTGCCGTCCTTCTCGTGACCGACGCGGGTAACCTTACCGCACTCGGGGCAGACGAGATTGACGTTAGAGGCGTCGATGGGAGCCTCCTGCGAAACGATGCCGCCCTGCTGGTTGGCAGCGTTGGGCTTGACGGCCTTCTTGACGACCGAAACGCCCTCGACAACGACCTTGTTCTCGGCGGGGAGAGCACGCAGGATAACACCCTGCTTGCCGCGATCCTTACCAGAGAGAACCTGGACCTTATCGCCCTTCTTGATATACATATATCTCCCCTAACTACAGGGTCTCGGGAGCGAGCGAGACGATCTTCATGTACTTCTTGTCACGAAGCTCGCGAGCGACGGGCCCGAAGATACGGGTGCCGACGGGCGAACCATCGTTGTTGATGACAACGCAGGCGTTCTCATCAAAGCGAATGTAGGAGCCATCCTTGCGGCGGATCTCCTTAACGGTGCGAACGACGACGCAACGGACAACGTCCTTCTTCTTGACGTTGGCGCCAGGGGTAGCCTCCTGGACAGCACCGATGAACACATCGCCGATGCCTGCATAACGACGCTTGGAACCGCCAAGCACCTTGATGCAGCGAATCTTGCGAGCGCCGGAGTTGTCGGCGACGTTCAGCATGGTTTGCATCTGAATCATGGTAGATGTTCCTCCGAACTAAGAACCGAAGAGAGGTGCGCAGCCTTTATACGGCCTGTGGTATGCAAGCCAGGCATACGCACATCTTCGGAAACGTACAAGTCGTAAGAGCGACTGCTTATTTAGCGCGCTCGACGACCTCGATGAGGCGCCAACGCTTCATCTTGGACATAGGACGGGTCTCCATAACGCGGACGGTATCGCCCACGCCAGCCGTGCACTCCTCGTCGTGAGCGTGCAGCTTCTTGGAGCTGGTCATCATCTTGCCGTACTTGGCGTGACGCTTGCGCTCGGTGACGGTGACAACGATGGTCTTGGCACCGGAGACGGAGGTAACGACACCCGTACGGACCTTACGCGTGTTACGCGAATCAGTCATGTTCTCTCCTTAGGTCCTACTCGGCGACAGCGGACTTCTCCGCTGCGATCTCGCGGGCGCGCTGCTCCGTGAGGACGCGAGCGATGTCCTTCTTCACGGTGTTGACGCGAGCGGTGTTGTCCAGCTGGCTGGTGGCCATCTGGAAACGAAGGTTAAAGAGCTCGGCGCGCATTTCCTTCAGCTTCTCAACGAGCTGAGCGTCCGAGAGCTCACGAATCTCTGCGGGCTTCATTAGTTCTCCTCCTTGGCGGCGGCGGCGTCCTCAGCAGCCCACTTGGCCTCGAGAGCGGCCTCCTCAGCCATTTCCTTCTCGATGCGCTGCTCAGCGTTCTTGGCAACAACAATCTTGGTCTTGATGGGGAGCTTGTGCTGAGCAAGACGCAGAGCCTCGCGAGCGACCTCCTCGGGCACGCCCTTGACCTCGAACATGATGCGGCCGGGCTTAACGACGGCCACCCACTCCTCGGGGTTACCCTTACCAGAACCCATGCGAGTCTCGGCAGGCTTCTTGGTGATGGGCTTATCGGGGAAGATCGTGATGTAGACACGACCGCCACGCTTCATGTAGCGGGTCATGGCAATACGAGCGGCCTCGATCTGACGGTTGGTGATCCAATGGGCCTCGAGAGCCTGGATACCAAACTCGCCGAAATGCAGCTCGGTATTACCCTTGGCCTGGCCCTTCATGGAGCCACGCTGCACCTTGCGGTGAAGAATACGCTTAGGGGCAAGCACTACTGACCCCTCCTCTCGGAGTTACGACGACGAGGACGGGAAGAGCCCTCGAGTGCAGGGTTGGGAACAGGCTGGCCCGGGAGCTTCTCGCCCAGGTAGATCCAGACCTTCACGCCGCAAGCGCCCATGGTGGTGCTGGCGACAGCCGTGCCGTAGTCGATCTTGGCACGGAGGGTGTGCAGAGGCACGCGACCCTCACGGTACCACTCACGACGGCCCATCTCGGCGCCGCCGAGACGACCAGAGCACTGGATACGGATGCCCTTAGCGCCGGCCTTGCGGGCGGACTGGACGGCCTTGCGCATAGCGCGACGGAAGGCAACGCGGCCCTCGAGCTGCTCGGCGATAGACTGAGCAACGAGGTTGGCGTCGAGCTCGGGGCGCTTGATCTCGACAACGTCGACGGAGAGCTGGCCCTTGGAGACGCCAGCGACCTTCTCGAGCTCGGTGCGGAGGGTATCGATCTCGGCACCCTTCTTACCGATGACAACGCCGGGGCGAGCGGTGAGGATGATGACCTTCACCTTGTCGCCAGCGCGCTCGATCTCGACGCGGGAGACAGCTGCGCGGGAAAGACGCTTCTCGAGGTACTTGCGGATCTCGAGATCGTTACCGAGGGTCTTAGCGTAATCCTTCTCTGCGAACCAGCGGGAGCGCCAGTTCTCGGTGATGCCAAGACGGAAGCCGGTGGGGTAGACTTTCTGACCCATACAGCTTTACGCCTCCTTTCGAGGAGCAACGACGACGGTGATATGGGAAGTACGCTTCAGAATGCGAGAAGCGGAACCCTTGGCGCGGGGACGGATGCGCTTAAGCGTCGGACCCTCGTCAACATAGGCAGCGGCGACAACCAGGTTGTCGGCACGCAGACCGTTGTTGTTCTCGGCGTTCGCAACGGCGGAACGGAGAACCTTCTCGACATCCACGGCGACGGCGCGGTCGCAGAAGTGGAGGATGTCGAAGGCCTGAGCGACAGGCTTGCGGCGGATCAGATCGACCACCAGGCGGGCCTTGCTGGGGGAAACACGCACGTACTTAGCGACGGCGCGAACCTCGGTGGCCTCAGTTTCAATAGACTTAGTTGCCATTTACGGTTAACCCCCTATTTGGCCTTGTGGCCACGGAACGTACGAGTCGGCGCGAACTCGCCGAGCTTGTGACCAACCATGGACTCGGTAACATACACGGGCACATGCTTGCGGCCGTCGTGGACGGCGATGGTGTGACCAACCATCTCGGGGAAGATGGTGGACGCGCGGGACCAGGTCTTCACGACGTCCTTCTTGCCAGCCTCGTTCATCGCGGTGATACGCGAGAGAAGGCGAGTCTCCACGAACGGGCCCTTTTTGAGACTTCTGCTCATAAGTGCTTTCTCCTAAAACTCGGTATCCGAAATTACTTCTTACGGCGACGAATGATGTGCTGGTTCGAGACCTTCTTCTTCTTGCGCGTACGAAGGCCCTTCGTCGGCTTACCCCAGGGGGTAACAGAGGGACGACCAGAGGTGTGGTTCTTGCCCTCGCCACCGCCGTGCGGGTGGTCGACAGGGTTCATGACGGTACCGCGGACGGTCGGGCGCACGTTCATGTGACGCTTACGGCCGGCCTTGCCGATGACGATGTTGGCGTGATCGGCGTTGCCGACCTCACCGACGGTGGCGCGGCAGGTAACGAGGATGCGGCGCATCTCGGAGGAAGGCATACGGACGATAGCGTACTTGCCCTCCTTACCCATCAGCTGGCAGGAGTTACCGGCGGAACGGGCGATAGCAGCACCCTTGCCCGGCTGGAACTCGACGGCGTGGATGAGCGTACCGACGGGGATGTCGGCGAGGGGCAGAGCGTTGCCCGGCTTGATGTCGGCGTCAGAACCGGACATGATGGTCTGACCGACCTCGAGGCCCTTGGGGGCCAGGATGTAGCGCTTCTCACCGTCAGCGTAGTGCAGCAGAGCGATGCGAGCGGAACGGTTCGGATCGTACTCGATCGTGGCAACCTTGGCGGGCACGCCGTCCTTGTTGCGCTTGAAGTCGATCACGCGGTAACGACGCTTCACGCCGCCGCCCTGGTGGCGGGTGGTGATGCGGCCGTTGTTGTTACGACCGGCCTTCTTGGGCAGGGGCTCGAGAAGAGACTTCTCGGGCTTGGTGCAGGTGATCTCGGAGAAATCGGAGATCGTCTGCCAACGCCTACCAGCGGAGGTCGGCTTAAGGTGCTTTACAGCCATTACAATCCCTTTCAATAGGAATCCGTTAGCCATCGCAGACAGGGATTCGAGGTTCTGCCTCGGGTGCGATGACACCGGACGTATACACGGTTCCGGGCGTGTCCATTTTATACGCCCGAAACCTTTAGCTCTCGCCTCCCCTATTTGGGAGGCATGAGCTCACTCAACAGCAGCGAGTCTTAGGCCTGGTTGCCAAAGACCTCGATGGTGTCGCCCTCGGCCAGCGTGACGATGGCCTTCTTCCAAGAACGGGTCTTGCCGGCGACATAGCGCACGCGCTTGGTCTTGGGCTTGACCGTCAGGGTGTTCACGCGAACGACCTTGACGCCGAAGATCTCCTCGACAGCGTCCTTGATCTGATACTTGTTAGCATCCTTGGCGACCTCGAACGTGTACTTGTTCTGCTCCATACCGGAGAAGGAACGCTCGGACACGATCGGACGGATGATGATCTCGTGGGCGGTCATTTATGCAAGCACCTCCCCGAAGTGAGCGGCGATGTCGGCGGGCATCAGCACGGCGTTGTTGTTGACGAGATCGTAGGTGTTGGCCTCGTCGGCAGTGATGATGAACGTCTTGGGAATGTTGCGGAACGACAGGTAGGCGTTGACGTCCTCATCGCGAACGATGATGGTCAGACGCTTGCCCTCAAGGCCGAGAGCCTTGAGCATGGCGACGGCAGCCTTGGTGGAAGGCTTCTCGAAGCCGTAGTCGTCGACGAGCACGAGCTCGCCATCGGCCAGCTTGGCGGACAGCGCGGAGCGCATAGCCAGCTTGACCTCCTTGTTGTTCATACGCTTAGCGTAGGAACGGGGCTTGGGGGCGAAGACAACGCCACCGTGACGCCACTGGGCAGCACGGATGGAACCCTGGCGGGCACGGCCGGTGCCCTTCTGACGCCAAGGCTTCTTGCCGCCACCGGAAACCTCAGAGCGACCCTTAGCAGACTGGGTGCCCTGACGCCAAGAGGCCATCTGGCACTTGACGATGTGGTGCATAACGTGGATGTTCGGCTCGATGCCGTACACCTCAGCGGCGAGCTCGGCCTCGGCGACCTTCTTGCCCTCGCTGTTCTTTACTTCAAACTTTGCCATTTAAGTGTTCTCCTTGGTATGACGCTGGGCTAAATGGGCTGGGCCCTTAGGCCATACGGATGGCGACGAGACCATTCTTGGCACCCGGGACAGCGCCCTTGACCAAGATGAGGTTCTGCTCGGCATCGATGCGGACAACGGAAAGGTTCTTGACGGTAACGCGCTCGTTACCCATGTGACCGGCCATCTTGACGCCCTTGAGGACGCGCGCAGGATAGGCGCACTGACCGATAGAACCGGGGTGACGCTGGAAGTGAGAACCATGCGTCATAGGACCGCGGCGCTGACCCCAGCGCTTGATGCGACCCTGGAAGCCCTTACCCTTGGAGGTACCGATGACGTCGACCTTCTCGACATCAGCGAAATCAGCGACGGTGACGACCTCGCCGACCTTGTGCTCCTCGCCGTTCTCGACGCGGACCTCACGAAGGAAACGGACAGGCTCGACGCCAGCCTTGGCGAAGTGACCAGCCATGGGCTTGTTCACGTTCTTGGCCTTGATGTCGCCGAAACCGATCTGGACGGCGTCATAGCCGTCGGTTGCCTGAGTTTTAACCTGCGAGACAGCGCAGGGGCCAGCCTGGATGACCGTGACGGGAACGACGTTATCGTTCTCGTCCCAAACCTGGGTCATGCCAATCTTGCGGCCGAGAATCATGCTGATCAAGATATGATCCCAACTCTCGCGTGGTCTTGGGACAATGCGTACACCACCGAGCATACGCCCCTAGAGGACCACTACTTACACGACGTGCTCCCCAGCCTTGTATTTCGCCCGGACTACCTGACAACCCTATTAAGCAGGCATTTTGTCCAGCCAGAATACTCCCCTGGTTACACACAGCTGTTTAGTATACACGGCTGCGGGCGTATCCATCGAGATTCATATTTCACTCACATTGTTTACGCAGGTAAAGTGCGTGGACGTCTACCGGGCCTGGCAGGGTGGCGGCGAAATAAATTAAGGTTGCTGCTCTACAGTCCTGCGCAAGACGGAAGCCACATTAAGTGGCTTCCTTTGCGTGCGGAACTCGCGACAACCTTAATTTATTTCGCCGCCACCCTGCCAGGCTTGGGAGACGACACGTCGATGTCTGCTAAACCTTGCTCGCTCAGCTAATTACTTTGTTGGGGATCCACTATTTGTTGGAGGGTGAACTTGCATTGATGTGGTTCGCCTTCTGCTTGTGGCGTGGACTCTTCAAAATCAAAAATCATGATGGCGCAGTTGGGAAGTTTTGCTGGGAGTTTGAAGTCCTCTGGAGCGGCGGCTTTGATGAATTGGCGGCTGGCGCTGCCGTGGCTTACTGCTAGGAGGGTTTCGATGCCATCGGCGCCCATAAGATTGGTGAGGGTGCCTACCATGCGTTCTTGCAGCGCGCGGCTTCCTTCTCCGCCAAAGGGGACCAAGTCCTCGCCCGGATCCCAGACGTCGGTGGGAAGGGCATCGTGGGGGCCTTCTTCGAAGGTGCCGTAGCTGCGCTCAATGATGCCTTCGCAGGGCTCGGCTTCTGCATCAAGGCCGAGGAGTTCGGTTGCGACGAGACTTGCCGTGTCCATGGCTCGGCCTAGGGGCGAAGAGACTACTTTGTCGGGGACAACGTCGTGGTCCTTGAGCCATGCGGCTGCCATTCCCGCTTGTTTGCGGCCCAGGTCGGTCAACGGAGAATCGCAGCGGCCCTGGACCAGCTTTTTAACGTTGAATTCTGTCTGGCCGTGGCGGAGTAGATATAGACGCTTCATGCTCTCCCCTTCTGTATAACTTGCTTTACCGGCGCAGCCCTACTCGTGGGCATGGCCGACATAGTCTTCGTCGATCGTGATCTTGGCAATCGACTTAGGATATTCGGATTCGACACGTTTCGCCAACGCGCGCTTTAG
This sequence comes from uncultured Collinsella sp., assembly GCA_958371715.1. Taxonomy (GTDB): domain Bacteria; phylum Actinomycetota; class Coriobacteriia; order Coriobacteriales; family Coriobacteriaceae; genus Collinsella. The sequence goes on from CATXLW010000003.1 coordinate 73,986, forward strand.
GTCCTCGGCGTTCATCGCCAAATCCGAGGGTCGCACGCAGTCAAAAATCACATTGGTGTGCGTGGGGCCCGGAACACAGCGCAGGTCGTGGATCGAGAGGCGGCTATCGATCTCTTGAGCCATAGCGTTGATGCGCAGATGCATGCTCGCCACTTTGGGGTCGTCGGTCACGATGGGGTCGTAATGGAGCGTGACGATCATACCGTCTTCGTTCCTAAACGACCGCTCGATGTTATCGAGCGTGTCGTGACTTTCCAGCGGGCTGGCCTCGGCTGCCATCTCGGCATGAGCGCTTGCGAACTTCCTGCCCGGGCCGTAGTCGTGAACCATCAGGTCGTGAACGCCCAAAACGCCGGGGTAGCTCATGATCTTGTCTCGAATGTGCTTGACCAGCTTAGGATCGGGCGCCTGGCCCAAAAGCGGGCTCACCGTATCCTGGATGAGTTCAAAGCCGCTCCAGCCAATATAGGCGCCAACGGCAAGGCCAACCCATGCGTCAAGATTGATGTGCGTCACCTGCGAAACAATTGCGCACGCTAACACGGCGCCCGTGGCAAGGACATCGTTCTTGGAATCCTGAGCGGTCGCATGCAGCGTCTCGGACTCAATGCGATCGCCGAGCTTTTGGTTGAGGGCCGCCATCCACAGCTTAACGACCATCGAAAGCGCAAGGACTGCCACCAGGGCAAGCGAGAACTCGACAGGTTCGGGGTTGACAATTCGCTCCACCGACGACTTCACCAGCTCAACGCCAATCAGCAGCACGAGCGCCGCCACGACTAGACCCGAGAGGTACTCGTAGCGACCGTGGCCGTAAGGATGCTCGGGGTCGGCGGGCTTACTCGCCAGCTTAAAGCCAAGCACGCTCACGATGTTTGAGCTGGCGTCGGACAGGTTGTTCATGGCGTCTGCCACAATCGAAACCGACCCCGACAGCACGCCAATTGCGCCCTTTGCAGCGCAAAGTGCCACATTGGCGATAATGCACACCACGCCCGCCAACGTGCCCACGCGCGCACGGTCACCCTGTGCGCGCTTAACAATCCACTCGACCATCTGCATCCGCCCCCACGGTACTACCTATATATCTATTGCTCAAACGGATTGTAGTGTAGCCACTTTGTCCTCCAGATACAAAAAGGCCGCAACCCGCACGGGCCACGGCCTTGGAACATGACAAAGGAATCGTCCTTGTGTCGCACAGGTTTATGCGCTCACTTCAGCAGCGCTCGCCACTGTTTCGGGTGAATCGGCTCCGTCCCCCGTCGTCTGCCCCTTCGCCGGCACCACGCCAAAGCAGTAGCTCAGCGCCGCAGACACCGCAAATGCCACACCGCCGGCAGCGCAGCACCACAGCAGGTTCGAGATGCCGCCCGTGGCAAAGCCAATGACCATGAGGACATTTGTCATGCCGATGGTATAGGCCGTAACGTGGCCCACGGCCGCAACAAGGCCTCCGACGGCACCGCCAATGGCCATGCACGTCAGACACCTGCCATATTTAAAGCCGCAACCGTACAGCGCCGGCTCGCTTACGCCGCCAAGAACACCCGAGATTGAATAGCCCAGCATGAGCGCCTTCTCGTCCTTATCCGCAACGCGAAGCGACGCGCCAAAAGGCATGCCCCAAACGGCGAACGTCGCCATCGTCGCGGCAATCAGGATGCACGAATCCGTTCCCACACTCATAAACTGCGCGTACGCAAGCGATAGGACAACGTTGCTGATACCCGCGATCTTAAGAAACTCCCAACCCGCGGCAAGCCCCATGAGCGTGAGCAGCGATACGATGGCACCGGAATTGCCAAGCATAAACATAAGCTGGCCCAACAGCATGCCCAGATAGCTGCCCGCCGGCGCCGTGATACACAACGAAACCGGAACCATGACAAGCATGGTCGCAAACGGAACGAACGAAAACGCCACGGCCTGAGGGATAATGCGCGAAAAGAAACACTCCACTCGCCATAGCACGGGCACCGAGATGAGAACCGGAATAACAGTCGTCGTGTAATCATTGACCGGCGCGGGAAGCAGACCATACACGGAAGTCATCGATGCCCCCGTCGTCGATGCGGCATCGACGAGCTTAAGCAGATCAGGCGCAATCAATACGCCGCCCAGCATCATGCCCAGCTGCTCCGAGCAACCGAGCTGGCGGGCGGCCGCCCAACCAAGATAAATGGGCAAAAAGTAGTAGCCGGCGTTATAGAGCCAACTGTAGAACAGGCGATAGATTTCGGAATCGGCAGACCACAGGCCCAGCATGCCTTCGCCCATAATGACGGCGACGGTGCGGAACAACGCCGCGCAGACAATAAACGGCAGCGCCGACATCATGCTTTTGGACAGATAGTCCACCACGGCCGTGGCGTTTGATGAAACCGTCGTTGTAAACGAGGTGTTAGAAACTTGCGACATGGAACGCCTTTCCCAATGTGACATGCGGACTGTCCCTTTGTCACATCGTGCGGTACTGACCGATTGAGCGGTACTTTTGGTAGCGGAGGTTTGTGAGGGTCGCGTCGTCGAGCCGCCCAAGCGTATCGAAGGCAGCAAATGCCGAGGACATGACGGTGCCGGCGATCTCCTCATGCGACAGGCCCCTATCGTCAACAATGCCGTCGATAATGCCGAGCGCCAACAGATCGGGAGCCGTGAGCTTAAGCGCCTCGGCGGCCTCATCCGCGCGCTCGGTATCCTTCCACAGGATCGACGCACAGGCCTCGGGGCTCACGACCGAATAGGCCGAGCTCGAGAGCATCAGGATGCGGTCGGCCACGGACAGCGCCAGCGCGCCACCAGAGCCGCCCTCGCCTGTCACCACCGAGACAATCGGCGTCTTAAGGCCGCTCATCTCCATGAGATTCTGGGCAATAGCCTCACCCTGGCCGCGCTCCTCGGCACCGATGCCGCAAAACGCACCCGAAGTATCGACCAGGCACAGAACCGGTCGACCAAACTTTTCGGCCTGGCGCATAAGGCGACGCGCTTTGCGGTAGCCCTCGGGATGTGCCATACCAAAGTTGCGACGCATGCGCTCTTTGGTCGTGGTGCCGCGCTCGATGGCGACGACCGTTACGGGGCATCCGTCTTTCCAGCCAATGCCAGCCACCACAGCAGCGTCGTCGCCAAAGTAGCGGTCGCCGTGCAGCTCCACAAATCCGTCCAGGCCCAGCGAGATCATCTCGCCTGCCGTGGCGCGATCTGCCGAGCGGGTCTGCCTGACAATCTCGAGCGCGGTTTTTGGTGCGGCCGAGCGCTTGAACAAGTGTCCCAACTTTTTGCCGCGGCGACCCGTATGCACGATCTCATGCGGTGCCCCCAGGCCGGGCGCGTGCCCTTCGTGCAGCGCCAGCAGCTCGCCTACCGTGAGCGCAATCTCGCCACGCGGAACAACGGCATCGCAAAAGCCGTGCTCCAGCAAAAACTCGGAGCGCTGGAATCCCTTGGGCAGGCGCTTGTGCATGTTCTGCTCGATCACGCGCGGGCCGGCAAATGCCGTCAGGGCATCGGGCTCGGCCAGGATAATGTCGCCCTCCATGGCAAAGCTCGCGGTTACGCCTCCGGTCGTGGGGTCGGTGAGCACCGTGATATACAGGCCGCCCACCTCGCTGTGGCGCCTAACTGCCGCAGAAATCTTGGCCATCTGCATAAGCGATGTCACGCCCTCTTGCATGCGCGCACCGCCCGAAACGGTAAAGCCGACAACTGGCAATCCCAGCTCGGTCGCATGCTCAAATGTGCGACAGATCTTCTCGCCCACCACGGAACCCATCGAGCCCATCATAAAGTTGGCATCCATAAAGAAGAGAGCTGTATCGCAACCGCAGATTTTGCCCCTGCCGCACACAACGGCATCGCGCTCGCCCGAACGCTCGCTCACGCTCTTGAGTTTGTCGGCATAACCGGGAAACGAGAGGAAGTCCTCCGACGCCAGATTAGCATCCCATTCCTCAAACGTGCCCTCGTCGACCGTCATGCGCATACGGTCGCGCCCGCTCACGCGAAAGTGCTTGCCGCAACGAGGGCAGACCTCGAGGTTGTCGTGCAGGCGCGCCTCATCGATCACACGGCGGCACTCCGGGCACTTGATAAACACGTGGCGCGCGGGAAACTCGGCGCACGACTCGGTCATCGGCCCCTCGAGGACGTTGACCGTCTTCGCTTTTCTATTCATCAGCATAGAGATGCCCCATCAGATCGGTGTGATACATGCCCGACAAGAACTCTTCGTTTGCCAGCACGTCGAGCTGAAGCTCGCTGTTTTCGCTCACGCCCTCGATCACGAGCTCGCCCAGGGCCGAGCGCATCTTGCGAATGGCGCCGTCACGCGTGGGCGCACACACGATGAGCTTGCCGAGCATGGAGTCGTAGTACGGCGGAACGTTTGCACCGGTGAACATGGCGGAATCCCAGCGCACGCGCGGACCACCCGGCACACGCAATGCGGTGACCGTTCCGCATGACGGCAGAAAGTCCGGCGTTTCGGCATTGATGCGGCACTCCATGGCGTGGTTGCGGACCGGTACGTCCTCCTGCTCAAAGGGCAGGGACTGGCCGGCGGCCACGCGCAGCTGCCACTTGACCAAGTCGGTATCGGTCACAAACTCCGTGACCGGATGCTCAACCTGCAGACGCGTGTTCATTTCCATAAAGTAGAAATTGCCGTCGTCCGAATACAGGAACTCGATGGTGCCGGCGCCCTCATAGCCAACGGCACGAGCCAGGTCGCGCGCGGCCTTGTGCATGCGCGCGCGAATGTCGTCGTGTCCGTCGAGGCACGGCGCGGGGCTCTCCTCGATCAGCTTTTGGTTGCGACGCTGTACCGAGCACTCGCGCTCGCCGAGCGAAAACACATGGCCCTGCTTATCGGCCATAATCTGCACCTCGACATGGTGCGCCGGCGCGACGAACTTCTCCATGTAGCACTCACCGTCGCCAAAAACGGCCTCGCCCTCGGCACGCGCCTCGATAAACGCTTTTGCCGCGTCTTCCACGCGCTCGACCTTGCGAATGCCGCGACCGCCGCCACCCGCACGCGCCTTGATGAGCACGGGGCAGCCGATGCGCTCGGCCTCGGCCGTCGCCTCCTCGGGGCTTTTGAGCAAATCGCAGCCCGGTACGATGGGCACGCCCGCCGCGGCAGCCGTTCGACGCGCGGCGTCCTTGTCGCCCATGCTGTCGATCACCTCGGCCGAAGGACCGACAAACGTCAGGCCATACTTGTCGCAGTCGCGCACGAAGCTCGCCTTCTCGGAGAAAAAGCCATACCCGGGATGAATTGCCTTGGCGCCCGACTTTACGGCACAGGTGAGCACGGCATCGTCGTTGAGGTAGCTCTCGGCAAGACGCGGGCCGCCGATGCAATACGCCTCGTCGGCAAGCTGCACGTGTAGCGCGTCCGCATCGGCCGTGGAATATACAGCGACGGTCTTGATGCCCATATCGCGGCACGCGCGGATAACACGGACCGCGACTTCGCCTCGATTGGCGATGAGCACTTTGTCGAACATGAAGACTTCCCTACTTTTCGTGCATGAGTGCAAAAGACATATCGGCACGGCAGCAAACCTCACCGTTGACGCTCGCAGTACCCGTCGCAAAGCGGAACGGTCCGCGCGCACGCGTGATGGTGCACACCAGATCAACCGTGTCGCCCGGGCGCACCGGACGCTTAAAGCGCACCTTATCGAGACTCGTATAGAACGGCGTCGCGCCGCGTGCCTCCTCATCGCCCATCAGCAGCACGCAGCAGTTCTGGGCGAGCATCTCGCACTGAATCACGCCGGGGACGACCGGGTTTCCCGGAAAATGCCCCTGCAAAAAGTACTCGTCGCCCGTGATCGTGATCTTGCCGTGGGCCTCGTCGCCCACCAGCTCGGCCTCGTCGAGCAAAAGCATCGGTTCGCGATGCGGCAACAGTTCTTTAAGCTCTTCTTTGTTCATGGATATCACCTATCCGATCCTCATAAGGCAACTGCCGAACTCCACGAGGTCGCCGTCGGCCACGCAGATCTCGAGCACCTCGCCGTCTGCCTCGGCCGTTACCTCGTTGAGAACCTTCATGGCCTCGATGATGCAGAGGGTCTCACCGGCCTTGACCTTGGAGCCCACGTGCACAAACGGCTCGTCGCCCGGCGCCGGGGCAGCATAGAAAACGCCGACCATGGGAGCGGTCACCTCGGTGCCCTTGGGCTCCGGTGCGGCGGCAGGCGCCTGCGCGGCGGGCTCCGGTGCGGCGGCAGGCATGGCGACAGGAGCCACCGCCGGAGCAGTCACGGCACCCGGCATAGGCATGGGCACGGCAACCGGCTGCGCGGCGCTCGCGCGCTCGAGTTCGACCGCGGTGCCATCGGGCTCCTCAACGCGTACGCGCGTGAGGCCGCGGTCCTCCATAACATCGGCTATCTCGGCAAGTCTTTTGGAATCCATGCTCTAGCTCCTCGTATATCTACGCAGCGCGATGGCGGCGTTGTGCCCGCCAAAGCCCAGGTTGGTCGAAAGCGCCCAGGTAAGGTCGGCGCGAACCGCGCGATTGGGCGTGTAGTCAAGATCGCAGGCGGGATCGGGTGTGTGGTAGTTAATGGTCGGCGGCACCACGCCCTGCTCGAGCGCCATGGCGCAGGCCATGACCTCGATGGCGCCCGTAGCACCGATCATGTGACCGGTCATCGACTTGGTCGACGAGACATGTGCGGCGCGCGCCGCGTCCTCGCCGAGTGCTCGCTTGATGCCCGCCGTCTCGGACGAATCGTTGAGCTTGGTCGAGGTGCCGTGGGCATTGATGTAGAGACCCTCGGAAGGCTTGACATCGCCCTCGGCCACCGCCAGCGATATCGCGCGGGCAATGCCGGCAGCCTCGGGATCGGGGCTCGTGATGTGATAGGCATCATCGGTGTTGCCGTAGCCCACGACCTCGGCGTAAATGTGCGCACCGCGCGCCTGCGCATGTTCCATGCTCTCGAGCACGAGCACGCAGGCGCCCTCGCCCATCACAAAGCCGTCGCGGTCTGCATCGAACGGGCGGCAGGCAGTCGCGGGATCGGGGTTGGTGGTCAACGCACGGCAGGACGTAAAGCCCGCAACGGCATCGGGGATAATTGCGGCCTCGGCTCCGCCGGCGAGAATCGCATCGGCATAGCCATGCTTGATGGCGCGGAACGCCTCGCCCACGGCATGGGCCGAGGTCGCGCACGCGGTCACCACGGGCAGGGTCGGGCCTTTTGCCTTGTGGCGGATCGCGATATTGCCCGAAGCCATGTTGGGGATCATCATCGCGATCATATAGGGCGATGCACGGCGAGGCCCTCGATCGGCGATCGTGTGGACGTTGTCGACGAGCGTCGTCATGCCGCCCACGCCCGAGCCCACGTAGACGCCCAGGCGCTCGCGATCGATGGCGCCTTCGACATCAAAGCCCGCATCGTGCATTGCCTCGTCCGAAGCCGCCATCGCAAACTGAACGCAGGGGTCGAGATGCTTGGCGTCACGCTTGCCAAAGTAATCGTTGCCGTCAAAGCCCTTGACCTCGGCCGCCACCTTGACGGCAAACGCATCGGTATCGAAGTGCGTGATCGGGCCGATGCCACAGGTCCCGGCGCACATGGCCGCCCAGGTGGCAAGCGCGGTGTTGCCGAGCGGCGATACGGCACCTATGCCGGTAATTGCAACTCTCTGTTCCATCATGGTCTCCTCATCCAAGCCGTTCTTCGGCCCTGATTTCTACATCGCCATTCCGCCGTCGACGCGTATGACTTCGCCCGTAATGTAGGCAGCCGCATCGCTCGCCAAAAAGCGCACCACGCCGGCCACTTCCTCGGGGCGCGCCATGCGCTTAAGGGGAATCTGCTCCTCGGTTGCCGCGCGAACCTTCTCCGAGAGCTTTGACGTCATATCCGTCTCGACAAACCCCGGGGCGACCGCGTTCACTCGTACGCCGCGGGGTGCAAGCTCGCGCGCTACCGCCTTGGTCAGGCCAATCACGCCCGCCTTGGAGGCAGCGTAATTAGCCTGTCCGGCGTTGCCCATCAGGCCCACAACCGAGCTCATGTTGACGACGCAGCCGCCACGCTGGCGCATAAAGGTCTTAGTGAGCGCGCGCGTCATGTTAAACGTTCCTTTAAGATTGACATCGAGCACGCGATCGAAGGCGTCATCGCCCATGCGCATGAGCAGGCCATCGCGGGTGATGCCAGCGTTGTTGACAAGCGCCCAAATGGACCCAAAGTCGTTGAGGACCGCTTCCACGCACGCGTTGACGTCAGCGGGATCGGCCACGTCGCATTGATATGCGCGCACCGTGGCGCCAGACGCCTCGCAGGCTTCGCACGTCTCGCGCGCCGCATCGACGCTGCCGGCATAGACGACGGCGATATCAAAGCCGTCCTCCGCCAGACCGACAGCGCAGGCGCGGCCGATACCCCGCGAGCCGCCCGTGACCAGTGCCACGCGACGTGAGTCGTTGCGCTCGAGCGCGCCGTTGTTCAAGTTGCCCATGTCATTCCTTTCGGGTTTCAGCCCTATGGACTATGCGAGCTCGTCGGCAATAGCTGCGACCTGCTCGGCCGTTTCGCACGAATACACGCGAACGTCGCTCAGCGTACGCTTGACCAGGCCCGACAGCGTTTTGCCGGGGCCGACCTCAATAAACGTGTCGATGCCTTGATCCTGCAGAGCATGCAGCGCGTCGACCCAGCGCACGGCATGACTCACCTGGTTGGCCAGCACCTCCGATGCCGTCTGCGGGTCGGCCGGATAGGGCGCCGCCGTCATATTTGCCATGACCGGAATCAGCAAAGGGGACGGGGCGTGCCCGGCTTGGATATACGTCGCCAGTCCCTCAGTCGCCTCGGCCATATAGGGGCTATGGAATGCACCCGACACCGCGACCTTCATGGCGCGACCGCCAGCCTCTTTTACCAGGGCGTCGAGGTTCTGCAACGCATCGGGCGCTCCGGCCACAACCGTCTGCTGGGGGCTGTTGTAGTTGACCGGCCAGCAGTTCTCGCCGGCCTGTTTTGCCAGGCCCTCGACTTGCGCTGCATCGAGCTTGATGACGGCGCGCATGCCGCCGGGGTGACGCTCAGCCGCCGTGGCCATCAATGCCGCGCGCTCACACACGAGCTCAAAACCCGCTCGTGTATCGAATGCCCCCGCAAAGGTAAGTGCAGCGACCTCGCCCAGCGAGAATCCCGCACAGGCGGCAGGCACCACGCCGCGCTCGCGCAGGGCGACGGCAACAGCCAAGTCGTGCACGAACACGCAAGGCTGCGTGTTCTCGGTCTGTGAGAGCTCCTCTTTCGAGGCGCTCCGGCACTGTTCGCTCGTCCCCGGACGCACCTCGTCGGCAATGGCGAACACTTCGGCAGCCGCCGGCGATGCCTCGATCAGGTCGACGCCCATCGCGGGGTGTTGGGCACCCTGGCCGGCAAACAGAAACGCTACGCTACCCATGCTGACGCACCCTTCAGGACATGCTCGGCGCCATCGACCAGATCGTCGACGATTTCGCGTGCACTTTGGCGTTCGTTGACCATGCCAGCAATCTGTCCGCACAGATACGAGCCCTCTTCGTAATTACCGTCCTTTGCGGCTTTACGAAGCGCGCCCGTGCCCATGGCCTCGAGTTCCTCGGCATTTGCGCCCGCCGCCTCGCTCTTGGCATACGCGTTAGTGAAGGGGCTCTTGAGGGCGCGAACCGGATGCCCCGTCGAGCGTCCGGTCGCACGCGTCGACGTGTCGCCCGCCTTGAGCACCATCTCCTTGTACTGCTCCGATACGGTGCACTCATCTGCGATCAGAAAGCGCGTACCCACCTGCACGCCGGCGGCGCCCAGCATAAAGGCGGCCGCCACGCCGCGGCCATCAGCGATACCGCCAGCCGCAACCACGGGAATATCGACCGCATCGACAACCTGCGGCACCAGTGCCATCGTCGAGGTCTCGCCAATATGGCCGCCTGATTCGGTACCCTCGGCAACCACGGCAGTGGCTCCACGACGCGCCACGAGGCGCGCCAGCGCCACCGAGGCAACGACCGGGATGACCTTGATGCCCGCCTCGTTCCACGCCTTCATGTACTTGGTGGGATTGCCGGCACCCGTCACGACGACCGGCACCCGCTCGTCAATCACGACCCGCGCGACCTCGTCGGCAAACGGGCTCATGAGCATGACGTTGACGCCAAAGGGCTTATCCGTCCTGGCGCGCAGCTCATGAATCTGGTCGCGCAGCCAGTTGGCGTCGGCGTTCATGGCCGCGATAATCCCTAAGCCGCCCGCCTCGGACACTGCGGACGCCAGCGAGGCGTCGGCGATCCAGGCCATACCGCCCTGGAACACGGGCTTTTCGATGCCGAGCAGATCGCAGAGAGGAGTCTTGAGCATCTCTACTTCTCCAATGCCGCCTCGACCGTATCGGCGAACTCGCCGACCGTCTTGGGGTTCTCCTCGGTATCGAGCTGGATGCCAAACTCGTCCTCAACGGCGACGAGGATCTCGACGGTGCCCAGGCTGTCGAGACCAATCTCCTCGAGCGTGGACTCGGGCTTCATCTCGACGTCGTCAAGACCGGCGGTCTCGCGGATAACATCGCAAACGCGCTCGAAGGTCTTCTGATCTGCCATGGTAGTTCTCCTTTGTTTGTGCCCTAGGGGCGTTTTTATTTCCTATGTGCGACTACTTCCAACGAAGCAGATAGCCACCTATATCCAGGCCGGCGCCAAATCCAACGAGGGCGATGGTGTCGCCCGCATTCAGTGCGTTGGTGCGCGCCAGCCGATCAAGCGCAAAGGGAATGCAGGCGCTCGAAATATTGCCGGTCTCGCGCAGCGTTCGAACCACGCGCTCGCCTGGCACGCCGAGGCGCTTGACTGCCTGGCTCAGGATTCGTTCGTTAGCCTGATGGAATACAAAATGGTCGATGTCTTCGACCGAAATGCCCGCATCGCTCGCAAGCTTATGAACCGTGTCACAGATGGCGTTGACGCCGAACTTGAACACACGGCGGCCATTCATGGACAGCACGCTCTCGCTATCTGCGGAGGCCTTAAACGGCGAGGTGCCGACCAGACCGGGAACGCACAACGTCTCGACGTCGGGCGCCGTCGAAAGCTCAACGGCAAGGGGGCTGTCTCCCCCAGCCTCAATCACCGCGGCGCCTGCCCCATCGCCAAAGAGCACACAGGTGGCGCGGTCGGTCCAGTCGAGCGCGCGCGTCATCTGCTCGGCAGCAATGACCAACACACGCTCGGCACGACCGCGGGTGATATAGCCCTCGGCGACATCGAGCGCAAATACGAAGCCGGCACAGGCCGCCGAAACGTCGAAAGCAGGACATGTGGCACCCAGGCGCTCAGCAATGGCGCACGCTTCGGCAGGAACGAGATGATCGCCCGTCGTCGTCGAACAGACGATAAGATCCAGCTGGCTCGCATCGATTCCGGACGTCTGGAGCGCTTGCTCGCTCGCTGCCACGGCAAGGTCGTCGAGCGACTCGGTGGTGCACACATGACGGCTCTTGATGCCTGTGCGGGTAAAAATCCACTCATCCGAGGTATCGAGGAACTCGGACAGCTCGTCATTGGAAACACTGCGCTTGGGAAGCGCCGAGCCTGTTCCAAGAATCGTGAAACCCATCACTAACCTCCTTTGAGTTGTTGACGTGTTTACATCGACCAAGAGAGGATAGCGCATTTCAGTCGTTGTTAACGTGTTAACATTAAATTGTCCAAATGCGACAAAGGCTTCACATTGTGTCTCTCTCGACACCATTGCGTTATTCACTTATTCATTAAGGAGGTAGCAGCCGTTATGGATGCCAAATTAACGATAGTCGACGTAACCGGATCGACCAACGATGACCTGCTCGAAGCAGGAAAACAGGGAGCGCCGCACGGCACAGGACTTGCCGCCCGGGCTCAGACAGCAGGACGCGGCCGGCGCGGCCACAAGTGGGATTCAACCGCCGGCAACCTATTGCTTTCGATTGTCCTGCGTCCATGCGTTAATCCTGCGAAGTACTCTGGTCTTGCTGCCGTCAGCGGCCTAGCGGTGCTCGAGGCGCTCGAAAAACAGGGTCTTGCAAACGAGATTGGCCTCAAATGGCCCAACGACCTGGTCGCGCGTGGACGCAAACTCGGCGGCATTCTGGTCGAGGCCGCACGCGATAACGAAGGCAACCCCTTTGCGGTCTGTGGCATCGGCGTCAACGTGAACTATGTGCCCGCGGAGGTGCCCGATGGTGGCCTGCCGGCAATCGGTCTCTCGGACCTCAACGAGAACGTTCCCGCCGTCGATATGCTCCTCGATGAGGTCTATCACACCGTCGTAAACGCTGTAGACGCGTGGGCAGATCTGCTCAACGCCATGGAAGAAAACGCCGGACCGCTCGTGCCCGTCCACGGCGAATATGTCGCTCACCTCAATTGGATTGGAAAGCACGTTATCGCCCGCTCCCCTGCCGGTGACGAGCTGGCGCGAGGCATCTTTAAAACCGTCGATACCTTTGGACGCGCGTGTATCGAAAAGGAAGACGGCTTGCGATCCTTCCATTTTGAGGAGGCATCGCTGCGCCCCTTGGGCGAATAGGGCGCCGCAGCCACCTACTCAGCAGCATTACCAGGCGGTCAAAACCCATCATGCAAAACAAAAGAGCCCCGCTACCGTAATGGCAGCGGGGCTCTGTAAGCTATGAGCGATATCGCTTAGAGCTTGATGTCGATGTCGACGCCAGCGGGGAGGTCGAGACGCATGAGCGAATCAACGGTGCCCGAGGTGGGGTCGAGGATGTCGATGAGGCGCTTGTGGGTGCGCATCTCGAACTGCTCACGGGAGTCCTTGTTCACGTGCGGCGAGCGGATAACCGTGTACAGGTTGCGCTCGGTGGGCAGGGGGACAGGACCGGAAACGCGAGCACCGGTCTTCTGAGCGGTCTCGACGATGAGCTTCGCGGACTGATCGACGACCTCGTGATCATAGCCCTTGAGGCGAATGCGGATCTTCTGGGTAGCCAACTTAAACCTCCAAAGAGTGCGAGAGATGTTCTCGCGGATTACGTAACAGGGAGCTCGAACTTAGGCGTTCTTGCTCATGACCTCGTCCACGATGGACTTGGGCGCGGGCTCATAAGAGTCGAACTGCATCGTGTAGGATGCACGGCCCTGGGTCTGGGAGCGAAGGTCGGTAGCGTAACCGAACATCTCACCCAGCGGCACCTTGGCACGGATGAGCTTGCTGTTCTTGCGATCCTCCATGCCCTCGATCTTGCCGCGGCGACCGGAGAGGTTGCCCATAACGTCGCCCATGTACTGCTCGGGGGTCTCGACCTCGACAGCCATGATCGGCTCGAGCAGCTGCGGATCGGACTTCTTGAGAGCGTCCTTGATAGCCATGGAACCGGCGATCTTGAAGGCGGCCTCGGAGGAGTCGACCTCGTGGTAAGAACCGTCGAACAGGGTGACCTTAACGTCGAGGACCGGGAAGCCGGCGATAACACCGGTGTTCAGGGCCTCCTGGATGCCCTTGTCGATGGACGGGATGTACTCCTTGGGCACGACGCCGCCGACGATAGCGTTGACGAACTCGTAGCCGAAGCCCTCCTCCATCTTCTCGAGCTTGATGACGGCGTGGCCGTACTGACCGCGACCGCCGGACTGACGGACGAACTTGCCCTCAGCCTTCTCGACGTCGTGACCGGCGGTCTCGCGGTAGGCAACCTGGGGCTTACCGACGTTAGCGTCAACCTTGAACTCGCGGAGCAGACGGTCGACGATGATCTCGAGGTGCAGCTCGCCCATGCCGGCGATGATGGTCTGGCCGGTCTCGTGGTTGGTGGACACCTGGAAGGTCGGGTCCTCCTCGGCGAGCTTGGTCAGAGCCAGGGACATCTTGTCCTGCTCGGCCTTGGTCTTGGGCTCGATGGCAACGTCAATAACGGGCTTAGCGAACTCGATCTTCTCGAGGACGATCTCCTTGCCCTCGGCGCACAGGGTGTCACCGGTGGTGGAGTTCTTGAAGCCGACGCAAGCGACGATGTCGCCGGCGGCAGCGTCGTCACGGTCGATACGCTCGGCGGCGTTCATCTCGAGGATGCGGCCGAGGCGCTCGCGCTGACCGTTGGAAGCGTTGACAACGTAGGAGCCGGACTCGGCGCGGCCGGAGTAAACGCGGACGTAGGTGAGCTTACCGACGAACGGGTCGGTCATGATCTTGAAGACCAGGCCGGAGAAGGGCTCGTCGAAGGAAGGATGACGCTGAATCTCCTCGCCGGTGTCCGGATCGGTACCGGTGACGGCCTCGACGTCAAGCGGGCTGGGCAGGTAGTCGACGACAGCGTCGAGCAGCTCCTGAACGCCCTTGTTCTTGTAGGCGGAACCCACGAAGACGAGGTTGAGCTCGTTGGCCAGAACGCCCTTGCGCAGAGCAGCCTTGAGCTCCTCGACGGTGAAGTCCTCCTCCATGAGGATCTTCTCCATGAGCTCGTCGTCAAAGCTGGCAGCAGCGTCGAGGAGCTCCTCGCGCTTGGTGGCAGCGATGTCGGCAAACTCAGCCGGGATCTCGTCCATCGGCTCGGGGTAGGTCATGCCCTTCTCGTCGGCCTTGAAGTCCCATGCGGTCATGGTGACCAGGTCGATGACGCCCCAGAAGTTGTCCTCGGCGCCCATCGGGACCTGAGCGGCCACGGCGTTGGCGTCGAGACGATCCTTCATGGTCTCGATAGCGTTGAAGAAGTCAGCGCCCACGCGGTCATACTTGTTGATGAAGGCGATGCGGGGGACGTTGAAGGTAGAAGCCTGACGCCAAACGGTCTCAGACTGGGGCTGAACGCCGGCAACGGCGTCGAAGACGGCGACAGCGCCATCGAGGACGCGCAGGCAGCGCTCGACCTCGGCGGTGAAGTCAACGTGGCCCGGGGTGTCGATGATCTGGATGCGGTAGTCCTTACCGTCCTTGTTCCAGAAGCACGTGGTAGCAGCGGAGGTAATGGTTACGCCGCGCTCCTGCTCCTGAACCATCCAGTCCATGGTGGCAGCGCCCTCATGGACCTCACCGATCTTGTGGGTCTTACCGGTGTAGTAAAGAATACGCTCGGTCGTGGTGGTCTTACCGGCATCGATGTGGGCCATGATGCCGATGTTACGGGTATCGGAAAGCTTGTACTTAGGCTTAGCCATGTTAGTTCCTTACCTTAACTTACCAACGATAGTGAGAGAACGCGCGGTTGGCCTCGGCCATCTTGAAGACGTCCTCACGCTTCTTGACGGAAGCGCCCAGGCCGTTGGAGGCGTCGAGGATCTCGTTGGCGAGACGCTCGGCCATGGTCTTCTCCTTGCGAGCGCGGGAGAAGTTGACGATCCAGCGGATACCCAGAGCGGTGGAACGACGGGAGTTGACCTCCATCGGGACCTGATAGGTAGCGCCACCGACACGCTTGGGCTTAACCTCGAGCGTGGGCTTGACGTTGTCCATAGCCTTCTTGAAGGTAGCGAGAGCGTCGCCACCCTCGGACTTCTCGGCAACGATCTCGAAAGCGGTGTAAACGATGCGCTCAGCGGTGGCCTTCTTGCCGTCAAGAAGGACCTTGTTGATGAGCTGAGTCACCAGGCGGTTGTTGTAAACGGCGTCAGGCTGAACCTCACGACGATTAGCTGCTGCACGACGCGGCATGTGAAATCTCCTTAAGTGTCTACCGTGCGGCGCTCAAGACGGCACACGGCGAAAGTATCAAAACGTTATCTGGCTTATTTAGCCTTGGGGCGCTTAGCACCGTACTTGGAACGGGCCTGCATACGGTTCTGGACCGGAGCAGCGTCGTAGGCGCCACGGATGACGTGATAACGGACACCAGGGAGGTCACGGACACGACCGCCGCGGACGAGCACGATGGAGTGCTCCTGCAGGTTGTGGCCCTCACCCGGGATGTAAGCAGTAACTTCGATGCCGTTGACAAGGCGAACACGGGCAACCTTACGAAGAGCCGAGTTCGGCTTCTTGGGGCTCGTGGTGAAGACGCGGGTGCACACGCCGCGCTTCTGGGAGTTGTGCTGCAGAGCAGCGTTCTTGGACTTCTTGGGCACGGAACGACGGCCCTGGCGAACCAGCTGGTTAATAGTAGGCAAAGCGTACTCCTTCTCGAATGATTCCAGCTTTCTGTAAAGTGCAACGGCTTGAATCGAGGGGTCAGCATCCCCCTACGAAACACGCAGTTCGATAGGATACGTGGCGTTAGCTGTGCCGTCAACAGACCACGCCGCCGGGCGTATCCCAAAATTGGCACATTTCCGCAAAGCCTACACAGACGATATGAGCAGGACATAAAACATTGAGAGCCCCTGCTGCATGAAGGACCGCGGATTAGGCCGACAATGGTG
>CATXLW010000004.1:0-87551 GCA_958371715.1 uncultured Collinsella sp.
CTTGCAGCGACGGACCTCGGGACGCTCTTACACCACGTCTGCGCGCGCCACCTTGAAACTTCCTAATCACCGTCAGCTAGCACCAAATTGGAAGTCGATGGTCACTCATTAACGTACAGTTCTTATAACTTTGTTCATTATTTTCCGCACCTAAAATGATACGCCGTTTGTGACAGTACTCACAAACGGCGTTTTTTGACCACTGGCGTGTCTGGCAGGCGGCAAGCACCGCCCGAATCCGCATTTTGAACGCGCCCGAATCGGTTCTGGAGCCGGTTTTCGCGCTCTTACTCGTCCTTGGGCGAGGGATGCTTGCAGACCACGCTCATGTAGATCATACCGAGCACGGCTGCGGTGACCGAACCGGCAAGAATGGCGGCCTTTGCGGCCAGGACCTCAAACTGGGCCGTCGGGAAGGCGAGGCCGCTGATGAGGATCGACATGGTAAAGCCGATACCGCCCAGAATGCCCACACCGGCGATCATGTGCCAGTTGACATTATGCGGCAACTCGGAAATCTTGAGTTTAACCAGGGCAAACGTCATGCCAAAGATACCGATCGGCTTGCCCAGCAGCATGCCAAAGTACACGCCGAGCGTCACCGGGTCGGTGAGCAGCGTGCTCATGTCCACGCCCACCAGGCGAACCTGCGCGTTCACGAACGCAAAGATCGGCAGGATCACGAAGTTGACCGGCGTGGAGATCAGACGCTCCATGCGGATGAGCGGCGGGGTCACGCGGTGCATGACGCGCTCGACCTTGGTGGTCGAGACGGTAAAGTCATGCTGGCCCAGGATGTGCGCCTCGTCGTCGTAGCGATCATCGAGCAGCGGCAGGCACTCGCCCAACCAATCGGTGAGGCTATCGAGCTTGACACCGCACTTGGCCGGGATGGTAAAGGCCAAGATGACGCCAGCAAGCGTAGCATGCACGCCGCTCTTGAACATGCAGAACCACAACAGCAGACCCAGTACCGAATACGGGGCAAGGCGGTAATGCTGCGTCTTGTTGAGCCACACGAGCGCGCAGGTCACAAGCGCGGCAGCGCCCAACCAAAACGGATTGGGGCTCTGACCGTAGAAGATGGCGATGGCGGCGATGGAGATGAGGTCGTCGGCGATGGCGAGCGTCGAGAAGAACACGCGCACGCCGTTGGGCACGCGGTTGCCCAAAAGCGACAGCACGCCCAGCGCAAAGGCGATATCGGTTGCCATGGGAATGGCCCAACCGTTGCGCGCGCCGGCGTGGTTAAAGATCAGGTAGATGCAGGCGGGAACGACGACGCCGCCCACGGCTGCCAGCATGGGAAGCATGGCCTGGCGCGGGTTTTTGAGCTCGCCGACCGTCATCTCATACTTGAGCTCGATGCCCACCAGCAAAAAGAAAATCGCCATGAGGAAGTCGTTGACAAAGACCTCGACGGTGAGGCCGGCCGTAAGGCTACCAAGACCCACATACAGTGGAGTCTCCAAAAAGTGATGGATGGCCTCGTAGGCATCGGTGTTGGCGCAGATAACGGCGGCGATAGCGGCGATCACCATGACGGCGGCAGAAATGGTGCCGTTCTCGGCAATGCGCTCCCAAATGTCGTGACGTTCAAAGCGCTTGCGCTCACGAACGTTGAACAGCTGCTCAGTTGCTGCCATGGGCGGCTCCTTTCACGGGAAAGATCCCGTCTTAAAAAAGCACGGCCCGCCCAAGTGGCGGCGCCGCGCTCTATCGTATTACGCTTGCATCTAGCCTACCCTGCACGACAAGCACGCAGGCGTGGCCGAAAAGCGGAACCACAGGTTGAACATTATTTGCTCAACGGCACGGGCGCGCCTGTCCGGGAGACGACGCGGCGCCGTGCACAAAAAACGACCGGAGCGCGGGACGTCCGCGATCCGGTCGTGGCGTTTGGTCAACTAAACCTAGCAGGCGGCCATGATGGGGGCAGCGACCTGCTTCTTACGGGAGAGGACACCCGGCATCCAGACGCCGTCGTGCTCGTCGGCAATGCCCAGGCCCTTCTGAGCGGCCTCGGTCTCGCCCTCGAGCAGGACCTGCGAGCCCTCCTCCATGATGTCGGTGATGCACAGGACAATGCCATCGGCACCCTTCTCGGCGGCGTAGGCACGCATGGCCTCGCGAATCTCGTCGATCATGCCGAGAGCACGACTCTTGTCGACGGTCTCGTACTGGCCGATGAGCAGCTTCTTGCCGGCGGGCTCGAACATCTTGATGTCGTTGCCGACCATCTCGACTGCGGTGAAGGAGCCGGACGGACGGGTGAGGAAGACCTCCATGCCAAACTTGACCGGGTCGACACCCACCTGCTCGCCGAGCTTGGCGGCGACAGCGCGGTCGACATCGGTGGTGGTGGGACTCTTGAGCATGAGCGTATCGGTCATCATGGCCGAGAGCAGCAGCTTGGCCTGGACGTCGGAAAGCTCAACGCCGAGCACGCCGGCGAGCTTGGTGACGATGGTGCAGCTGGAACCCCAGGGCAGGCAGATGTAGTGCAGCGGGCCGGCGGTCTCGAAATCGCCGATGCGGTGATGATCGACGACGCCAAAGACCGTGGCGTCCTTAAGGCCGGCGACAGACTGGGCGGACTCGTTGTGGTCGGTGAGGACGACGAGCTGGCCGGCCTCGACGGACTCGATCACGCGGGGCTCGGCAATGCCGGCGTCGGCAAGCAGCTTGGCGGACTCGGCCGGAAGCTGACCAAGGGCGCAGGCCTCGTAGATGTTGCCGGCATACTCAACCTGGTTGAGCAGCTGGGACAGGACGACAGCGCTCATGATGGCGTCGTTATCGGGGTTCTGGTGACCAAAGACAAGAACGTTTGCCATGGATATCCTCCACTTGATATGTGTACTTGGACGTAGCTATGGTAGCACGCTGACGCCGAACCTTATGAGACGGAAGGGTCGCGGCACAAATTGGGGCAGGCGCTGGGGCAAAGTCTGTCCCCTCTGCACCATGTGGTGCAAACTAACCTGCCCCCTTGCGCCAGCTATTTGCCGGCGGCGCGCAGGGCTACGTAGGCGGCACCGATGATGCCGGCGTCGTTGCCGAGCGAGGCGACCTTAATGGGCGTCTCGCGCGAGGCAGAAAGCGCGTACTGCTTAAAGTGCTCGCGGACCTTGTCGAGGTAGACATCGGCCGAGGCGGATGCGCCGCCGCCGATCAGGAACATCTCGGGGTCGACCACGTTGGCGATAAGCGCCAGAGCGCGACCGAGATAGTCGGCCATGGTATCGGCCGCGGCTAGCGCGAGCTTGTCACCCTCGCGACAGGCCTGGAACACGTCCTTGGAATCGGAGGGGCCGGTGAGCTCGATGGGGTCGACGCCCGCCTTCTTGCACTCGGCAAGGTAGTTGCTCACCACGCCGGTGGCGCTGGAATACTGCTCCAAGTGGCCATGGCCGCCGCAGCCGCAGGTGCGCTCCTCTTCGGGGTTCAGGCACATGTGGCCAATCTCGCCGCCGGCGCCCACAACGCCCGACACCACGTCGCCGTTGACGACAACGCCACCGCCCACGCCGGTACCGATGGTGACCATCACCACGTTCTGCACGCCCTTGGCAGAGCCGAGCCAGGCCTCGCCCATGGCAGCGGCGTTGGCATCGTTTTCGTACTTAACGACCGCGTCGGGGCAGTGCTCCTGAATGGCGATCCTCAGCTCGGGCAGGTTAATGGCAATGTTGGCCTTGACCTTGGCATCGCCCGATGCCGGGATGGGGCACGGAACGGCCAGGCCAATACCCGCCACAAAGGCACGCGGAATCTGGGCTTTGGCGACCACCTGGTCGATAGCCTCGGTCACCGCGGCAAAGCCCGCAGCGTCAACGATGGGAGGCGTAGGCACGCTGGCCTTGGCAAGCAGGTTACCGTCTTCGTCGAACAGGCCCTCCTTAACCGAAGTGCCGCCGACGTCAATGCCGATGTAGTACTGCTTAGGTTCCATGGGAGCCCACCTTTCTCGTTTAAACATTGCCTGTATGGTACCGCTCCCAAGGCAAAAACCTACCAAAAAGGGACAGGTTTGTTTTGGCGGGTTTTATCTGGGGAAACTCAAAGCATGAGATTCGGTTCGCTGGGCGGCAAAACAGCCCAACCCCGTCCTCGAGCCAATCAATTTGCTCAATACCACATTATTCGAGTGCATATTCATTTAGAGCGCTCTAGTTTTTAAAGAGAAGCGTTTTTTAATTAAACCTTTCTCGAACTTTTCAAAAACGCAATAGGGATGCTTAGGTGTTGACTATACTTTCTTCTGTACTCAATCAAGCCGGAAAGGAGGTTCCATGATTCCCAAATACGAGGCGATAGCTGCAGATATCCGTCGAAGCATCGAGGACGGCTCCCTTAAGCCGGGCGACAAGCTACCCACCGTCGTTGAGTTCTGCGAGCTCTATAGCGTTTCCAAAATCACCGTCAAACGAGCTATCGAGCAGATCACCGAGGAGGGCCTTGTCACCAGCCGGCGCGGGTCGGGCACCTACGTTAAGGACACGGCGGGTCTCCCCGACCAGGCATTTTTCCAGGGCAAAAATGACCGCGCCCAGGGTTTTTCGTATGAGCACCGCGGGGAGAAGGTGACCTCGGTGGTCTACGATTTCTCGATTGTCAATCCACCAGCGGACGTCGCAACTCAGCTGGGAATTGCCGAGGACGACTTTGCCTATCACATCGTGCGCGTGCGCCAGGTCGACGAGAAGCCCATCGTTATCGAGTACACCTACATGCCCCTCGAGCTGATTCCGGGCCTTAAAAAGAAAGACCTGTATGGATCGGTCTACAGCTTCATCCGCAAGCAATGCGGGCTGAAGATTTCGAGCTTCCACCGCACCATTCGCGCCGTAGCGGCAACCGAGGAAGAGGCTGAGCGCCTGGACACCAAACCCGGCTCTCCCCTGCTCGAGCTCAACCAGATTGGCTTTTTGGATAGCGGCACCGCCTTTGAGCATTCGATCTCGCGCAACGTTGGTGACCGCTTTGAGCTGCACAACGTAACGTTGGCATAGGTTTTTGTAGTCATGCGGGCGCTCGTTACGGCTCGTTTAGAGTGGGCGGCCGCGCAACACCATGGGGGTATGAACATGTCCGATTTGATTAAACTGACGCCGATCTTTCACGAGAAGATCTGGGGCGGCCGCCAGCTCGAAACCGTATTTGGTTATGACATTCCCGAGGGTCCCATCGGTGAGTGCTGGGCCATCTCGGCACACCCCAACGGCGACTGCCAGATCGCTGAGGGCCCGTACGCCGGTCACACGCTGTCATGGCTGTGGGCCGAGCACCGCGAGCTCTTTGGCAACTGCGAGGGCAAGGAGTTCCCGCTGCTCATTAAGATTCTGGACGCCAAGGACGACCTTTCGATCCAAATCCATCCCAACGACGAGTACGCCGCCGAGCACGAGAACGGTAGCTTGGGCAAAACCGAGTGCTGGTATGTGCTGGACTGCGAGCCCGGCTCCACGATCATCGTCGGGCAGCGCGCCAAGGATCGTGCCGAGGCCGCACAGATGATCGAAGACGGCCGCTGGGACGACATGCTCAACGTGCTGCCGATTCACAAGGGTGACTTTTTCCAGATTGATTCCGGTACCGTGCACGCCATCAAGACCGGCACGCTCATTTTAGAGACGCAGCAATCGAGCGACGTGACGTATCGCCTGTACGACTACGACCGCCCCGGCACCGACGGCAAGCTGCGCCCGCTGCACATTGAGCAGAGCCTCGATTGCATCGACTTTAACGCGCAGGCTCCGACCGACGGCACGGTGACCGCGCCCGAGGTCGATGGCGTGACCGAGCTCGAGTCCAACCCCTGCTACACCGTCGATCGCGTGCGCGTCGACGGCAGCAAGACCCTCGACCAGCGCTGGCCCTTCATGTGTCTGTCGGTCATCGACGGCGAAGGCACCGTCTGCGGCGACCCCGTCCACAAGGGAAGCCACCTGCTAGCTCCGAGCACCGTCAGCTCCATTGACCTCGAAGGCAAGATGGAACTGATCATCAGCCACCTCTAGGTCGCAACAACAACCAAAACGAAACAAGGGGCTCCCCCGTTCATCAACGGAGGAGCCCCTACTCGTATCTATTTATCTATTTATCAGCCCACCCTGCTCTCCAGACCAAAAAGCGAACGAGTAGAGCGACGTTCGCAAGCAACGTCACCTGAGGACCTGGGTGGGCGTATAGGGCAACATCGGTCGCGAGTTCCGCACGAGCCGGAGAGCACTTAATGTGCTCTCCGTGCGAGCAGGACTGCCCGAGCAGGCGATGTTGCCCTATACGCCCACCCAGGTCCGCCGGGATTACGACAGCTTGACGATCGGTGCAAAACCTTTCATAAGCTTTTTGGTCTGGCCGGTTTTTTCGAATTGAACCTCGATCATGTCTCCGGCGACCGAGATCACGGTACCGGTGCCAAAGGTCTTGTGGCTCACGGTATCGCCCGCGGCAAAGTCCTGCGACGCGCTGGCGCGATCGACCTTGCGCTCCACCGTCGGCGACACCTTGGACGACGGCTTTTTAGCTCGCGGCGCGCCCGAACCAAAGGTCGAGGCAACACGGCCGGCGTCGGGCGAAACCCCGCGATGGCGCTCGGTGCCATAGGTGCTGCCACCAAAGAAATCGTCGAAGCTCGATCCGCCGCGCGAACCGGAACCGCCGGTCGAGCGCGTATGCGAACCGAACACCTTGCCGCCATACATATCCGAGCCCATGCCCGAGCCAAAGGTGCCGTGACGGTCGCCGCGCTTCTCCCAGCCCGTGCCCTCAAAACCGGCAGAACCGATACCGCTAAACTCGATATCCTCAAACGGAATCTCGTTGAGGAAGCGCGAGCGCGGGTTGGCAGAGGTCGAGCCGTAGGTGCGACGCGTGGCCGCATAGGTCAAGAACAGGCGCTTACGGGCACGCGTGATGGCAACGTAGGCCAGGCGACGCTCCTCCTCGAGCTTGCCCGGATCGTCACTGCCGCCAAAGTCGTGCACGTGCGGAAAGATACCCTCCTCCATGCCGGCCACGAACACCGCCGGGAACTCCAGACCCTTGGCGGAGTGGATGGTCATCATGGTGATGGCATGCGTCTCGCCGGCCAGGGAATCCAAGTCGGAGCGCAGGGCCAGCCACTCCATGAGTGCCGGCAGCGCCTTACAGGTGAGCGGACCGTAGGTGCGCTCAATCTCGTCGGCATGCACGGCACCCGCCGGCATCTCCGTCGGCGCGGCATACGCGTTGCCCGCGATGGCGGCGGCCAGGGCATCCTGCGGCGAGAGCGCCGGAGCGGCCAAGCTATCGAGCGGATTGGAACCTGCGGCATCACGCGCGCCAACGAGCGCCTCAAACGAGGACACAGGTGCGGACGGTCCCGGCTCGGGCGCAGGTGCGCTCACCACGACGGGCTCGGGCTCAGCGCCGGCCGGCACATCGGCAACGCCAGCCGCGCGCAGCTCTTCCAAGCTCTCGAGCGTACCCTCGATATCCTCGTGCGTCTCCTCAAATTCGGCGGCGACGCCCAGGAATTCCTGGATGTTCTCAGCGCGGCTCTCGGACTCCATGGTGCCCTCGGCGCGGAAGGCCTGCAGCAGGCCCGTCTTGTCAACAATCATCTCGACAACGTCCTTGAGCTCGCCGTCCATGCGGCGGCCCTCGCGCACCAGCGACACAAAGCTCGACAGGCCATTGCGCACCTTGGCGCTAAACATGCCCGTCTCGGCGCACGCGATCTCGCAGGCTTGGAAGAACGAGCAACGGTTGTCGCGCGCCAGCTGCTCAATCTTTTGGATCGAGGTGGAGCCGATGCCGCGACGTGGCGTGTTGATGACGCGCTTGACGCTCATCTCGTCGGCCGGGTTCACGATCATCTTGAGGTAGGCCATGACGTCGCGGATCTCGGCACGGTCGAAGAATCGCGTGCCGCCCACGATCTTGTAGGGCACGCCCGCGCGCAGGAACATATCTTCGAGCATACGCGACTGGGCGTTGGTGCGATAGAAGACGGCGATGTCGTCGTAGCTCGTACCCTTGGAGTGCAACTTTTCGATCTCACCGGCAATCCAGCGGCCCTCGTCGCGCTCATCGCTTGCCTGGAAGGCCTGGATCTTCTCGCCGTCGCCCTCGGCCGTAAACAGGCGCTTTTCTTTACGCTGCGAGTTGTGACGCACCACGGCGTTGGCGGCGCTCAGGATATGGCCCGTGGAGCGATAGTTCTGCTCCAGCTTAACGGTCTTGCAGTTTTTAAAGTCCTTCTCAAAGTCCAGGATGTTGGTAATGTCGGCGCCGCGCCAGCTGTAAATTGACTGGTCGTCGTCGCCCACGACCATGAGGTTTTGGTACTTGGCGGCCAGCAGGTTGGCGATTTCGTACTGGACGTGGTTGGTGTCCTGATACTCGTCGACGCTAATGTAGCGGAAGCGCTCCTGGTACTTGTCGAGCACCTCGGGGCGGGTACGCAGCAGCTCGAGCGTACGCACGAGCAGGTCGTCAAAGTCCATCGCATTGGCGGCGCGCAGGCGGCGCTCCAGCTCTAGGTAGACCTGCGCGGCCTTTTTGTCGTTAGGGCTATCGGCGCTCTTGAGCATGTCCTCGGGCCCGATCATGGCGTTTTTGGCCGAGCTGATTTTGCTGCGGATCATGTTGATGGGGAACTGCTTTTGCTCAATGCCGAGCGCCTGCATAATGTCGCGCACCATACGCTTTGAGTCGTCATCATCGTAGATGGTGAACTGACCGGTGTAGCCCAGCAGATCGGCGTCCTCGCGCAGCATGCGCACGCACATGGCGTGGAAGGTGCACACCCACATGCCGCGGGTGCCGCTGGGGATGAGTGCCGCCAGACGCTCGCGCATCTCGGCCGCGGCCTTGTTGGTAAACGTGATGGCCAGGACCTGCCAGGGCTTAACGCCCAGGTCGCCGAGCATATGTGCGATGCGGAAGGTCAGGACGCGGGTCTTGCCCGAGCCGGCGCCGGCAAGGACCAGCAGCGGACCCTCGGTGGTCAGGACCGCCTCGCGCTGGGCGGGATTAAGGCTGTCGATGTCGACGAGCGGCTTGATAGGCTTGGGCGCCGGCGCGGGAGCGTCATAGATGTCGAGCGGAACGAGCTCGGGCTCCGGCGCAGCGGGGGCGGTGTATGCATCGAGCGGCACGGGTTCCGGCGCGGGCGGCACGGGTACCGCGGCGTTCTTTTCCCAGGGCAAGGGCTGGGTCATGGGCGACTCCTCATCTGACAGACGGCGCGCCTGCGGGCAGCGCCATAGTTTGAGCCGTACCAGTATACCGAGCCGCGCGGACACCGACGCAAATCACACCACGACTCCGTGCGCCGCCGTCAGGCCCGCCCCATCGCCCAAAAAAGAGGACGGCATAGACCTTTTGGTCATGCCGCCCTCTTTGAATGACAAGTTGTCGCTCTGGCCGCCGCGCAGCGTCAACCAAGTTACAGGCCGAGCATGGGCTCCAGAACGAAGAAGTATGCGAGCACTACGATGCCCAGGATGATGCGGTAGACGCCGAAGCACTTGAAGTCGTGACGGCGGACGAAGCCCATGAGCCACTTGATGGCGATGAGCGAAACCACAAAGGCCACAACGCAGCCCACGCCCAAGATGGCGATCTCGTTGGTGCCGAACGTGCCGCCCTTGATGAAGTACTTGACCAGCTTGAGCGCACTCGCGCCAAACATAACGGGAATAGCCAGGAAGAACGTAAACTTAGACGCCACCGAGCGCGTGCAGCCCAAAAGCAGGCCGCCGATGATGGTAGAACCGGAGCGAGACGTACCAGGCACCAGCGAAAGCACCTGGAAGCAGCCGATACCCAGCGCAGTCTTCCAGCTTAGATCCTCGAGCGTGGCGATGGAACCAAAGTCCAGATTCTCGTCATCGTCCTCATCCTCAGCGGTAGCCGTGGGGGGCGCCGCAAAGTGCGCACCGGCGGGACGTCCACCCGACACCACAGCACGCGAACCAAACGAACCGGCAACGGCCATTTCCTCGCGCTTGCTCGCGCGCCAGTTCTCGATCACGATAAACAGCACGCCGTACACAATGAGCGCCAGCGCCACGACGGGAGCGTTGTAGAAATGCTCCTCCATCCAGTCGTTGAGCGGCAGGCCGATCGCCGCCGCAGGAATGCAACCGAGCACAATCTTGCCCCACAGCACCCAGGTGTCGCGACGGCCCTCCTTGCCCTTGCTGGGCGAGAACGGGTTGAGCTCGTGGAAAAACAGCACGCAGACGGCCAGAATGGCGCCGAGCTGAATCACGACCAGGAACATATTCCAGAACGTCTCGCTCACGTTCATCTTGACGAACTCGTCCACCAAGATCATGTGGCCCGTCGACGAAACGGGCAGCCATTCGGTGATGCCCTCGACCAGGCCCATGAAGGCAGATTTTAGAAGCTCGATAATATCCAAAGGGACCCCCTCGTTAGACACCCGCCGGTAGATGTTCTGCGGACGATGCGGGCGATGTCCCATTATCAACCGTTGGCGGTGCGACCGCGCCTACCCTTACCAAAAAACTCGCCCGTTCACAGAATTGCGAGCAGTTAAACCGAAATCCTTGGGTATAACTGCAACAAGATAAAGTGTCCGGCGGTCAACGCACCCGCGCCCGCCCGACGCACGAGCCCCGCGCCCGTGCGATAGACCAAGGAGGAAACCATGAACGAGGGCTACACCAAGGTATTTGTTTCACTCGACGGTACTGAGCAGCAGGATTTTGTGCTCGCACGCGCCATCAAGGTCGCCGCGAACAACGGCGCCAAGCTGATTATCGGCCACGTTATCGATTCCACGGCACTCGAGAGCGCCGGTTCCTATCCGGTCGATCTGGTCAACGGCCTAGAGGAGGCATTTAAGAACTCCATCGCCAAGCAGCTCGAAGAGGCCAAGGCCAATCCCGATATTCCCGAGGTCGAGGTCATGATTCGCGCCGGCCGCATTCGCGAGACGCTCAAGGACGAGATGCTCGACGTGGTCAAGCCCGACCTGGTGCTCTGCGGCGCTCGCGGCCTGTCCTCGATCAAGTATGCGCTTCTGGGTTCGATTTCGACGTTCCTGCTGCGCAATACCGACTGCGACATTTTGGTCGTGAAGTAGCGTTGCTCCCACCGGCCGCGGGGCCTGCGGGGTTTCCACGGGCACGTCCTCGCCGCGTTGCGGCTGCGGGATGTGCCCTTAGGAAACCCCTCCCGGCCCCGCGGCCTTCGCAGCCTTACTTCAGCGAGTTGGCTGATAAAAGATAGCGTGCCGCCCCGTTTGGGGTGGCACGTTTTGTTTGGGGTGCACGTTTTTGTTTTGGGAGATCCATTTGAGCCTCATAGTTATGTTCACGTTCGGGAACATAGCGCCAGTTGCCTTAGCTAAGTTCACGTTCGGGAACATAGCCGTCCGCAGCGCAAGACGGCCCGGCTACTCAAAGTATTGGAACTTGTTCGTTGAGAAGGAAAACGTTACAACAAAGCCTTCTCCGGAGTCGGATGCCGCGGTGACGTCGATGCCCATCTTGGAGCACAGGCGCGCCACCAGGTAGAGACCGATGCCCGTTGCGCGCTTGGTGGTGCGGCCGTTGTCGCCGGTAAAGCCCTTCTCGAACACGCGCGGCAGGTCGGCCGCGCTCACGCCGCAGCCGTTGTCCGCGACAGTGAGCTCGATGCGTTCGCTCGCCAAGCCCTCGTCCAGCAATGCGCCCGAAAACACGATCTTCGCGCCGTCCTCGCGCGCATATTTAATGCTGTTCTGGATGAGCTGACCTAAGATGAACTCCAGCCACTTCTCGTCGGTAAAGACCTCGAAGTCGAGGTTTTCGCACACTGGAGCCACGTGCGCTGCAATGAGTTCGCGCGCGTTGGCCTTAATCGCACCCGTCACCAAGGTCTTGAGATCCCAGCGGCGAATCAGGTAATCGCGCTCCACGACTTCCGAGCGCGCATAGTACAGTGCCTGGTCGATATAGCGCTCAACGCGAGCCAGCTCGCGACCCAGGTCATCCACACGCGACAGGTCGTCTTCGGTGCCGTCTAGGTTTTCAAGAATCAGATGGGCCGCCGCCAGGGGCAACTTGGCCTCGTGGACCCAGCTTTCGATATAGTCGCGATAGTCATCGGTCTGACGTCGGCCTTCGGCAACCTCGTCGCAGGCAGCCTTGCCCACCCGGCGCAGGACCTCGTACTCGAGCTCGCCCTCGGCATAGGTCGGACACTGCACCATCTCCTGCACCCACGCAGGGCTTTCCAGCTCCTCGGCCGCGCGCTCCAGCTGGTGCAAAAATCGACGACGGCGCGCGTACTCGATCACGATGCCGAGCATGCCAAAGATAAAGGATACGCCGACCGCCACGACCACGATGGAAGCGGGTGCGCCGGCGACCGTCAGCACAAAGCAGCTCAGCAGCACGCCGCACGTCCACACGGCGACGGGAAGCAGTGCATCTTTAAAGAACTTGCCAAACGACATAGCCGGCCCCTAGACCGAATAGCCTTGGCCGCGATGCGTGGTCAAATACCCCTTGATGCCGATTTTTTCGAGCGTGGTGCGCAGGCGGTTGATGTTGACGGTGAGCGTATTGTCGTCCACAAAGGCGTCGGAGTCCCACAGGTCCTGCATGATGGCCGAGCGCGAAACGATCTTGCCCGCGCGGCTCAGAAGCAGCGAGAGGATACGCAGCTCGTTTTTGGTGAGCTCGGTGCTGGTGCCCGTTTGCGTGTTGGTGACCATGGAGCGTGCGAGGTCGAGCTCCAGTCCCTTGTGGACGAGCGTGCTGCGCTCGCCCGCCGCCGCGGTGCGACGCAGCAAGGCATTGATGCGCGCCACGAGCACACGGGCGCTATAGGGCTTGGGAACAAAGTCGTCCGCGCCGAGCGTCATGGCCATGACCTCGTCGATCTCGGTCGTGCGCGACGTGAGGACGATGATGGGGACCTCGGATTCGCGGCGAACCTCGTGGCAGATATGCTGGCCGTCCTTGACGGGAAGCGTGAGGTCGAGCAGCACCAGATCGGGCGCGGCGGCGAGAATATCGCGCGAGACATGCTCGAACGATTCGCAGGCCTCGATTTCAAACCCGGCGCGGGCAAGGATGTCGATAAGCTCACGACGAATGGGCTCGTCGTCCTCAACGATATAGATTAGCGCCATGGATTCCGCTCCCCTCTTGGTTGTCTTGCCACCATTATGGCTGCGAAACTGCAGGTGCGCGCCACGCACGTCGCCAAGGTGACAGAACTGTTCGCGAGCGGGGGCGTTTTGTCCGCCTCGCACTCGCAGCGGTGGCGGGAACCAAAATGATTCTTTAATCCCCGTCCCAGAATAATCATTTAGCGGCGGGCGCGAAGCTTTTCGTAGCCGTCGGCAAAGAAGGCGACCGTCGCGGCATCAGACTCGGCGGCGTCGGCGTCGGTGGCAGGCACCACGCCGTGCTCGTCGCTTACCAGGAACAAGGCGCCCTTGAGCTGTGCGGGAATGTCTACGCGCGTGACCGGGATGCCCTTGGTCTGGGCCAGCTGCTCTATGAGCGTCGCCGTGCCACACAGGCACTCGTCCGCCGGCGCCACAAAGGCCAGCTCTCCGTTGTTGACGGCAGCGAGCAGCTCGGGCGCCACGCCGGTTTCGTCGGCCTCGGAGCGGGCCTCGGCGGAGCGGGCACGCAGCGCCTTGGCCGAAGTATCGGCCAGCGGCTCGTACTCACCCACCGTCATGGCGGCATTGCCGTTAACGTCGATCACCAGCATGAGCACGCCGTCGTGCGCGGTGTAATCGCCTTCGGCAAGCGACCACTCAACGTGCTGCTTGGCCCAGCTGAGCATGTTATGGGTAAGCGGCTCGCCCTGCACCAAGCGCTCGGACAGCGCGCGAATGTGACGGTTGAGCATGGGCACCTTTTTGTTGGACATGCGCCAACGGCAGATAAGCGCGGGCTTGTCGAGCGTAAACTTCTCGACCGCCTCCTGATTGGCGCAAAAGTCCTCGTACGCACGCTGGTCCTCGGCATTGCCAAACAGCTCTGCATCATCAATCTGGGGCATGGTCATACCTTTCGTGTTAGTCATTCCGTCCTCTTATACCAAAAAGACGGCCCTCCAAACGGAGCGGCCGTCTTTTGCAGAGATAATTTTAGAAGCGAGGCGGTCCAAGGGACGAGATAACATCCCATCCTCCCCAGTCAACCTAACAGGTCGGCGAGGGTTGCCCAGGTGCCGCAGATTGCCGTGAAAGAGGAGCGACGCGTACTTGGGTACGCGGGCGACGAATGAGCGGCAAGGTGCGGTGGTTGGGCAAGCCGCAGCGCCACCTCCCTACTTAATGGCGGAAGTGGCGCGCACCCGTGAAAACCATCGCAATATTGTGCTCGTTGCAGGCCTGGATGCTCTCGTCGTCGCGCTTGGAGCCGCCGGGCTGGATGATGCAGGTCACGCCGTGTGCAGCAAGCACGTCGACGTTGTCGCGGAACGGGAAGAACGCGTCGCTTGCACAGGCAAAGCCGCCCTTCTCCACGCCCTCGCGCTCGCAGAAGTCCTCGGCGCGCTCGCAGGCAAGCAGCGCAGAGTCAACGCGGTTAGGCTGACCCGGGCCCATGCCAATGCCGGCCTTACCCTTGGAGACCAGGATGGCGTTGGACTTAACGCCCTTGCAGACCTTCCAGGCAAACTCGAGCTCGGCCATCTCGGCGTCGGTGGGCTTGCGGTCGGTGGGGAACGTAAAGGTCGCGGGGTCCTCGGTCACGTGGTCGACCTCCTGCACCAGCATGCCGCCGTCGATGGAGCGCAGCTCCACCTGGGCGCCGTGGTCCACGCCGCCGGTAGCCAGCACGCGCAGGTTGGGGCGCTTGGCCATGCGCTCGAGCGCCTCGGCAGTGTAGCTCGGGGCGATGATGACCTCGACGAACTGCTTGTTCTGATCGGCAAAGTGCTCGACCAGCTCATAGGGAACCTCGCGGTTGCAGGCGATGATGCCGCCGAAGGCGCTCTTGGGATCGCAGGCGAAGGCGCGGTCGTAAGCGGACGTAATGTCCTCGGCAACGGCGGAGCCGCAGGGGTTCTGGTGTTTGAGGATCACGCAGGCAGGCTCGTCGAACTCGCGAACCAGGTTCCAAGCGGCATCGGCATCCAGATAGTTATTGTAGCTGAGCGGCTTGCCCTGGATCTGCTCGGAGCCCACGAGCGGAAACTGCGAGCTCGCGGTGTTCTCGCAACCCTCGGCAAAGCGGTAGACCGTAGCCTTCTGCTGAGGATTCTCGCCATAGCGCAGGTCGTCGACCTTCTCCAGCGAAATCTCGAGCTTGGCAGAGGTATCCGCCACGTCACTTGCCTGGGCGGCAAGCCAACGGGAGATAGCCGTGTCGTAGGCGGCGGTGGTCTGGTAGACCTTCACCTGCAGGCGACGACGGGTGGAAAGCGTGGTGCAACCGCCGGTCTCGTGCATCTCGGCCAGGACGGCGTCGTAGTCGGCCGGATCGGAGATGACGGTAACGCTCGTGGCGTTCTTGGCAGCAGAGCGCAGCATGGAGGGACCGCCGATGTCGATGTGCTCGATGGCATCCGCGAAGGTGACCTCGGGGTTGGCAACGGTCTTCTCGAACTCGTACAGGTTGACGACGACCAGGTCGATCAGCTTAATGCCGTGCTGAGCGGCCTCCTGCATGTGCTGCTCGGAATCGCGGCGGGCCAGCAGCGCGCCGTGAACCTTGGGGTGCAGGGTCTTAACGCGGCCGTCCATCATCTCGGGATAGCCCGTGAACTCCTCGATGGGGGTTACGGGAACGCCCGCGTCCTCGATGGCACGAGCCGTGCCGCCCGTAGAGATGATCTCGACGCCAAAGTCATCGACCAGCGTCCGTGCGAAATCGACGACGCCCGTCTTATCGGTAACCGAGATCAACGCGCGTGCGATCTTCACATCAGATCCCATGCAGTCCTCCTGTCTGGTACGCCGCCGTGCTCTGTGAGTCGGTGATACGTCGATCTGCAGCGCTCGCGCAGCGGCATTGAAAATACTGATTCAATGTAGCGCATCGAGCGCGACGTTGCATCCCGCAACGCACGGCTGTGCAGAAAAAGTTTGCGAGCGGGGGGATGGGCACGGCACCGGGCACGGTGAGTTCATGGAACACAGGGGCACCATAATTAGATGCCAATAGCGTGGTAGAACTGTGCTCGATATGCATCCGCAAAAGAAAGAGGCACCATGGTCTCGCGGGTTCTCTACCGACCGTTTGATACCGAAGACTTCGACGCCATCGCGCTGATTCTGCAGCAGCTTTGGCATAACAATTCGGATAACGATGAGTACAACCGCCTTGAGGCCGCGTGCGACCTCGCCTACTGCCTTTCATCCTCGACGTTTTCGCAGGTTGCAGTGATTGACGGCGAGGCGCGTGGCATTGCGCTCGCGCGCGCGGGACAGAGTTCCGGCGCCACCGTCAAGGAACATTGGATGGACACCGAACGCGCTCTGCTATCGCAAATGCGCGAGCTGGAGCCTGATGCCTGCGCCGAGTATCTCTCGTTTGTGCGTGCAACCATCCGAACCAACAACCGCCTGCTCGAGAGCAGCCCGTTGCCGCACGACAACGAAGTCACGCTGCTCGCCGTCGATCCCGATGTCCACGGCCTGGGTGTAGGCTCAGTGTTGCTCGATGCCGCGGTCTCGTACCTGTCCTCGCGCGGGGCGACAAGGGCGCACCTGTACACCGACTCCAACTGCTCGTGGAAGTTCTACGAGTTGCACGGCTTTAAGCGCACGGCCACGCACCGCGCCAACCGCGAAGAGCGTCGTCACGACATGCCGCGCGAAAGCTTTCTCTACGAACTCGACCTAACAGCCTAGCCCAAGCAGCCACACCTAGTCATTTAAGAACGTCCCCAATGACTGATCCCCAACAACTAGTCATTTAAGTCTGTCCCCAATGAGTGGCCTAGGGGGTTTGTAGATAGCCGTGGTCAAAATACATCAAATATGAGTACTGTTACCTTTTTAGTAGCAGCGATTCGGGGCATTTTTGATGCTTATAGGCATGACGACCAGCTGCACGAGCTGACGTAACTCCCCAAATGTTCAATAAAATGGGCTCCTAACGAGGAGTACTCTCATTAGGAGCCCATTATTATGTGCAAACATATGTGACCAACGCAGCAACAGTACTCATATTTGGTATTTTTTGTCCACTGCCCCTTGTGCGAAGGTCCTCAGCGGAAAGTTTGACCCGTTTCGATGCACAAAAATGGGATGAATCTTCCCTGGCAACCGCCCAGAAAGATCCACCCCAAAGCAAGCGCTCGCTAGAACGTTCCGCCGCCGCCTCCGCCGACGCCGCCACCGCCGCCACCGGAAAAGCCGCCGCCGCTGCCGCCGCTCGAGCTATCGGAACTCGAAGCCAGCTCGCGGATGGTCTCGTGATACACCTCGTTGAACGAATCGAGCGGAGACTCGTTGCCGTAGTGATGGTAATACCACCAGTAGCAGGGGTAGTTGTCGTAGAAATCGTCGCTGTTGCGCAGATCCGCAGGCACGGCCTCGGCCAGCTGTCGCAGCACTTCTTTCGAAACGCCCAGGGCAACGCCCATCACCAGCAGTTTGTTCCACAAGATCAGGTCGCTGGGAATGGCCTCCTTCAGGCGCGTAAAGTCCTCAAGCCAATGCTTGAGCGCCTTGCAGCGAGCCGCCACCTCGGCGCCCTCCGGCGTGTAACGGCGGAAGGTGCAGCTCAGGACAAAGCCTACGATCGTAACGGGGATCGAGATCATAGCGGCACCGACGTTGGCGTCCGCAAAGTCGGTATAGAACAGAGAGCCCAGAATGCCAAAGACAATGATGATGCCGAGAACCAGGCCGGCCACCATCGCGATAGTGCCATCCGATGCAATAAGCTCGCGCGCCTCCAGCTTGCCCTTAACTGTGCTCTGATAGTCCTCGAGCTTGTCGCCAACAGATGTGGTGCGCTCGCTAGCGTACTCCTCCAGCTCGCTAAACGTGCGCGAACGGACTCCGTCCTTATCGGGCTTAACGCCAGCAAAGAAGACCTTGAGCACGTCGCGATCGATGCCGTCCTTCTTGGCAGCCTTCCAGGCCTCGTCGGTCACTGTGATGCGATACGTCTGCTCCTCTTTTTCGCGACGGAGCAGACCCTTCTTCTTGGTCTCGGTCGCTTCTTCCAGCTTGATCACGCGGTCGTCGGTGAGCTTCATAAGCGTGGCGATATATGCCTGATCGGGCACGTCGTTCCAGCTCATAAGAGCTGCAAGCACCGCGGGATGGTCGGCAGAGGGCACATCGCGGAAGTACTCGTCCTGGAAGAGCGGCTTGGGCTTGGGCCTGCGCAGCTTGAGCATCACGATCGCGCCGGTATAGGCA
The DNA here is from genome assembly GCA_958371715.1 of uncultured Collinsella sp. GTDB lineage: Bacteria > Actinomycetota > Coriobacteriia > Coriobacteriales > Coriobacteriaceae > Collinsella. The sequence goes on from CATXLW010000004.1 coordinate 18,356, forward strand.
ACCGCCACAACAACACACACCACGGCAATCGCGCTGGCAACCGCACGCGCGTGCTCACGGCGGGCGTTGGCCTCGTCGGCCCATTCCTTCTCTTCGCTCAGGATCGTTGACATGTGCTCTTCGCCCGAGGCGGCAAGCTGCGGCACCCAATCGCTGGGGAAAGCGATGCGCGCCTCGGCGAATTCGCCCTGATGCACGCAGGGAATGGTATAGGTGACCATGGGCTCGTCCTCATCGAGCGACACGTCGCCCGTCAGCGGACCGTGGCCCCATGCGCGGAAGTTGTCGCCCTTGACGGCCGCCGTCCCGGCAGCGGCATTTGCGAAGTGAACTTCCATCTCGACGTCATCGGAATCCGCCGACCAGCCGTCGCCGACGAATTTCCAGTAAAGCTCGGCGGTATCGGCCCAGTTCATGACCGCACCGGTCATGGAATAACTCACGTAGTAGATTGCACTGTCGCCGCTCTCGTGAGGGCTGAACACCTTAATCCTTACGCCGTCGTCGGACTGTTCCACCGTGTAAACGCCGTCGTCGCCTTTATTTGCGCTGTCGACCTTGTTAAACGCAGTGTCGTCTTCCTCGACGCTCAGCACATTGACGACCACCGAGCCGCCTTGCTGGTTAGAGCCTGTATTGATATCCCAATACACGCCGTTAATGTCATCGTCGAAATCGAACTGGCGTCCCTCGACAACGGTCAGCGAGCCATCGGCCTCAACCGTGGCACCGATATAGGTTTGGCTCATGGAGTAGCCGTCGGCGTGCGCGACGGCAGGCAGCAGCAACAACGCAAGCGCGACGAGTGCGCAGACGGAAGCGAACCGCGCAAACAGGCGGCGCTGCCGACAGGGCTGGGCAACGGGGGCGTTCATAGGCACATCCTTTGTCTGTGGTACCAGTAGCGTCATTGTCCCACGTTTGCGAGTTCATGTGACGAACATCTAGGTCAGCGGAGCGTCAAAACGGGACAAAAGTCACACCCGCCGCCGGCACCTGGGGACGTTCCTTATCTGCCGGCAATCTGGGACACTCCTTGGCATAGCCCGCTCCGGCAATAGATACCACTTCATAGCTCCATCACAGGTGTAGCGGCTTTGTGTGGGCGCGGCATGCGCTGATTGAGCCGCCAGTTGAGGGGCATAAAGCAGTTGAGCGAAAACGGTTTGCCCCTTTGCCGTCCGCTTGAGGATCATGTCCCCCTTTTCCGCGGAAACCCCGGCAGTTGCGAAGAGCTGCTGGGGTTTCTGTCGTCTTAGGTGCCGAGTTGATGGACAGGTATCAAAGCACCGAGTCTGCGACCCGCCATACGCAATGAGGGGCCTCGACAACTTGCGGACCACAGTGACGCCTCCCCATCGCGCCCCGCGCTATACTCGTCCGCATGGATATCAAAGCACGCAACATAGCAACGCCCGCCGTGTCCACGTCGACGGCGACTCCCTCTCCCACCCCAGTCGTGGGCCGCTTTGCCCCGTCGCCCTCGGGCCGCATGCACCTGGGCAACGTGTTCAGCTGCCTGTGTGCGTGGCTTTCGGCCCGCAGCCAGGGCGGCAGCATCGTGTTGCGCATCGAGGATCTGGACGATCGCTGTAAGCGCCCGGAACTTGCCGCTCAACTGATTGACGACCTAGCCTGGCTGGGACTCGAGTGGGACGAAGGCCCCTATTACCAGCACGATCGCCTGGATCTGTATGAAGCCGCCCTGCGCCGTCTGCAAGACGCCGGCCTCACCTACCCCTGCTTTTGCACGCGCGCCGAGCTCCACGCCGCAAGCGCGCCGCACGCCAGCGACGGCACGCCCATCTACCGCGGCGCCTGCCGAAACCTTTCTGCCAAAGAAATCGCCCGCCGCAGTGCTCTGCGCGCCCCAGCCACGCGTCTGCGCGTGCCCACCGTCGATGATCTCGCAGACGACGTGATCGAATTCGTGGACCGCACGTATGGTGCCCAATGCGAGGCGCTCGCCACTGAGTGCGGCGACTTTTTGGTGCGCCGCAGCGACGGCGTGTTTGCCTATCAGCTGGCCGTGGTGGTCGATGACGCCGCCATGGGCGTCACCGAGGTCGTGCGCGGATGCGATCTGCTGGGTTCCACGCCGCGCCAGATCTATCTGCAGCATCTGCTGGGACTGCCCATGCCGCGCTACGCGCACATTCCGCTGCTCATGTCACCGGACGGCCGCCGCCTTTCCAAGCGCGATCGCGATCTGGACCTGAGCGAGCTCCGCACCCGCTTTGGCACACCCGAGGCACTGTTGGGATGGCTCGCCGGGCAAACAGGCATCGCGCCGGACACCACGCCGCGTACCGCCGAGCAGCTGGTCGAGCACTTTAGCTGGGACGTCATCCGCGCGCACCGCGAGAACATCACCGTAATGGCCGAGTAGTCAAACGCCCTGCCCCCTTCACTACCCCCCCCCGACGAGTGCGTAATTCTGTATCTTGTTATGTACGGAATAGTTCCGTACAATGATGCAAAGGAGGTTTTACCATGCCAACGATTGAGAAACAGCGCCGTATGGATCTAAGGCTGACCGAGCGTCAACGCCTTACTTACGAGCGCGCCGCGGCCTTGCGCGGGCAAACTCTCACCCAATGGGCCACGGCTCACCTTGACGAGAGCTCCGCACGTGACATCGCCGAGGCGTCAACAACCTATCTTTCTCCTGATGGTTTTGATGCATTTTGCGAAATGCTCGACTCACCCATGCCCCAAGCCGCAAAAGCGTTGCTCGACCGTAAAGCGATTTGGGAATGAGCACGTTTACCAAGCCCGTTCAACTCCCCGTTGGTCAAGGCATCGAGGCTTTCCACTGCGGTAATACCCTTGTAGACGGATGGGCTAAAAACAGATCAGCCTCGGCGCGAAGAAGAGGGTCGGCGGTTATATACGCATCGTATTACGACGGCGCAGTCGCCGGGTTCTATACGCTATGTACGCACTCCGTAGCTCGCGAAAATGTTGACGGAGGATGGTTCGTTCGGAACTCCCCCTCCCAAGTTCCCGCAGTGTTGCTTGGAATGATGGGGGTTGATGAGAAATTCAAGGGGCTTGGTCTGGGAGCATCGTTGCTCAAAGATGCCATCGAAAACGCCTTGAAAATTTCTGCCCTAGCGGGAGCGCGAGCTTTGGTTGTCGATCCAGTAGATGATGAGGCGGCAGCGTTCTATGCGCATTTCGGCTTTGCAACCCTACCCGGCACCAACCGAATGGCGTTGAAACTCTAGACCGCCAGCAGCATCTCCTCCAGCTCCCAGTATGTCTTAAGTTACCCTACAGATAATGACTATTGCCAAAATGTAGGGTAACTACCCAAGACATCATACGAAGAGCTCGCTATGCCTGCCCCTACGCAACATCCCAGGGCTGGAGTTCGTCGCCCAAGCGAACGATGCAGTCGTAGAGCACGGTATGACGCTCGGCCGGGTTGGCATCTCGATGAAAATGCCCGTAGTACCAGCGCCTGTAGTCCAAGCGGTCTTCCAGCTCATCGAAAAATGCCGTAAGCCGATCAACGGCAGGGCAATTCCAGCCGGGCCCCGGATAGAGCGTGGGCGAAAGCATGCGCGTGGAGCAGGTGTGGGTGATCACGTAGTCGACCTTCCAGCCCACGCCGTCGAGCTTTGTCCGTGCCTCCTCAAAGTTGCGCTCGTCCGGCAGCTCCTGCGGCCACCAGCTGGAATACGGAATGCGGTATTCCTTGTCCACGCTCGTGGCGCCGCCCATGGTAAAGACCGTTGAGCCGTCGAGCTCAAAAACCTCGCCGCGCGTCAGGCGCCGTATGGGCGAGGTGTCCGACAGACGCTGCGTCAACCCACCATGCCACAGCTCCATGGGGCGCTCCGCCCAATGGTCGTAGCGTTCGTGGTTGCCGTCGACGAACAGCACGGTATAGGGGCGCGACTCCAGCCAGGCGATATCGGCGCACTCCTCGGCAGAAAAATCCCAGGGAAAGCCAAAGTCGCCCGCGACAATCAGATAGTCGTCACTCGTCAGGCTATCCCCAAGCTCCCAGTCGCGCAGCTTTTGCATGTCAGCGCCGCCATGGACGTCGCCCGTCACATAGACCGTCATCGGATCACCACTTCCCTCTTATAGGTTTCGAGATCGCGCTCGACCTGCTCGTCGCCCGTGGCGTTGACCCACCACGGCCACTTAACGCAACACACCGGCTCGTCTACCTGTGCAAACCACGACTTGAGCTCCTCCAGGCTCACCGGGGCGTAGCCGTTGGCGTCCACGCCCACGTCGTAGCGCAGCAGCCCCTGCCGAAGGTTGAACTTGTTATACGCGTCGCCACAGCTGTGGATATGCCCGTGCAAATGCCAGCCGCCGTGCGACATACCCTGCCAGTCGACCATGGGATAGTGGCTCAGCACGATTTTCTGACGGTCGATCTTGAGCACGCAAATGGGCGGCTCGACGATAAAAGCATCCGCCACCGCAGGCTGCGTCCAGTCTTTATCGTGGTTGCCGGGCAGCAGATGGATGCGCTTGCATGCAATGCTTTTGCGCAGCTCGTAGGCATCTTGGACCGTCATCTTAAAGCTGAAGTCACCCAAAATGTAAAGCTCGTCATCCGCAGCGACCTTGCTATTAATGCTAGCGACCATGGCGTCGTTCATCTGCCCAACAGTCGACCAAGGCCTGTCGGCGAGCCGCAGCATGTTCTCGTGCCCAAAGTGGGTATCGCTGGTAAACCAGATCATGGGGACCTCCTAACGCTCTTGCTCAAAATAGTCACTCGCCGTCTCATCCTGCCCATCGGCACATCGCGCTTCGATCGGCACGATATCTTGGTAGATAAGGCGATGCTTGTCATCGCGCCATTCATCGTCATGGTAATGGCCAAAGAACCAGGTGCGGTAGTCGAGCCGCCCGTCGAGCTCGCCCAAAAAGGCCTGCAGCGAATCGTCGTAGAACTCGCGATTGCACTCCATGCACAGCTCGTCAGCCAAATCGACCGGCGCCTCGTGCGTCACAACATAGTCGACCTTCCAGCCCGCGCGATCGAGCGAGGCGCGGCAATGGCTCATCTCGCGCTCGCTCGGCATCTCCTCGGGCCACCACGTCTTTCCCTCCTGGCGCCACTGTTTGTCATGGCTCGCGGCGCCGCCCATGGCGAGCACCGTGGTCCCGACGATGTCGAACACCTCGCCGCGCATCAGGTGCAGCACATGCGGGCGAGCCTCGTGAACGAGACCCCCATTCCACTCTCGCATTGGCAGTCCCGCCAGCAGATGATGGTTCTCGTGATTGCCGTCGACAAAGCACGTGGTCCAGGGCTTGGACTCAAACCAGTCAAGCCAGTATTTGTCGGTGTTTGAGCCGCTCCATATAAAGCCAAAGTCGCCGGCAACGATCACCACGTCATCGCGCGTCAGCGTACGGCCCAATGGCCAAACGCGCGACGAGAAGCGGCTCGCACCGTACTCGGCAACACCGTGAACGTCTCCGGTAACGAAAATGGACATCTAGCAACACCTCCGCGCTGTGCGGCTCTGGGCAAATCGATAGCAGAAATTGCAGGCCGGGCCGGCATCTGTATCCCTTAGGGCTTACCCTTCGTTCTTCCATCCAAACGGATCAAACACCCAAAAAACTAGATCGAGCACACTGTTGGCGGGCAGCATGTTGGGCAGGGCGTCTTGCCTCGCTTGAGTGCAGCCGCTAATGGTACGCTTGTTTTAATGGCGTTTTGAGGAAGGCTTTTGCACCCCGTAGAACGGTGGTAAATCTTGCCGTTCTTAGTGACGATTACCTTGATTTTTGAGGCATCCACACTGCGGGGCTCGATGGGCGCGGCCACCTCTTGACGAGCTGGCGCTGTTTTCCAAGGCTTGCCTCTCGAAAAACCAAAATCGCAGAATCGATTGATATAGCTGTCGAAACACCCATCGAACAGCAATCCCGTTGCCAGGCCCGCCATGAAGCCGCAGGCAATCGCGGCCTCTCCTCTAATTTGCATATGTCCCTCCTTAATCGCTCTTGAAGAAAAAGGCGGCGTGCACCGCGAGGGACCTTCTCGCCCTTGCGGTGCACGCCGAAAATGGTCCGCTTTCCTTCTGTCCCTAACGGGTCAGCTGGCGGCGCTTATCGGACAGGAAGACACCGGCGGCTACCAGGACCGTGCCACCGATAACGAAGGTCTCTCCCAGCAGGTCGGACGCATCGCCCGTAGCAGGCATCGCCGTCTGCTGAGTCGCGGCCTCGGTCTTTGCCACCGCATGTTTGGCCTGGTACGTCACTTGTGTGGCGGGCTGGGCCTGCTCGCCATTCCCGCGTTCGGCGGCCTCTTGGCGAGCAATCTCGGCGTTGAGCTCGACAATAGCCTGGTCGAGCTCGGCCTTGGCGGCGGTGTAGTTTGCAAGCGCCTCCAAGTATGCCGGCGCCACAGCATCCGCCGCAGCCACGGCGGCATCGAGCTCGGCCTTGGCGGCTGCGACGTGCTCGGCGGCATCGTGAGCCGCAGCGATTTTGGCATTGAGCGCCTCGCCCGCATCGTCAACGCTGCCATTGACGATGGCTTCGGCAAGATTGATCCCGCGCAGGCGGGCAACCGCGGCGGCAGAGGCATCGCGGGCGGCAGTTGCATTCGCCACGGCATCGTCAGCCTCCACCACGTCGTACTCGGCATCGCTCACGGCCACCTCCGCAGCATCGAGCGCGGCATCGGCAGCTGCTTTGTCCCCAGCGGCCTCAGCAAGTGCTGCAGCGGCATTCTTAAGCTGAGAGGCACGGGCGGCAGCCGCGTCAGACTTTGCCCGAGCCGTTGCCACGGCGGCGTCGGCATCGCTCGCAGTCTGCTGGGCCATATCGAGCTCCGACTGAGCGGCAGCGGCATCGATGTCTGCCTGATCGGCATCGCCTTGGGCGGCAGCAAGCTCCGCCTCCGCCACGCGCTGATTGGCACGAGCGTCTTCGAGTGCAGACGATGCCGCATCAAACGCACGCTGAGCAGCGGCGATATCGGCTGAGTATGCCGCCAGCTCATCCTGGGCCGCGGCAAGTGCATCCTGCTTTTCGTCAACACCGGTACGAGCGGCGTCCAGCGCGCGTTTGGCAGCAGCCGCCTTGCCCTTGGCAATGTCGAGCTCGCCAGACTTGGCAGCCACGGCATCCTGCGCCGCCGCGACAGCGGCGTTGGCAGCGCTCAAATCGACGCGGGCATAGCTCACGGCACGCACGGCGGCATCAGCTGCAGCCTGCTTTTGCTCCACAGCGGCCTGGGCCTCCGAGGCCTTGGCAGCCGCGGTATCAACGTCATCGGCAGCGCGCTCAACCTGGGCTTGCTTTGCCGCAGCGGTCTGTGATGCTGCATCCACCTTGTTGCCGGCATCGTTGGCAACGCCCTGCGCCGCAGCAAGCTCGTTGCGCGCCGCGTCCACGCCTTGCTCGGGATTTGCCAGAGAGTCGCACCACGCGTTCAACGCAGCCTCATACTCAGCAACCGTCATCGGATTGAGGTTATACGGCTTGTACCATTGACCAGAATATACAAATGTCTGCGCCTGTGTACTCCCGTACAGCGTCCCTCGCGTGCAAACGCCCATGCCCGTCACGGTGTAATCGGGGTTGATCACGTTGATGTAATGGCCGACCGAAGGGTTTGATCCACCGTGCAGTGCGGCGTAGTTATCAATCTGGGAGCTATGCGCCGTATAGAAATCGTAAGCGGCCTTTCCCGTAAGGCCCGATGCGCCCAGCGAGGCGGCGGCAGCATCAAAGATGGCCTTCTCCTGATCGACCCACTGCTTAAACGGATTGCTTCCGTAGTTCCACGCCACATTCTCGCCCACGTTAAACTGCTGAGCGTGCGCGACTTTCGTATCCGAGAAGTTCGCATCGGCAATGGCAGTCGCCATCATGGCATACGTCACCTTGAGCTCGCCTAGGCCAACGCTTGCGCGATACTCGTTGCACGCTTTGAGCCACACGACCGCCTGCTTCATATTGGTCAGACTTGTCGCGTCGACCTCCTCGCCCACCTTGTTGTAGTTAGCGAGTTTGCAGTTGAGGATGATATTCGCCGCATCGTCGGCGCCCACACTCTTAAAGAACGCGATAGCACCCTGGCGGTAGTTCCCCGCCGATGCGTTCGCCGTCGCCTGCGCGGCATCGAGCTTGGCCTGGGCCTGAGCCACAGCTTGGTCGGCCTGCCGCTTTTGGGCCTTCGCTTGATCGAGCGCCTTATCGGCAGCGTCTTTCTCGTCCTTGGCTGCCGAGAGCTTGGCCTGGGCATCGGCCAACTCCGTAAGCGCGGAGGCATGATCGGCCTTAGCCTGGTCAAGGGCGGCATCGGCTGCCGTCTTGGCGGCAGCAGCGTCATCCAACTTGGCCTGGGTAGCGGCAGCAGCCTGTTGCTGAGCGGCGAGTGTCTGCTGAGCAGCCTGCACCTCGCCCTCGACGGCAGCCACCTCTTGCTCGACGGCAGCAAGCTCGCTCTCGCGCTGCGACTGCGTGGCCTTGGCGGCCGTTAGCGCCTCGGACGCAGCGGTCACCTTTGCCTTGGCGGCCTCGTACTCTGGGCCCGCAGCGCCCTGCTCGGCTCGGTCCAGATCGGCCTTGGCCGCGTCATAGCTCGCCTGCGCGGCATCCACATCCGCATCTGCCGCGGCCTTTGCCTGCTGAGCTGTCGAAAGCTTGCCCTGTGCGTCCTGCCGCTTGGCAGCGGCGCCAGCAGCAGCGACCTGAGCATCCGAGAGCTTAGCCTGCACATCAGCTGCCGACTGCTTTGCCTGCTCCAAATCACTCGCGGCCTGCTCTGCGGCAGCCTGGGCGGCGGCTACGGCCTCGGGCGTGGCATCGGATGCAGCAGCCTGTGCGGCCTCAAACGCAGACTGGGCATCGGCAGCCGCCTTCTGGGCGACAGCCAGGGCTTCGTCCTTGTCCGTCAGGCTCCTCTTGGCGGCATCAAGCGCAGCCCGAGCGTCCTCAAGCGCCTTGACGTCAAGATCGGCCTTATCCTGCGCGGCACCCATCTGCTTTTCCAGCTCGGCCGAGGCAGCAGAAGCCGCGCTCTTGCTCGCATCGCAAGCCGCGTCATAGGCACCCTGCGCCTGCTGCTGGTTGACGACGGCAGCATCGTAGGGAGCAGCAGCCGCTGCCAGATCGGCCTTGGCGGTAGCAGCCTTGGCGCGCGCCGCATCAACTGCAGCCTGCAGATCGGCGACCTTTTGCGCCGCAGACACGGCGCCCACGCCAGCACCGGCGGCCGCAGCGCTCGTCAGCGGCGACATCACCGCAGCCGTTGCGCCCGCGGCGCCAATGCCATCCGCACCCTGCGCCGCCGCGGTCAGAGGCGACAGCAGCGAGCCGCCCGTCATGGCAATCGTCGCCGCAGCAACCGTCGCCACGCGCCCAGCCGCCCTGGCCTTACCCAAGGCCTTGCCGTTCATGTCCTTGTTCATGTTCTTGCTCATTGCCGATTCCTTCCCACGGTGAGCCGTTGTTTGACACAGATAGTCGATCTAACTTGCCCCGCTAAAAAGAGGTGATAACGGGGTAATTAAATCGGAGGAGTTGGAGACAAGCCCACATCCATCAGCGGATGCCGAGCTCATACTCCCGCTCGCGCTCAATATCATTCATGTACTCATAATCTTCGGAGCTAAGCTCTGAATCATCTTGAGCAAACATGTAGTTCTCGGCCTTAGAACAAATACTGTAACCGCAGATGGTATTGAGATCGATATGGTCGGTATTGTCGTTGTAAAGGGGGAAAATTCTGCTGGTCATGCTCAAGTACCTCTCAACATAAACTGAAAACTCATTTGCTTGGTCTCTTTTTGAGACCCCATCTGATGTGCTATGGCTGCAGTATATGTTCTCCCCTTTTACAATGCAAGCATAATTTCAAAAAGTTCTAGGAGCGATAATTGCACGACACCATCACTTGCCGCCACCGACATCCCCCACCGCGCCCTCACGCGCAGCGCACTCGTTGAGATACTTGACCGGAATCGGCCACCTGGAGGGAGCTCCGTAGCGCGAAAGCCCCACATTGACCAGCTGAACCAGCAGCTCGGACAGATCATCACCTTCGAGCACCTCAATCGAGCGTACATGGATCGCCGTTGCCACATCCTCTTTGGTGCCGTTGTTGACGCCGACAAAGTAGCAGGTCATCCCTGCGCGTTCGAACGTTCCAATGCCGTAATAGGGCGAGTTGTAACTCTCGAAAAACTCCTTCTTACGACCCGCCTTACCCGTAAGCTGGTAATCGCGCACCAAGTTCACGAAGTCGCTAGAGAAGGTCGTCAAGCCCGTATCCCGCACGCGTGCGAGCATAGCGCGTCCGCCCGCCCGCACGTCAAAGATATAGGCGTCCTTGTCGAGCTTACCCTCGGCCGTCAGCAGCTCAAGCTCCATCTCGTCCACGGGACCGTCCTCGATCGGATGTGAGGCGTAGTCCATGGCCCCGTCCGCACCGATCGTCAACGTCGCAAGGCGCTCATCCAGCTCAACCTTATCCTTCTCCTTGCGCGCAACATTGGCCACGCCGCAGACCGTCACCGACCCAACGCCAAAAGAGCCAAGGTCAAACGCCCTCACCCGTCCGTCGGCAACATCTTGCTTAACCAGCAGCTCTTTGAGCATGGCCCCCAGGATCCCCTCCTGTGCGCCGCGCACCTTTGCATTCGACGCCGCCTTAAACAGCGGCTCGCACACATCCGGCGTCACATGCTGTTCCACCACCCCAGCGTGCAGGGCATAGCCATCGTTCTCGGCAACCTCGTTAGGCACAACAACCAGATTCCAAGCCAACGGATCAACAACTCCGCCGTCATACGACGCGCGCACATCCCAGGAGGTATCGCTGAGTCGATCGGCGAGTTTGCGCGCGACCCCGGCAAGCCCTTTGCGCGCAAACGACACCACGACCCGCTGCCCCACCGAACGTTCCGCAACCACGCGGGCATATTGCTCGCTTTTCAAAACCTCGTAGAAGCTCTTACGCGGATACTCTCTGAGCGACACCTGGGCAAAATCGCTGTACCGACGCTCAAGAATCTGCAGCTCTCGGTACAGGATGCCCTTCTTGGTATAGGCGACCTTTTCCGCTTGGGCCGAAAACGTAAGATCACGGCGCTTGGACGGCTTATCGCCCTTGGCGCGGCGCAGGATGTACTCGTCACGTTGTCCGTGAGCCAGCACCACCGAAGCCACGGGCGACAGCCTGTAACCAACCTGGCTGTTAATCTTCTCGAGCTCCTTCTTGTCGCCTGCCGCACGACCGATGAGCACCCGTCGCTTGGTAAACGTTCGGATCTTAAGTTCGAAGGTGCAATCCTCGTTGATAACGGTCTCGACCGTCTCAATCTTGGCAGGGCCCGTTCCAGCTTCCTCAATGGCGTCGCGGCGAGCACCCTTGGCGCTTACAACATACAAGTGCCCCGTATCATTGGGAATCTCGTCCTCGATCCCCTCAAATTGCGAGCACGAGTTGAACAGCAGACGCAATGCGATGTAATCATCCAGCTCGTTCCAATGAGTTTTAATCGGAACCATTTGCTCATGGTCGAGCGAAGCGCTCAGGTCACCCGTCTGCGCGCCCGCCTTGACCATCAGAAAGACGCGGTTGTCCTCGAGCTGCGTAAGCGCGACGACCTTACCTGTCTGGCACACATCGGCCATAAAGTTTGCCACGGCATGCTTGTCCGCATCGCCGACGTTGCACCAAAAGACCGAGTAGCGCTTCTCGGCAGCCGCGGCATCGAGCTGCAATACGAGCTCGGACACAGCGATGTCTCCCAAGCCACACGGCTGGCTATGCTTCGATTGCACGACCGATCGCCTCCATCATCTCCAAACTGATTGCTCCATCAGCTGCCATATAGGGGAAGGAGAACACCATCCCCTCGCCATCGATCGGCTTTTGACGGAGCTCCAGCGCCGCTTCATCGGCCAAAACATTGACGATCAACAGGCGCTTCGCCCCAACTTTTTGAGCCTTTGCCTTAAAGCGCTCGGCATCCGTAGTCTCGCCGCCGGAGCGCCTGTAGGCCTCGTAGGCGCCGATGCGATAGTGCTTAAAATCGATCCACACGCCGGTCTTGTTACCGGCGGCATCGAGCACCTCAAAATCGCCGCCTGTCTCGGCATGAGCCGCATCACCACGAGCAAGCGAATACCGGCCATCGTAATACGCCTCGAAGATAGCCCTACCGGCAGACTCTCCCAGTTCTCCCAGGTACACCGCCTGGAACATATAGGGCGTCATGTGTGCCGTCGCCGCCGGCTGCGGCATCGCAGGCACCCCGTCGTGCGACCAACGCTCGCGCACTTCCTGAATCGACAGCAGCTCGGGCACGCAGGCCGCCGCCTGGCTTACCTGGCGAACCTTCGCGCCCTTTAATCCCTCGTCGTAGTGGCAGCGCTCCTCCAGGCGGGCAGCAATCTGCTCGACAGGTTCACCCTCATAGCTGGGAAACTCAAAATGCGGCACTTTACACGCTCCGCCCTGCGCATACGCATAGCCACTCGCGGCGAACGGCATGTGCAGTGCGGTGCTTTTGCGCGCAGGATAGCTAGCGAGATCCTCCCACGGCAGGCAAAAATGATGCAGATAAAAGTCGCGTTCGTCATCGAAGGCGGCCAGGTCTTCCTCGCGCGCATCGAGCGAGGTGACCTTCCACGCCAGCTTTTCGTGCTTCTCTTTTGCCAGGTTGTTCCTAAAGGCAGCGAGGTTCTGCTGCTTGCTGGCAGCGTGTTGCTTCTTGTCCGCCATGTGATTGTTGACGGCCGCGCAGGCGCCAACCACCTGCTCCAGCTCGTAGCCCATCGGCAAATCGTGCAAGAACGAAAAATCGCAATCGGCGGCGATTTCGCGATCGAGCATCACCTGCACGTGCGGCATCTTTACGCTCGTACGCATCAAGCGACCCACGGCCTGCGTCACGATGCGAGCGCCTTCGACCTGGTAAGAGAGGGTGTCGCGCACCGGCAGTTTTCCACCGACGCCCGCCAGTACCGTGCGCACGCGATGGCGCTTCTGGATAAACGGAATCTCGCCGCGCGCCACGAGCTCCTCCTGTTCGACCACGCCAAGCAGTGCCTGCTGGTCAAACTTCTTTGAGCTCATATCGACTCCCCAGGTCAAACGGCTCGTAGGCGACTCCACGTACAAAAAATCGAGGTCCATCTTGGGGTGTCGCTCAGCGTTGTCAAAACCACAATCGACCTGGCGCACCGCGTCGCGCAGGCTCTCCGGCACCTCGTATTTAAGATTCTTGGAAAAGCCACCAGCGGCAAGGTTGATAAACATCAGGGTCGGCTCGCCATTCTTCAGACGTTCCTGAGCGGCGCGCCAGCCCTCCTCCCAGCCGGAGGCATTAAAGCACGGAACCATATCCTTGGCCTCCTCGAGCGACTTCTCGTACGACGCCTCGGGGTGCTTAACGTTCCTAATCACCAGTTCGGCAACGATTTCTCGGGCAAGATCCAGCGCCAAACTATTAAAGTCGCCATGGTTTCCCATGTGTCGTGTCGTAAAGATGGCTCCCGCCTGCTGCTCACTGCGCGCCACGCCACGCGCCCAGGCGCTCACGGCAACGAGCGTCTTGCTCAGACGCTTGAGTTCAAACTCGATGCTTTCGGCATCGCTCGTGGTCACCCTGTCGGCAATCTTTCGGCGAAGGCACACCGCAAGCCCTTCGCTCACGCCAATCTGGTCAAAGAATTCCATCGCACGCTCGTACACCTCGTCGGGCGACACGATACCGCCTCCATAGGCGCCGCCGGCCACGGCCGCCATGCCGGCAAGCTTCTTGGACTCGTCAACCCAAACGACGTCGACGTCATACACCGTTGCCGCCTGTTTGTTGAATAGCTTGGTCTGTCGCACGATCTCTTGGTTCAGCTCGTCGATCCAAGCATCCTTACGAACCACGCCGTGCACTTCGTCCAGGTAATCAAGGTCAAAGTTCTTAATGGTCGGCGCATTCCAGGTAGCGCTCATGCACACGCAGGGAGCCTTGGCGGCAATGGACGCAAGATACGCCTCGGGCATGCGCTCAATGCCATGATTGGTCAGGTACGTGGTTAACATATGGTCGATGGTCGTTTCCATCACCAGGTAGTTAACACCGCGCGCGTACATCGAATCGTCAACGGCATCGATCTCGTCGTTCTTGCGATCCTTAAAGAACAGCGCCAGCATCAGCGAATTCCAGAAGTATTTCTCGTTGGTCTGGTCGTTCCTAATGCCCAGGGCATCGATGATATTCTTGCGCGAAAGATCGTCCTTGTACGAAATGCTGCCGTAGTACAGCCTGTCCATAAGCGTGGCGCAGCGGGCAAGATGGCCCACTACCATCCTAACGAGGCCGCGCGCACGGCGCACCGCCTTGTTGACGGTCTGCTGCTCGTCCGTCCCACATGACGTAATCACATTGCGGTTGCGGCGAGCATCGAGCTCATAGCGCAAAGGTTTCGACAGGCCATCGCCCACCGAGACATCGTCGTTGCCAAACAGACGACGACCGGCAAGCTGCTCGTCTTTCGCCTCGTCAGACAGGGCAAAAGGCTGCTGCAGCTCCATATCCTGAATACACGCAGTGATCATCTTTTGAATACGCTGGGCACCCTTGGCAATCTCTTCGGCAGTCTCCTCGACGCTCGCTCGCGAAACCTTGCCCATTGCCGCGTTTGACCCCTCGTGCTCGCCCGAGGTCGAGGCGTGCGTATAGACCGCCATCCACTGGCCTCGATTTCCCAGCAGCAAAGGATCCACCACGCCACCATTAAAATGACGGTCAAGGATGCGCAGCATCTCATCGGGCTGGAATTTCATATGGTCCGCCGCTAGCATCGACAGCATGTCGGCCTTCGCATGGTCGATCTCGTCAAAGATAAACAGACACTCATCGGCAACCGATGCATTAAAGAACACGACACCCGCGCCTGTCACCGTATCGATTCTATTGACGAGCTTTTGCGGCGTGCACGCGATCACATGCGGCGTGCGTTTATCGTTGAGCAATGCCGAGGGCCAAATCTGGGGAATCACCTCAAAGCCACGTATGATGCTCTGACGTCCACGACCCACCGCTCGGCGCAAGCTCGCGTCTGCCAACGCCAGCTTATCCCACAGCCCCGGAGTCAGGCAGTCGACAACACTTCCCAGACGCTCCTTCTTGTCCAAAATGCCCAAAAGATCATCGGCGATCTCCATTGCGCTGTTCCACGCGTGCGTAATGTCGCGAAGAACGGCCTCGTCCTTCGCTCCAAAGGGGCAAGAAATATCGCGCGGCTTTATGCTGCCCTTGTCAAACCTGGCATCGATCCAGTTTGTAATGTTCTCGCCCGCTCGCGGAAGATCGAACACCATGCGCGCCGCATCTTTGGGATCCATGCCCTGGCCAGCCAGCAATTCGCGCACGCTTGCAACAAAGTTGTCGCGGTTGTCCTTGCCCGGAACCACAAACACCAAGGTACGGCGACCGCGACATTTATTAAAACAGCCCGACTCATCCCAGCCGCCGGCAATCAGGTCTGCCGTGACCTGCTCGGCCGTGTAGTTTTTACCCGAGCCCGTCGTGGCGCCCAAAAAGTACAGGCCGTTGTTGTCCTGGTCCTTGGCGCCGTCCTGGTCCTGTGGGACAAACAGCGCACGCTCAAAAAACTCGCGCATCGCCTTTTGGCGCGCAAGATAGGGGACAAGTTCCTTGTCGCTCGCAGACGACGGATTCGATTGACAGCTCAGTTCCCACGTAGCCATGGTCAAACCTCCGATTTAGTTGTTGCATGTGTTGAATACCATCCCGTGCGGACAAAACTCACGCAGGGCGGTTGAGCGGCATCCATGCCGCTTGAGAAAAGGAAAGAAAGGGAAGAGAGGCAGTCGGCGATTACTCGCACGAAGCGAGCAGCTTCTCAAGATCGCACTCCAATGCTTCACGCTCCTCAACGTCCATCACTGCAAGGGCGACACGCATCAGGGACACCTTGGCGGCAAGCTCCTTAACCTGGTCGGGGCGCTTGCTAAAGTGGTCGTAAATCCGCAGGGCCTCCCCGGCCGTCAGGTACCGCCACTTTTCCAACGAAGGCTTTTCGGACCTGCTCACGGCATCGACCCACTCGCCAAGACCCTGAAAACCGTTGCCCGTAGTCGTGCCGTTCATAACCACATCGAGCGGGCTCAGCAAGCAATCGGGCGATTTTTTGTACACCAATTTGGTGAGCATAAGCACCTGGGCAAGGTTGCGATACTTGTCCTGATCGGCATAGAGCACGTCGTTGTAGCAGGCGCACGCCTTAAGCAGCTCGTGGGCGGCAATGCGCTCCGGCCCATCAAACGGAACGCCGCGCAACAACACCCCAGCAAGATCGAATGCCTTGCCGCCCTGCACGATCTTGTCGAGCGCCGAGCCGTCCACCAAATCCGCCAGCCAAGCAAACTCAGGCTGATACGGCTTATGCTCGTCCTCGTCCTCATGCTCCATCCAGTTGTTCACCAGCGTCAGGGCTTCAATCTCCCTCCCGTTCAGAAAGGGCGAATTCTCCCCCATCTCTTCCTGCAAAAAGCCCCGCGGCTCATGAGAGCGCTCGTACGCAACCGCAAGTTCCCCGTACCTCACGACCAAGGTCGCACGGGAAATATAGGTATCTTCCCGCATGTCCCTCCAGGCGTACATCATAAGGGGACGCAGCTGACGGAGCATGCCGCGCGCGCCGGCACCTTCCTTAACCGCGCGCTTCGCCGCAAGGCGAGCAGCATCTGCCATCAGCTCCATCTTGGCGCCATTTCCCATCATGTTGTTGTACTTGGGCAGGTACTGTTCATACGCAATCTGGACCAGATCGTCCACGCTCAAGGCGTTAAAGTTAATCACCGAGCCAATGCGCCCGCACAGCTCGGACATAATACCCCAAGTCTCAACATCCTCGATGGTCGCACTGTCTCGCAGCTCGTTTGCCGATTTTGCGGCGGTGCGCACGGCGGCATACGAGGATCCGAAGCCGACCGTGGTGCCAGACTTGTCACTCAGGCGCTTGCGCACCAGAGCATCCAAGCCCATAAAGGCGCCGCCCAAAATGCAAACAACCTGATCGAGGTTGAGCGTCTTAATAGCCGCACTCTTGGAGGTATCACATTCAAACGGCATCTCCCCGCCTTCCAAGAGCTTAAGGAACGACTGCGATGGACTAAAGCTCGATGCAACTTCGCCCCCATCGGGCTCGGCACGAACCGCCTTGTCAAACTCGTCAAAGAGCACCAAGCAAATTTCGCCGGGATTGGCAGCCTGATAGTCCGCGACCTGCGACAGGCAGTTGCTCATGCTGGCACCGCGCCAGCCCTCGCCCGTCATGGTGGAGACATCGAACACGAACAGTTTGAGCCCCGCGGCATCTGCCACGGCCTTGATGGTGTGGGTTTTTCCCGTGCCGGTGGAACCCATCACCAAAATGGCAGCGGGCGAAAGAACGTCGCGCGGGTCGGCGCCGCGTGCCAACATCACGCAGCGGTTGACCTCAAAGCTCAGCGCCGTCACAAAGGCCTCCAAGCTTCCTTCGTGGCCAATAACACTCTGACGCGTCTGCTCCACCAGACGCGTAGGCGCAATTCGATTGAGCAAGTCCTGGTAGCGATCGATGTTTCGATACTGCTTCTGAGTCATGGGCGCCTTCCTTTCCATATTGGTTTTCTTTCCTTCGATGTGGGCCGAGCCCTTAAACCACTACAGTGCCAGCGATGTCGCCGACTCCAGATAGATCACGTTGCCCGGCTGGGTAAAGACCGGAATGTGGTAGAGCAGCTGCAAAATGCCCTGCTTGAGCAGCGGAAACAGTGTGGGATGCAACACTTCGTACATCAGGGCACCAGCCATAAGAGCGGTAAGTACGGCAAGCAGCAGAAGCTTTTGAGCGTTAGAGAATACCGACATGGTCGTTCCTTTCTTTATGCGAGATATTTGGATTGCGTTGTGGGTTAGCGACTCATAGCGATGGCAATGCCAATAACCGTGATAACCACGGGGATCGCAAGCGATGCGAACACAATCCCGGCAAAAAGGCCTACCACCACCGCGCACACGACGATGACCAGTGCTGTGGGCACAAGCGCGAGCAGAGGAGTAACCACGCAGGCAGATGCAAAGCGAAGCCCGTGGAACAAGCACTCATGAGGGAATAAAGCCTTGAGAACTCCTTCGACAATTCGCCACTCGACAATCGTTCCGACTGTTAAGACAACAGCCCAAAGCAGATAATCATTGGCGCGGGAATCCGAAGCCATCTTTCCGGTAACGCCAGCCCACCAATCAAATGCGGCGGCACAGCCCAGCAAACAGACGATCGCGCAGACGACGGATGCAAATGCGCCCGCACCCTCAATTGCACCGAGCAGCTCGCACATGTCGGATTCGCGCTCTCCCGTTAACAGCACAATCCATTTGTGGGCAAGCGCCGCAACGACCGCCACGCCCAGCACAACCCAGTACGCCCTAAACGCCACCAGGCGCCACGAATGGAGCGGAATCACCGTGTTGCCCTCGCCAATCTCGAACATAAGGCCGCCGAGCCACGTCGTCAGCAAGCACATCATGTCGACGGCGACAACGTACAGCACAACCGCAAAGAGGGTTTGCAGAATCATGCCGAAAATATTCACTGTTGTTGGCTTCTTGAGAGCGTCTGGCTCGATCCTATACGTGTCGTATCCGTTCATTAGCTGTCCTTTCGTTGCTGAAACAACTAGTTGGTTTATCCACTGTAGCTTGATACAACTAGGAGATATGCAAATCTCTTAGTGTTAGTATCTAGCGAAATATTACCCAATGCGTACGGCCTCATACGCACCATTCGATTTTTTTCTTTTTCATTTGAGTGCCCCGTCTGAAAACGCCGCAACTGCTCTTCTTGTAGACTGAAGGCAATTGAGCCGCGACGGGCCAGTCAGCGAACCGCGCAATATAGGGAATATGCAGGAGGTGCGCATGCTCAAAACTAAAGCAGAATTTGCAACTCTTCGCTTAAACGAAGATCTCAAGCCATATATGAGCCGATATCTATCGGATCTTGTGTCTCATATGGTCGAGAAATATCAGCCTTCGTCGAGAACGAAAAGGCTCATTGAACTGTGCTGTCGCGATTTTGAGTTTTCGAGCGAGCACGTCGATGGCCCCTCGTGGTCTGTTTTGGGGATTGACCTCAAGCGACCTTCGGCCGCCTCGTTTGAGTTTGAGGACCGCGTTTACAACGAAGCAACCGACGAATGGGATTATGTGCCCGCTTGCGTTTGCAAAAACCGAGCCAAAGTCCCGACGTCGACGTTTACTGCCATCGAAGAGAATATCTTTTTATACGACTACGAGCAGGACGCAGCCTCTCACACGTACGAATCAGCACTCATTTACTGCAGGCCCCCCGAGCTACGACCGCTATCCCAATTCCCGGCATCTATCGATGCGGCAAATGCGCGAGTCCTGGATTTCCTCAGAACGCGCTCGAAGCAGCTGCAACGCAGCGCAGGCATCCCCGATCTGCTTTCGGTCACTGAGTGGTACTACATCTTTCTTGCGGCATCCATTGCCTGCTCTCAGTCCCATGCCACGGCCGTCATTCAGATTTCGGACCGTCTGTTCAATCTGGCGCGAGCCGTAGATGGACGTCGCCTTCTTTGTGACCTCGGCCTGCTAAAGAGCATTGTGCTTCTTCCCAACACCATTGCCAAAAAGGCCGAGGGTCGCGCGCTGCTCTTTATTGGCGACGGCGAGCCCAATGATCCGTATTTCCTTTTTGACGGCAGGAGCTTTGACGACAAGCAAATGACCGATGAGATTCTGCACCAGCTCCTCGATTCCGTCGACCGAGCCTACGGCGATCAAAAGAATCCAGTCTATTGGCATCGGCTCGAGGATCAGGGCAACGGCATCTATCCCCTATTACCCAATACAAAGAGCGGATCGTTCGACGAGAGAATGTTCATCCCCCTTGGGTCGCTAGCGCCAATCTACCGCGGCACCGCCCGCAGCGTTGTAACCAAACTGCCCGAATCAGATCCGACAGACAGTTACCAACAGCACGACTGCTACTACCTGTCGCTAAAGCATCTTCATGATGGCGCAATCATTGCCGCAGAAGATGTACTTGAGCGTGTCCCCGATACAGATATCTACGATGTAAGCCGTGTAGACTACGAAGATTTTCGGAAGGCCAAACCGATCGACGCCCGCGAGGCGAGCCTTCTCATATCACGCGTCGGGCCTCCATTCAAGCTTGCCCTCATCACGCCAGGCCACTTTTCTGTCGGTTCTGAGCGCCCCGTGGAGCGCGGTCTTTTGTTTGAGAGCATTGTCCCCTGCGACGCCATGTTCTGCGCTACCTTTGAGGACGAGCTGCTTGCCCAGTTTGTCCTGGCATACCTGTCGTCCGATGAGGGGCAGAAGAAACTGGCGGACACCTCGCACGGAGACGCGCTTGTGCAACTTGCCCCAATGGACCTGCGAAGCATGACCGTGCCTGTTCCCGGGCGAGCGGAGCAGGAGCGCTACGCGCTAGAGTACGAAGCAAAGCAGCGCGCCTACGAGGACGCCCTTAAGCAGGCGGAACATTACGCTGCGAGCAAGGGAACGATGTAGCGACCGAGGCCGGCAGACTGTCCGGACTTTTGCCGACAGTCTGCCGATCAGGCACGCCGTTCAGCGCAGCAGCTAGAGATCCTCAACAGACTTCGAACTGGCTTTGGCCGCCTCTTCGCCCGCGATCAGGTCCCTAACCGTTATATACGCACTGTACGTAGCATCTTCAATCTTTTCCATAACATCAGGGTCGCAAGTTCCCCAAATATCTTTGAGAACTCGAGCCAATCCCCAAGCAGCGCTGAGCAGGACGTCAACGTCCTTTAGATCTAAGTGGCTGACCGTAAAGGGACAGTACTCGCACTCCAACAGATAGGTGTCAACAGCCTCAATTGTCTCAGCCACATACTGCTCAAGATCGGGATGGGGATGGAAGGCGCACAGCGCCTTGTGCGGATCGGTCGGCTCAATCCAATACAGCGTTGTCGCTTCCTCGCATTTCTCGAGCGGATAACGCTCAGCTGCCTTCTCCCAGCTTTCATACCAGGGATCGGCATCGCCGTCCGTCATCGACCTGCAAAGATTAATCGCCGCAGAAACAGTCGCACACGAATATCTATAGCTGGCGTCTTTCTTAAACTCATCATTGAGCTCGACGTCACCAGACAGCTCCGCCTCCATGATAAGGAACGGACCATCCTCATCCGTAATGCTTATGGGATAGTTGTTGCACTCATAGCCCGGATACATTTTGTCTCCAATCAATCGTTCGGACACATTAACAAACAATATCGAAACCGCGCTCACGCGGAGGACCGTCGTCCTCGCACCAACCTGCAAGTTTTTCTCATCGCATGAAAAGAACTTGCGATTCTTGCAAGTTTTTCTCACGCGGTGACAAGAACTTGCATGGTCGCCCCGCTACCTGCGCCACGAGGCGGCAAGGATAACGGGAAGCCCGGCGATGCACACCACTAAGGCCACGGCTGCGAACGCAAGCACGATGGCCACGCTCACGACGACATAGGCCACGGTAATGAAGGCCAGCGCCAGCAGGCAGGCAAGCAGCTCGGCCACGTAGCACAACACCAGGTTCGAGCTCGCGCGCTTCAGCAGAACGTCGGCGAGGCGGACCAGCTCGACGGCAAAGCCGCTGCCGAAATTGCGTCCGGGGCCCTTGGCAAGGAACCACTTGAACAGGCACATCAGGGCGCAGCCCAGCATCATCATGATGGAAACGGTCCATGCATTGTGCCCCGTCTCGACAAGGCTCTGGTCGCCCACCGCGCTGCCGTTGACGAGCCAGGCCGTTCCATAGCCCATGAACAGCATCGCCAGCAGCAGGCAGGCGCTCACCGCGGCGAGAGAGCGCGACACGCGCCCGCTGAACACCGGAGCCTCGCAGCTGAGCCCAAGGCCCTCGCGAACACGCCAGGCGGCATGGTAGGCAGGGTAGGCCGCGATGAGCGCGGCCACGAGCAGCGACGCCCAATCGGACCCGGGCACAGCCGACGCGTACTCCGCAATCGCGGAGATGGAGAAGGCAGCATGGAACGACTCGTTCAGAAACAGCGCGACCTCGCCCTTCCAGACGCAAAACGGGGCGGCGACGGAGGCGGTGCCGGCAGCGGCAACCGCAGCAACGGCAACGAGCAGCGCGCCCTGCACGAGTTTGACGACCTCGTCTTTGGCGGTGCGGGACGCAGGCTCAACGGCGCTGGACGAAATTTGAATAGAAGTGTTCATGTTTTTCCTTTCAACGGAGAACAAAGCGGAGTCGGCGGCAACTAGGATGCAGCCTCTAGTCGGCTCCGATTAGAGATTGTTCGCCCACATTGATACCAAGTCGTGCGGACACACTAACAAGCGATATCGAAACCGCGATCTCGTGGAGAGCTGTCGTCCTCAATCCATTCGAGCCCGACGCACTCATCGATCCCTGCATCGGGAACTGACGACCATCTGAACTCGAAACCAAGCTGGTCAAGCTCATCGACTCGCCCACGGATCACTCCGTAAACATCCAACGCATTCTCGAAATCCTCCGAAGACGCGTAGCCTCGCTCGCACTGCTTGCGCATCTGATGCAAGCGACCCATGGCGGCGGCGATAATCTCGCGAAGAGCGATAACCTCGCGCTCGCACACATCGATGTTTCCTTCGTTGAGCTTGATGCAATCGGGCATAACGGCCTCCCTGGTTTTAAGCCTTTTCGCTTGACTCCATTGAACAGCCGCGAACAGCCGCGTAATATGACTTTTATCGCGTTTTAAATTTTGGCTGTTTGGAGCATCGATGCTTGAGTCCGAAAAAGAACCATTTAGCTGGGGTTTTGAGGCTGGCTTTCTTCGCTCCCCCGTCAATCCCCGTATGCTTCTTCTTAACAGGACGCCAGAGATTGATTGCGCCGGTGACGGAAGCACATCCGGCAATGCAAGCGCATGGAGTCTCGTCTCCATAGCCAACGATCTATTACGCGTCGACTTAAGCTCGCTTTTCAACGAGATTGGGAACCACTTTCGTGAGCGAGCAGAACTTCGCTTTTATATCGATTTGCAGAACGCCATTCGACAGCCCCCTGCCGCTCCTCACCATGTGCAACACACCTCGATAGACTCCGCATCCGAGCCAGACCATGACGACTGGCTCGATCCAGACGATCCCGACCAAGAGCCCACCCAAGCAGAATTGAACGAAGCTGAAATCGCTATCAACCTTCAAAAACAAAAGGAACGCGACCTCGATTTCTTTGCTCCGATATTCGACGAAGCCATTACAAGCCATGCACACGGAGAGATTTCCGGCATGGCCAGATATCTCCTTGAAAATGTCTGTAGACAGTGTGTCATGAACATCACGGCGATTCCCGACTATCGCTATTACAGCTGCTGGATGTACAACAACGCTATTGAGTGCGACGAGATCAACCGCCTGTACCGCGCGGTGATTACAACATCGGACCAACTCAACAAGCAAGAAATGGCGTCCCTCTTCAGCTCCTATCTCCAGCTCGAGTCGAACGACATGAGCATTAACGCTACCAACGGCGAGACTGATCTAACAGCACCAGTGCCGTATGACCGCGACAATCCTATACGCATCTTTCCCAAGGCGAAATCTCAGATAGAAACAGCTTGCGTCTGCACCAATATCGATCTCTTTCGAGCGCTTCTCATTGTTT
Organism: uncultured Collinsella sp.; assembly: GCA_958371715.1. Taxonomy (GTDB): domain Bacteria; phylum Actinomycetota; class Coriobacteriia; order Coriobacteriales; family Coriobacteriaceae; genus Collinsella. The sequence continues at coordinate 42,062 of CATXLW010000004.1, forward strand.
TTTATCAGGAATGTCTGGAGCTTACCCCGCTGCTTAAAAACACCGAGGCACCTAGCCTGCTCGCGCAAAACGAAGAGTTTTTCCCAGCCGCCATCAAAACAAGCGACCCGCGACAATTCCGATTATTCGATGAGCAGCTGCCAGCAATCATCCGCTTTGGCGAAGCTTTTGTATACGCAGCCAAAAAACACTTGCCCGGAAACGAAACGGCTCAAAAGCTCGAAGAGCATTTGAATGGAATAAAGCGCATGAATAGCGCCCCCTTTATGCAGGCGTTTCGTAAAAACTATCTCGAAGCTATGCGCGAGAACCAGATCTTCGCAAATGGAGACTTCCATACGCATGCAGAGCTTAACGACCAGGAAAACCTCAATAGGCTCGTTGGGCTTCAAGCCGTTATTTCAAAGGCAGGAGAGCTCTACTTCACCGAAGAGGAATGGTCCTTTGCAAGCCTTTATGCCCGCATCCTTCACGAGCTGCTGCTGTGCGGCATTATGCCGATAGCATGCCAAACCTGCGGTTCGCTCTTTTTTCCAACTGGTCCCAACAGCAAGTACTGCGACCGATATAGCGAGGAGACCAAGCTCTACTGCAACCCGCGATATAACGCCAAAAAACATCTTGGTCGCAAATCGCCCCGCGATGTCGCGCTCAATATGCAGAGAAAAGCCGATACGGCGTATAAAAATGGCCTAGCGGATTGTGCCCACTATTTTGAGCGTCTTGGCAACTTTGTCCTCGATGGCATTGGTCCAACATACCAAGCGAGTGACCTTATTTCCGACGAGCTCTATTCGACATGGCTGTCTATCGTCAACCAGCCCAATTGCAGGACGGAAATCAAACGACCGGATAGAATCGGCTTTCCATACTCTGTAATGTGGTACGGAGTCGTCCGCGATGGCAATCGTTATGTTCGAGTCGAGTTTTCCGGAGCCGAGTACCCAGCGCTTTTTGAACGTTTGGGCCAACTTGCCGAAAGCCCACAATCAAAATGCACGTTGGATTTCAAGGGGCCCGGCGAGCACCCATACAGCTCCTGGCATATCAAGTTGTACAAGTTGCTGGAGATCATTGCGCAGATAAATAACGCCGATCAGATGACAAAACCCATTCCATTGCTTGGAATTGATGAGCCCGAGCGCGTCTCAACCGACCTGACGGTTCAGGACACTTGGAACACGCCCGACGCATGTGTCTGCAGTACCGGCATGATCGATGACCTCAGCTTTACCGTGTATACAAAGGGATATGACCCGGAAAAGCAAGACTGAGCTTGATGCCGCGGCTTTCTACGTGTCCGCGAACAGATTCACCCTTCTAGTCTTTCGAGCTAGCCGAAACGCAGCCGATACAAAGAGGGATAAAGATGATGGCGAGCACAATGCCCCAGGCGGTTAATACAATCGTAATGATGGATGCAATAGCGCTAGCGATGCCATATCCAAAAATCAACGATGCCGCGCAGGCAAGCATTTCGGCACCATACAGCGGCACCATGTTCGAGCTCGCGCGATTCAGTAAGACATCTGCACGGCCGAACCATGCGACAAGAGCCTCGTCGCCACGATAGCGCCCAGGACCTTTGAGCTCATACCATTTGACAATGCATGCCAGGACGCATCCGGAAACAAGCGCAATCGATGTCACCATGAGGAAAAGGCCCACGATCATGAGGAGTTTGTCCCCCGTGGCCCCGCCGTCGATATAGCACTCAAACCCACGACATACGGCAAGCACGGCCAAAAGCGAACAGGCGCTCAACGAGCCAAAGCGGCGCGACATCCGTCCGCAAAACACAGGTGCCTTGCAATTGCACCCAACACCTGCGCAGAGGCACCAAATGGCATGGTATACAGGATACAGAGCAACGAGCACGGCCGCGGTCATCGACACCCGGTCAAGCGTCTCCATTCCCGACACAATATCCTCCACCGTTGGAGCCTCGTAGGGATGATCGAACAGGTCAGGCGTGAACATAGGAATCTCACCTTTCCAGATGTACGACGGTGCAGTAAAGGAAATGATGCCGTTCACAGCTAACGCCGCGACAGCGATTAGCAACGCGCCTTCGGCAATCTTGGTGATGCTCGGCTTGTGAGAGACGGACACATTTTGAATAGAAGTATTCATGATCTTCCTTTCAGAGAGACCCGATTGGTTGGTGATTGAGTTTTGGGGTGATTGGCGTAAAGAACGGGACTGCTTAGAAGTCCCGATAAAACAGCAGGTCGGCTTGACCGCCTACGAAGAAAGAAAGACTAACAAGCTATATCGAGGTCATTACGACTCGAATACTCGACGCCAACGGCGTCATGCGCTGAGATCCGCGCAAGCGAAACCGAACGGACCGGCGAGACCACCGGATAGTCCTCAACGCCCCACTCGAGCTCAAAGCCCAGACGAGCAAGCTCGTCACGACAATTGTCGAGCATGAGCTCATAGGCGCTTTGACGGGCACAGTCTTCAAAGAAGCCGAGCCCGCGCTCCTCAGAAAGGCCCACCTTCAGCTCATCACAGATGGTCATAGCTTCGCAAACGATATCTTCAAGCTCATCGCGCTTGGTGGAATTAACCAGTTCAAACAGGGTGCCGTCGAACATTTTCCGTCCTCCCTTGGACTTCTTTCTTGCTCGACTCCTATTGAACACGACAAAGTGGCACAATGGCACAAAGTATATTTGATTTTGAAAGTTGTGCTGGTTTAAGAAATATGCAAGGTGCCAATTTAATAGCTCTGACCTGGCGTGTTAGGGCTAGCTTCATTCGGTTTGACAGAGATACCTCTTTGCATCTCTGTTGCAAACAACTGACAAACGCAAAACCCGATAAGGATCAAGAATGTGAAGGAGCGGAATTCGAACAGCATTGGTCTGCAAAAGAGCTGTTAAACGAATTCCTAAGAATTGATCTTGAGAAGTTCTTTAACGAAATGTCCTCTTGGTATGCCGAATATCGTAACGCCCATTCAGCGCCCGTTCCACACCGCATCTTTAATTCGCCACAGCGAATGCAGCGCATTCAAGAAGCTCAATATCTCGAAGGCTCAGATTATAAAAATGCTTCCACGTGTTTTCCTCCGCTTTGTTCGAGAATAATTGACGCAGGCGGCGACCTCGACAAATGCCATATCGAAAAGGCAAATATAACGCATGAGCTCACAGAAGCAGTCAAGCAAGCGCTTGATTCCGCAATAAGCGGCGGCTATTCGGACGGTATCTACCAGCTCTTTTTCAATGCTTGCTCATTATGCATCGATTCAGTTTATCTTGATGAAATACCCGATGCCTATTTGCCCTCGAAGGTTTTCTCCCTTTGGGCAATAGAGTGCAGGAACATCGCGAAAGTTGCTATGCCAGCACTTGAGTTACTAAGCAGCAACGATGCCGCCGATTCCGTTGCCCCTAATCTGGCCAATTACATTGAAATGCTCTTTGGCCTAAACAGTAGGCCTGAGCTCGCTCGCGGAAGCGAGCACTCAATTGCCCACCACCCGTTGGCGCTTAAAACGCCAGAAACCAAAAGAGAGTTTTATGAGACGCACTTCCACGGTCAATTAGTTGATACCCAACTAGCCATCGATATCCATGAGTTGGCAATAGCCGTTCTTGGCGACATCATCATTGATTGTCTTAGCTTATCCAAGAAGATAAACGAGCCTTCTTATCGGGATGACCTCAGCAGCTACGTTTCATTATTCGCGAAGCTGCTTTCTACCGGAGAATCCATCCTGGATGTCGCTGATCAAATTCGCCGTTTTGGGGAACTAACGTCCTCAAAATGCACGAAACATGTAATCGCCGCCCCAATGGTCCAGGACCTCAATAGCCTCAACTCTCTGGCACTCAACCTGATTCAGAACAGGCTCTACAACAAGGTGGAGTTATCGAGGAACGCCGAAAGCACAATCGGTATCATGCGGTTTATCGTAAATAACGGAAAGTACCTTGTTGTCGACATCAACGACAGTGACGCAATGCAAGAAGCCCTTCATTTCCAGCACTTGATAGACCGCTCCCACTCATTGATTCATTCTTTTCTTCCGAAATCATTCTCGGCTTTCTATGCGCATCTACTATGCGAAGCTCTGCGATCCGGGGCACTTCCGGCAAAATGCAGCACATGTAACAAGCCCTTTTTCCCAACTGGCAACAATAGCAAGTATTGTTCTAGATACGACAACGAAACGGGCATGTACTGCAATCCCGCAAGTAATACAAAACTCAAGCTTGGTAAAAAGCCACCCCATGCAACTGCCGTCAATTTAAGACGCAAAGCAGATACTGTCAGCGGGAAAGACGGGCACAACCCGATGGCTGCTAACAAAAAGCGACAGCTATATTTTCAAGAACTAGCCGATGCCGTTGACCACACCCTTGGACCTTATTATCAACGGTCCTCTCTCGTGCCGAAAGCACTTTACGAAGAGTGGCTCAAGGCAATCAATCGGCCCAAAAACCAACCTAGCACTCAAACGCCTGAAGCATGCGGTTATCCTCATCCCGTAATTTGGAACGGTTCATTGGCGGATGGCAATGAAGTCGTTGTTATTACGACCCAGTCAGCACAATTAGGCACCCTTCCTGAACTCTTAGACAAACTTGCAGAAAAGAATGCGGGTCACTGTCGCAAATCGGATAACGGGTGGTCAATCTCTAAATTCGATCTGGTTGCCTCTGTCATCTCATTAGAGCTGGAGGCCGACAAGACCAGAAAGAAGAGCGCGAGAACAATTGAGCATCTCCCCATCCCCGGTTTATCCGGTTACTGGGATTGCCTATTCGCCATAAATGATCACGTCCCGAATGCAAATACCATTAAAAGCGAAAAGCAAAGCGACCGAATCGGCAAATCCATCATCGACGATTCTTATGTCACCGGCGAGAACCATGGCCACTGCAAGTAGCAACCAGCAGATCGGTCTTGGATCACCCGCACTTCCAGGCAACGGGGGAGGACTCCTCGGCACGCTCTCAAGATGTTTTGTAGCTCGGCACTCCATTAGGTTTGCAAAAGCCATGAGAACAGCGCAATTCACGACGCTTCTTTTTCATACGTATTAAAAGCGGGCCGGCTCAAATGAACCAGCCCACAATGGTAATGCCCCACTTACGCTCGAATCCTTGAATCAAAGAACCGACTGGATCAGAACTCAAAGCAGGATCTCAATAATTTGCACATGCTTTCCATCGGAATAAACAGATGGCAACAGACATACAAGGCTAGGAGTATTTTTTCGGCCCACGTTTCCTTATCTCTGTCCCGGCAGATATCAGAAGGCTTCGAACGCGTTGGATCGAGTAACCATGCTCGGCAGCAAGCTGTTTGATTGATGCGCCATTCTCATATTCCGTCCTCAAAGCAAGCGCAACTTTGGCAAAAACATCCTTCGGGAGCCTTTCGTTCGGATTAAGTTCAGGCAGAATCGGACCACCCTCATAGCCCTTATATATTTTTCCTTGTGGTATCACATTCACATCCGACTCGTTGCCCCATACCGACCAATGCTCGCGCGGATATCTTGCAAACATCTCTAGATATGGGCCGGGAGAACATGACTCGATGAGATCGTACTGTTCGTCAGGCTTTCGGCTATGCTCCCTTTTCCTCGTCTCGATCATATTCACCTGGCTTCGCCCAGGAGCAAGGGTCCTCATATGCCCCTTAACACCAAACAATAATAATTCGGTGACATTGCGGAAATAGAAACCGACCCCACGCCCATCTGGGCCGCCATCCTTGCGTCGTTTTGCCCAAACGATGTTGCTGACATACCTGAAGCCCCAGGACTCCATAACCTCAAGACCTTCAGGAAGCAGCGCATTCGGAACCCATAAATAAAGATGTGCATTCTTCGCAGTAACATCAGAAACCGGAAGAGCCTTAATCTCGTCCAACGACATGGTCGCATACCTGCCAAGCCTTTTATGCTCGGGAGCAACTTTTCCCGTTCTATTTTGAAATCGCCAAGGCGGATCTGACAATACCGTCGAAAAGCCGCCTTCTACAGTAGGCAGGGGTTCATAATGCATAGTTAAATATCTCCTTGCTTAAGGGCATTCGGAGATTCTATCACGAATAGATCTATTATTAGATCTATTCGTTTGGCAAACAGTATCAACCTGGGCGGAAAAATGATCGAAACTCAAACCTATAAGGACGTACTACCGTCTAGCATTTTAGATAAATACACATTCATGGAGACCGGATCTGCCGCTAAAATTGCAAAAGCCGTCTGCCCATCAGAAATGAAAGACATTATCGATGTTCTCGAATGTTTTAAACTGAGTTCTAGCCTCCTTCTAACGAAGGGAGGGAATCGAGGCCCAATTCCGATCATATTGGACGGAGCCTTTTCGGCACGCAGCTGGGAAGAAGCCCGTGTCGACCTATACAAAAGAGCATATTTATTTCCTGGCCAAAATGCATCAACCGTTCAGGACGATCCCCTAGGAAAACGAGCGGATCACTTTCTTGTTTCCGAAGTCTATCAACAAGGGTATTCTGTCGACAACGTTAAGGGGCGCGTTGCCCTTGACGTAGAGTGGAACCCCAAGGACGGAAATCTTGATCGCGATTTTTCTGCATATCGAGCATGGCATGATGAAGGCTTGATCGATCTTGCGGTCCTCATCACTCGAATGCATGAAGAAACCCGTGCAATAACTGATAAAGCGTGGAAGGACTATATAGCAGACAATCCGGAGCTATCATCCGAAAAACAGACCGTCAGCTACCGGACAACCACCACCGCCAACTATGAAAAGGCTAGGGAGCGCATCTTGCGAGGCGATCTTGGCACATGTCCCATTCTTGTTGTCGGAATCGGAGAGAAAACATGGGATAAAAAGCCATGGAACGGAAAGATGATTAAGTATAACAAAGATCTTAAGGGTCTCTATGCAATAGACGCCTTCGGCAGAGACGGGTTAATTGTTGAATTTAATGGAGTCTAATAAACGGAAAGACACCATGAAATGGCTGGATATCTCTAGCGCCCTATGATCGACTACCAGGACGTTAAGCTGCTGCCAATCTTAGCCTCTATAAGCTTTAATGTCATAGGAGCCCCGCTCGCAAAACACTGAGTTTAGGAGCCTCTGTTTAGCATTGTTTGACAAGATCAAACTAACCAATGGATCTCTTGTACTCAACATTTCAAACAAACGTGGCGCCGGAAGATGACGTTGTGCCAATCTGAAACACAAGCAGAGAAACAGCCGAAAGGAAAATGCCTCTGAATAGACGCCACCGGCGCTTCCATCCATACACCAATAAATATCGCCATCTATTGCATAGCATCGCATTGCAACCTCTGCCCCTCCCGACTGCACCCACAAGGAGAAATACGATGATCAACACCAATAACGCCGCCATCGTATGCACGATCGACGAGCTTTTTGAGCATTATGACCGAGACTTATTTGCGTCGGCATGCGAAAATCATGTTTCTACCATCTGCGGAATGCAAGTCGGTAAATTAAACCGTGAATCCTGGAAGGACTGCTATGACTTCCTCAAAAAAGAGCTCGGTAGCTGCAAATGGTCACGCGATATCTACGCCGCGTTTGAATTCAAAATGCCAGATTCTCAGAAACGCGCTGACGTCATCCTACTTACTAAAGAAAAAGTCGTTATCCTGGAATTTAAATGCAAGGAAAACGCCTGCCGGAGAGATGCACTACAGGTAGGCGGCTATCATCAGTCCATACAGTCCTTTCACTCTACGACCATCAGCAAGAATATGGACGTAAGGCAATTCCTGACGCTAACAAAGTTAGGAAAAGCAGAGAAAAGCAGTGTGGTCGATATACTTGACGCAACCGATTTCAGATCAACTCTGCATGCGCTGTTTAAAAATGACACCACAATGACCTCGAACGATACCAAAGAATGGGTAGACGCATCTTTTTACCCTTCAAAGAGCATGTGCGATCTAGCGAAACAAGTATTTGAAACCAAAGAGCTCCCTCATATTAAGTCAATAAGCGATGCTGAAATTCAGGACTGCCTCGACATGATCACATGCATCGTTAACGATAGCACCCTACATAAGAATCTGGTGTTTGTAACCGGCGTTCCCGGATCGGGCAAAACGCTTGTAGGCTTAAAGCTCGTATACGATCGCTACAACCCAGCAACCTCCAGCAACAATGACCCACGTTCAGCTTTTATTAGTGGCAATGCTTCGCTGATCGACATTTTGAACAATAGCTTAAAATACAAGGTCGATGGCCATGAAGGATCATCCTTCATTCACCCACTAGGGGATTATGAAAAATCTGATGTTCCCAATAATGACGTTATTGTTTTTGACGAAGCCCAACGCGCAAGAAAAACGACGAGAAAAAATGACGCAGAGCAATTGCTTTCGAAATGCGACGAAATTGTTGAAAGGCACAATCACGACATAAGCCTCGTATGTATCATTGGCGAAGGGCAGGCCATTGGTGCTAATGAAGAAGATGGGATGCACCTTTGGGCCAACGCACTTCGTAATCATACAGATTGGAATGTATTCTCCTCGGGCAGGCTTAGGCACTCTCTGTCCGTCTGCCCCAATTACATCCCACAAGAAGACTTGTCCCTCCATATATCAATTCGCAACGGCTTCTTAGACACGACTCCCCTAGTTGAGTCAATCCTTGATTGCGATTTTGAAAAAGCCCGCTTGCAACACGAAGCTCTAATACGTCGTGGATTAAAAACCTGCGTATTTAGGCAATGGAACACTTTAAAAGAGGTGATTGAGGATCACAACAGTCCAGATGAACACACTGGCCTCATTATTTCCTCTCACTGCTTCGACGACAACGGCAAACCCTTGCTCGAGAACAATCTGAACACACAATATGTCACGAGCCCTCGCAACGCATATCAGTGGTATATGAAAGATTCGTATGATTATCGTTATGCCGCATCCGAATACATCGCCCAGGGCATCGATCTTGAATGGCCCATTGTTGGCTTCTTGGGTGATTACTATCTAAAAGATGGAAGCTGGCAAATCTCGCCCTCAGCAAATTTAGAAATGTTTAAAAACAAATCTATGATGATCAAGAACGTCTATCGAGTGTTGCTAACAAGGGCGCGCAAAGGCCTTTACCTCTTCGTCCCGCAGGACCCCATGCTTGACGAAACATACGAAACTCTTCGCGACATCATTCAAATAGACCTTCCGTCGTAACAAAGACAGCTAGTCACCGCTCTCTCCCTGTCAGCAAATGCAAACAGCTTTTTCACTCTACGAACAGCGCGCGAGGACGAATAACGACACGGGGAACGTTTTCATCCCCGCGCCTTTCGACCCAACGAGGCAGACTGGATATCTGCTTGTTATATTCACGCTGTCTAATTCAAAAAACTTGAGTAGCCAGTACCCAAGGCTCATAGTCGCCCAAAACACGAACGAGCAATCTGCTATCCTGGCGCCAGCGTGGTCTGACGAAAGGCATGGCGAAATGGTTGCTCATCAGCAGATTGATATTGAATTCGACTCGCTTGCACGCGAGAGCGAGTCGCCCAAGCTCTCCAGTTGAGCCCAACCAGTATAGGTGATCGATTAATCATGCGCAGCGTGAGAAACAGTCAACAGCTCCGTCACCTCACTCCCGCGCTCCTCATATCCGCGCTCAAGCTTTTTCCCAAGCGCCGCAGCGCAACGCTTCGTTTCATCGGCAAACAGGTCATCGATTGCCCTGTCGATCCGTACGCAGGTCTCGAAATGCTCGTCCTTCCAGGGCAGATTGAGCCCCAGGCTCGTATCCCAATAGCCGCCGAGCTTTGCGTTGATTACCTCCTCGGGATACAGCACGTCTTGGCGAACACCTTTGATCACCTCATCCTCGCCCATGTCACAGGCTGCATCGTCCTTCTTGAAACACTTGCGCAGCTCCTTTTGCTCGCGGAAGCGATGCAGCGTGCTGGCGCACACCACAGCCAAAAAGCGATAACGTTCGCATAGGTCCCATTCGCCGCCGAGCCATACGCGATAGCCCAGAATGACACTTGCGGGCTCCTCGTTGAGCAGGAACAGGTCCCACGGATATACTTCAGCGCCCGCGTCCTCCCCTGACTTTTGCACGCCGCTGCGCGTAAAGGCGCACGGCTCTACGTCGTAATAGTCAAAGCCGTGGCCTGCATCGCGACGATTGATGACATGCTTGGGCAACAGGACGATCTTGTCGCTGGGCTCGGGGTCGATCTTGCGCAGCTTTTTGACCTTGCGGCGGACACGCTTTAGGTTGCGCTCGCTATCGACACGGCCACGGTCGTCCGGCTTGCCGCCGTATCGCAGGGCAACCTCGCGTGCCAGGATCTTTGTGTCCGCAGCGCACAGCAGGTCGCTCACGGTGGGCAGATCTTCCCACTCAATACCGTCGACATCCCAAATCCTGCTCATGCTCAACCTCTTTCTGGCTGTTCAACTACGTGCTCATTCGCCCTGTTTAACGTGCTTGTAAGGCATGCACCCCACTAGAGCGCTTTCTTGCTGGGCGCAATCACCTCGTCCACCAGGCCCAGCTCTAGGGCGCGCTTGGCATTGCACCAGCAGTCGCGCTCGGTGAGCTCGTGGAACTCCTGGGCGCTCAGGTTGCCATGCTCGGCCAGCAGCTCGTCCAGCTCGGCGCGCATGGCCGCTGTATGCTGGGCCACAATCTCGATATCGGTCTGCTGCGCCATGCCTGTGCCGCCCATCAGTTGGTGGATGAGCACCTGCGTGTGGCGGTACACCTGGCGGTGGTCGCCGCAGGCCAGGATCACCGCGGCCATCGAGGCCACGACGCCCTCACCCACCGTGATCACGGGGCAGTCGAGCGACTGCATGGTGTCGATGAGCGCCAGCCCCGCCGTAACGCTGCCGCCTGGGCTGTTGATGATGAGGGTGATGGGCTCGGTCGCACTTTGATGTTCCAGCACCAACATGGACTTAATAAGGCCGTTGCAGGTCACATCGTTGACCTCGCCCTCCAGCAGCAGCACACGACTGTTGAGCAATTCGCTTGCCATATCGACAGCGGCAACACGGCCGTCCTTGGACTTCTTTATGATGCTGGGCTCACGATACATAACGGACATGGTAATTCCCCTCTAAACGAAATCGGTAAGGAAGTAAAACGAGGCCGCACGGCTAGCGGCCAATGGAAGCCGTGCGGTCAAATAGACAAGATTGAGCGCGCGAAGCTGCAAGGACTAATCCCTCAGCCACTTGGCCGCATTGGGATGGTCGCCGCAAAAATACTTCTTGGCACGGAAGGGGCGCATGCCGGTTACTTTGACCAGACAGTCGGTACGCGGCATAAGCCCCACCTCGCCCGGGGTTATCACGCAACCGCGCACATCGACGGCAGTGCGCTCGGCGCCCACGTAATTGGTGCCCAGAACCGACTCGCCGCACAGATTGCTTATGTACTCCTGTGTCGCGATGTTGCTGCCGCCGCCCATATAGATCAAGCTGTCGCAGTTATCGAGGATGGTAAGCGCTGCGGATTTGCCGTACACACCATCGAGCTGACTCAGCGATTGCGCGCACATCAAAAAGCTAATGCCACGGCTGCGCACGGTCGCAATACTCCGTTCAAAATCGGGAATGCGACCCACGTTGGGAAACTCATCCAGAATAAACTGCACGCGGCGCTGCAAATGCCCGCTGGGATTGGCGTCGGCGCGGCGCTGGGCCAGGTTAAACAGCTGCTTAAGGGCAACGTTCGCAAGCCATGCATTGGTCGAGTCGTTGTCGCTCACCTTAAGATCGATCACGCGCTTGCCCTCGTCGATACGGTCGAGGCGCATCTCATCTTTCTCAAAGACGCGTATGAGCTGGGGAGTCTTAAGCCGCGAGATGGTCGCGTTGAGCGTGATCAGAATGCTCTTAAGCGTCCTATCGGCTGCCCCGCGAAAATCACGATACTGTTCAACGCCATACAGGTCCGCGTTCGCAGAATCATACTTGCCAAGAAATTCCTTGGACTCCACCTGCTCCACAAGGTGATCCAGCGGAAATCGTCCCTCGCCATCTCCCGTAACCTTGATGAGTGCCGCCAGCTTAAAGACGTTGTTTATCTTAAGATAGCGTCGCGGAGCTGCGGGATCCCCGTCCGGCGCAAATGTGCCGGCAAGGCACTCTAAGAGGAACAGGATTCCAATAATCGCTCGAAGTAGCAGATCGCTCGCATTGTCCCAAAACGGATCGTCCCTAAAGCTACGCCTGTCAGGATCGACCCCCCTCCATGATTGACGCCACTGTGGTGGGGATATCCTCGACATCCATCACGTAGCGCAAAGGATCGTACCCGGACGACTGCTCGGGATTGATGGTGTCGAGAACCGTTACCTCGTAGCCGTCCTCCTCGAAGCCCTTCCCCGTACGGCGCAGCAGCTCGCCCTTGGTGTCCGTGACCACATAGCAGCACTCGTGGTGATTGAGCAGGTTGGGCAAAATGAAACTCGCCGTTTTGCCGCTGCCGGTACCGCCAAAGGCAAACACATTGTTGGACACGCTCGTCTCCCAGTGCTTGTCGCCCTCGTAGAAAGCCACCGTGGCACCTTGCGCCAAGATCACATCGCGCTGCTCATCGCCGGATGACAGCGTCTGCATTTCCTCCTTGGTCGCCCACTTCTTGGTCTGATACTCCGTTTGCTGCGCGGCCTCGTAGCCGTACATCTTAATGACCGACATTGCACGGCCCCTTTCTTGTCGATAGTTCTGCGTGATTGCTAGGAAATACGGTCGACGTCTGCGCCCTCCTTGGGGCTCGTCGCACACGGCAACTTGACCGCACCGTCAATCAGACGCTCGGTTTGCGCCACATAGCTCTCGCGCGCCGCGATTGAGACTGACCCGTCGCGCAGATATGCAAGCAATGCATCAATCATCAGCTTGTCGAGCAGGTCATACTCTTTGGCCTGAGCGAAGTTGAGGGTGTAGCGGTCCTGGAGCTCCCGTACCTTAGTTGCCAAATCGATTTCCATCTTTTCCTCCATGCAATAAAAGTTCTCCCGATTGTCCGAAAGTGCCTCATACGGGTATTTGACGCATAGCTCAAAGTTGAAACGCGGACTCGTATCGAACACTCGTTGCTGAATCACGCGGTAACGTTCGAAAAACATGACGACATCGTCTTCGTCCGCCGTAAAGCCACGCGATCCGTCGCGATGCATGTGGTCGTAGGGCCTTTTGTGGTCGGTATGACGCACAAAGCGAGACGGAATATATCCACCTTTTTCGGACGAGTACTTCATACCTGTCGAAACCTGCTCAAACATGAGCACGCCGCTCGATTTAAAGCGCGGATTGCTTCCGTGCCGAAACAGGCTAATTAAGATGGCCATGCAGCACATGCAGTTATCGCGCTGGGGAAAGTACAGCGACAGCAAAGCGAGCGCCGCCGCGGCCAAAAGCTCGCGAGCCTCGTGCACATCGTCTCGATACTGCTCGGGCACCAGCCCGGGAATATCGGGCGAATGCTTTTCCAGCACGCCAACGAGTGCCTTAGCCAAGCGCTCGGTATCCTGCTCGCCGCAGTACGGATACGGAAGCGGCTGCTCTGCCTTCCCATTCTTTTCGCACATGCAACGGAGGTCTTCGTCGGGCGTGTTGAGGAATACCTCATAAATGTTGTCTTCGTTCTTCATGGATGCTTCTTCCTGTCCGGTTGCAAATGCTTGTCGTTTAGTTTGTTCTAAGTTTTAGAATGTTCTGAGGCATAGGTAGTAGTTGTTGACCTAACCTGCTGCTTCGTAAGTGAAATCGTCTCGCTCGATAACGTAGCTTGCCTAAATGCTGTATAGCGGTTGCATCAAGCAGTTGATATTGAGTTAGTTTTGGATTGCTTCAAGGATAGCACAGTGGGCTGTTCTCGTCATTAGAAATTTTCAAAAAAATCTGCTAATATATAACCCACTAAGAAGAAAGGGCATACGTATGTACGAATCCGCGTTCTCTTTGCCACGCCTCACCGCTGCCATCATTTCGCGCGCGCTCAATCTAGAACAAGGCAGTCACTTACACATCGTTCGACTACCTGATTCGCTCGATGCCGACTTGCTCAATACATGTCTCTTCATGAATAAAGGCGTTTTTCCCAGCATTAGCGAGCTTGAACCAGGAGAGCGAAACGACGCCGACGGCCCCGCTCCGGTGTTTATTGACGCCACGGGTTACCATCGCAATACTCACGACAAAGAAATACGCTTATGCGAGGCCCTTATCAACGATCTGGAGCCGGGCTATTTAGGCTTTTGCGATTGGGACCCCTTTGTTTGGTGTCTCTATGCTCTCGCACTTTCCGGTCGAAGCAAAGCAGCGGTATTGCTGCCAGCAAGTCTAATAGATAAAGCCGAGCAGGCGCGCACGGTTCTCATGCGCGAAGGACTCATTGAACGTGTCGTCTATTTCCCGCACAGCGAACCCAGCAGATACAAGATGTGCGAGCTCATCGTCCTGTCGACAGAAAACCGCAGCGTCACATTCCACAACCTATCCAGCTTCACTCGTTACTTGGTGCCAACCCCCGCGAACGAAGAATCCTGCCCACCCCTAGCTATTGCGCCGGATTGGTCCCACGTTAACCTCGATCAAGATCAGACCTCTCCCATAGAGACAATCGTTCTCGAGACGCGTGAACTACTCCAGCACCATGCCCCACTCTCGTGGAACAAAGTCAGCCTTATCAGTCTCACCCGAAACTACAGCGCCACGCTCGGTGACGCTTTTACGCGAGTAGCACCATTTATGCCCCGCGAGAGCACCACGTCGAACGATATTGATGCGATCGAGGTGCGCCGTATCTCATCTCAGGATTTTCAGGACGGCAACCTTCTGCCCGCAGACGCTGTAGAGAGCGCAAATGGTTCGGATTCAAGAATCGTAAAGGTGGGCCCCAGCATTCTCGATCGCTATGAGCTCCGCGCTGGAGATATCGTCATGCCACGCATGCTGGGTCGTTACGGCGCGTCCAATCTGCTCGTCGTCAGCGCCGACGACGCAAAGCAGCACCTGGTTGCTTCGCACAACACCACCGTCATTCGCCCGTCATTCGAAACAATGACCGAAGAGGAACGCGTGGTGTTTTCGGAGATAATCGTTGGATACCTCACCGAAGGCCATGGGGCACAACTGATTCAAGCATTAACTGAAGCAGCCGACATCCGCGCCATCCGCCCGAGCGACCTGTTCGAGATCGAAGTCCCGCCGGCACTCGACCCGCGCACGCGCGAGTACAGCGAATCCATCAATCGCTTTGCCGAGGTCGTAAAGGCAAAGAAACAAGCCGAGGCCGCTGTCGCCCAGGCCCAACGCAACCTCGCAGCCGCAAAAAAGACCATCACCGAGGTGGTCGACCAAATCTGCGAGTAGCACATAGGCAGCAGCAACGCCCCAAGCCGGCGGCAGGACCACCTCCTGCCGCCGGCTTGCCACCGGCCCACCATCCCCCACTATCGAGGTCTAATACTTTTCCCGGGAAGTGAACGCCTGTTTTTGGACCCCCGAAACATCAGCATTTTTCGGCAGCAAAATCGCAGGATTCCAGCATCGAAACCGCAGGAAAGCGCGCCCTCAAAGTGTCGATGTTTCGGGGGTCCGATTTTGCTCGTTCACTTCTCGGGAAAAGTATTAGACCTCGCCTCCAGCCACTAACAATGACCCCCCTTCTCTCCCCCACACGCACCCAAAAACTCATCCAACATTAATCTTGGCTCAAGAATCGCTTAATCTATAACCTGCACTATAGAGTTCGACCAAGAGCGGGGCGGCGCCGCGCAACGCAGGCCGCCGAACGCAACGCTCGCGCCCGGGCAGATCGCCTGGCGTCGCGCCCATCGAACGAAAGGACAGGTCATGGACGACCTCGAAAAAGTTGAAACCATCCGCACCAAGTGCAACGTGAGCTACACCGATGCCAAGGCCGCGCTCGACGCCGCCGACGGCAACGTCCTGGACGCCATCATTTGGCTCGAGTCGCAGGGCAAGACGCAGACCACGTCGGCGCACGCCGCCACCGAGTCCGCGCCAGCCGACGAGCCCTCGGCTGAGATGGTCGCCGCGCAGGTCGCCTACGAAAAGTCGAGCGAAAAGACCGACTTCTCCAAGAAGATGGACAGCGTGTGGGAGTACCTCAAAAAGCTCTTCCGTCTGAGCCTGGACACCAAGTTTATCGCCACGCACCGCGACGCGATCATCCTCAACATTCCCATCCTGATTCCCATCGTCGCCCTGTTTGCCTGGGGCGCCACGATATGGCTGATGCTGCTTGGCTTGTTCTTTGGCATGCGCTACCGCATCGATAGCGACGGCGACGTGCCCGGCAGCATCAACAACCTGATGGACAGCGCTGCCAATGCCGCGGACGACATCAAGCAAAATCTGAACGACGACAAGTAATCGCAGACGGGGGCACGTATGGCACGGATCCTGATTGTAGAGGACGAGGAGAAAATCGCCCGCTTTGTGACGCTCGAGCTGGAGCACGAGGGCTACCAGGTGGAGCACGCCGCCGATGGCCGCACCGCCGTTGACCTAGCGCTGGAGCGCGACTACGATCTGATTCTGCTCGATGTACTGCTGCCGCAGCTCAACGGCATGGAGGTGCTGCGGCGTGTCCGCAAGCACAAGGATGTGCCGGTGATCATGGTCACCGCGCGCGATGCCGTGATGGACAAGGTGGCCGGGCTCGACGCCGGTGCTGACGATTACCTGACCAAGCCGTTTGCCATTGAGGAGCTGTTCGCACGGATCCGCGTGGCGCTAAAGCGCTCGGAGGCTGTGCGGACGGCTTCGGGCGTTGGCGGCGTTGGGGCGGGCGGTGCGGGCGGGTGCGCCGTTGCGATACCCCCAGCTGGCGACTCGGCCAAGACCTCTGCCTCGCCCTCCCCCACCGCGCTCACCGTGGGCTCGGTTGCGCTCGATCCCGACCGCCGCGAAGTCACGGTCGGCGGCTCGCCCATCGTGCTGACCGCCCGCGAGTTCGATGTCCTCGCCCTGCTTATGACGCATGCCGGCACCGTGCTCACGCGCGAGCGCATTGCGCACGAGGCGCTAGGCTACGACTATGTGGGCGACACCAACAACGTCGACGTGCACATCGCGCACCTGCGTGCCAAGATCGAAGACGCCGGCGGTGCCCGCATCATCCAGACCGTGCGCGGGGTGGGCTATGTCTGCCGCGCGTAACGACGAGGCTAAGCGCGTCACCTCCATCGCCCGCGCCATCAACTGGAGCTATATGTGGCGCCGCTTGGTGAGCTACGTCTGGCTGGATCTGTTACTGCTGCTTGTTGCGGCGGCGATCCTCGTCTATGGCTACAACCAGACGCTGCCCGATGGCGCGTTTACCGCGGGATGGATCCCCAGCGCCAGCGTTCACGGCATGTCACTGACGCCCGCGCGCGGCTGGGACCTGACAACGCTCACCTATACCGTCGAGTTTGCGCGCACCACCAAGACCTTCCCCCTCGCGCAGGACCTCGTCGCGCTATGGCCTCTCTACCTTGTCGTTGTGGGTTGGCAGGTCATCAGCGTGCTCAACATGCTCGGCGGCGCCCGCCGCGTGCGCCGCACTATGGCGCCGCTCAACGACCTGGCCTTGCGTGTGGACGAGCTCGGCCGCATGCAGCTCGCCGGCGGCAAGATGGAAACGCTGGAGCAGGCCATCGAGCGCGCAAGCGTCGACTCGCCGAGCGTCACCACCGGCGACGCCGACCTGGCGAGCATCGAGGTCGCACTCAACCGCCTGCTGCGCCAGATGCAAGAGGCAAAGCTGCAGCAGATGCGCTTTGTCAACGATGCGAGTCACGAGCTGCGCACGCCCATCGCGGTGATTCAGGGTTACGTGAACATGCTCGACCGCTGGGGCAAAGACGACCCGGACGTGCTGGCAGAATCCATCACCTCGCTCAAAGCCGAAAGCGAGCATATGCAGGAGCTCGTGGAGCAGCTGCTGTTTTTGGCACGCGGCGATGCCGGGCGCACGGTCCTGCGGCGTGCGAATACCAACCTGGCCGCACTGGTCGGCGAGGTATGCGAGGAATCGCAGATGATCGATGCCGCGCACACATATCGACTGGCGTACGATGCCGCACTTACCAGCGACCCGCGCTGCGACGCGCCCGTTGACGTGGCGCTCGTGAAGCAGGCTCTGCGCGTGATCGTGCAGAACGCCGCCAAGTATTCGGACGCGGGCACATCCATCTCGTTTGGCGTGACGCCGGATGCGGGCGCGGGCACGATCGACATAAGTGTTGAGGACGAGGGTATCGGCATGAACCAGGAATCCGCAGCTCACGCGTTTGAACGGTTCTATCGCGCCGACAACGCACGCGATGCCGGCGCGCAGGGCTCGGGTCTGGGGCTCGCCATTGCCAAGTGGATCGTCGACAGCCATGGCGGTGTCATCGGCGTGACCTCAGTCGAGGGCGTCGGCAGCCGCTTTACGATTCGCCTGCCACGATAGAAAGCCCCTCGGCATAAATAAAGGGATAAGGCCATGCGGCCCTATCCCTTTTTGCTAGCTATAGCAGCTTGTGCGCTACTCGCGGCACAGATGCACGGCGAAGCCGGCGAACTCGCGCTTAAAGTACACGAGTTTGGTGCCGCCGTCGGGCAGCAGCACGCGCGACTCCTCGTTGACCTCGAGTCCGCGCTCGGCAAACCACTTCTCGGCCGCATCGATGTCGTTGACGGCAAAGCCAATGTGGCCCTTGGTGCCACGACCGTTCTGCTTCATGACCTCGATCAGCGAATCGTTAAAGTACGAAACCGGGGTCTCGATGACAGGTAGGCCCATCATCGTCGAGAACAGCTCCGCGATCTCCAGGGCATCGGCCGGGTCGGTGGCGTTAATGCCCACGTGGGCGACGCGCATGCCAAAGAGCTCTACCGGGTTGGCGTTCTGCTCATTCATACAGGCAGCGCCTACTGAGCCATAACGTCGAGAACGGCCTTCTCGGCAGCGACGCGGTTCATGCCGGTCATGAAGGGCACGCCGCTCACGTACGGGCAGGTGAGGCCCTCGGGGGCAACGGTGGTGGCGATCAGCAGGTCGGCGCCCTCGTCGCAAGCGTCCTTGGCCTCAGAGATGGCGCACTGCACGATCTCATACTTGCCGGCGTAACCGTTGGCGTCGAGCATGGTGGCGACCTTCTGGGCAACGAGCGTGGAAGTAGCAGCGCCAGCGCCGCAAGCCAAAACGATCTTCTTCATAGGTAATGTCTCCCTTCATGGTTTACTTTAGGTAAGTGTACCGCAGCGAGCGATGGCACTCAGCCTCGATGAGCTTTTATGCCAGTTTGCTTGTGCGCTGCGTATAATACATCTAGTACGTGTTGTCATACCGCTCGCTTTATGAGCGACTAAGGATCCTAACATGCCCGATTCCCGCACACTCTGGACCGCCGTCGTTATCATCTGTATCGCCGTATCGGTGTTCTTTAGCGTCAAAAAACGCACTACGTTTAAACGCCTGCAACAGTTGATGGCCGCCAAACAGTGGGCCGAGTTCGATCGTTTGCTCGACGGCAAACTCACCAGCATGCTGTACCCGTGCTACAACCGCGACTACCTGCGTCTAAACTCCTATCTGCTGCGCGAGGACCACGAGCGCGCCGGCGAGATGTTCGACCTGCTGCTGGGACTCAACCTGCCCAAGATGCAGCGCGTCGACCTGGTGATCAAGGCCTTTAACTACTACGTTGGCCAGGAGGACCGCAAAAAGTCCAAGGAGCTGCTGCACGAAATCAAGGGCTTTGAGGGCGGTCAGGCCGAGGCGGTCGCGCACGAGTGCCAGCTGATGTACGACACGATGATCCTCAAGCGTCACAACGACATTCCCGAGCTGGAGCGCATGCTCGAGGATGTCGGCGACGACCCGGTCAAGCGCTGCCGCTTGGAGTACCTGCTGGCCCTGCAGTACCAGAACAAGGGCGACGAAGCCAAGTTTGCCGAGTACTTGGAAAAGTCAGGCCAGCACTCGATGGCCGTCAACGCGTAACGGACGGCTTGTGCTAGACTTCTAGTCTCACGGGGGCGTGGCGGAATTGGCATACGCAGGAGACTTAAAATCTCTCGCCGCAAGGATTGTGGGTTCGAGTCCCACCGCCCCTACCATGTAGTGCTTACGAGCCCGTGTCCCCCAGGGATGCGGGCTCGTTTCTTTTAGGTGCCGTCAACTGCAGAGCAGCTCATTTGGGACAGAGCTTTTTTGACTACTTTTAAAGGGTGCTCAGGCTCGGGGTCCAGGCGATGGTGGGGGTCGCGCCGTCGAGAACCTCGTTAATGGTGGTGGCCATGCCAGCGAGCAGGCTGTTCTCGCTTACGGTAAGCGTGTCGTAGCCGCCGGCTCGCATGAGCTCGCGAATTACCACGGCACCTGCCAAGATCACGCCTGCGCGCTTAGGTTGCACGCCCGGCAGAGCGGCAATGCCCGCAACATCCAGCGCGGACATGCGCTCGATAGCGGCCGAAACCTGCTCCATCGAAAGCTCGCGCAGGTGCACAAAGCTCGAATCATACGGCTCCAGCTCGTGAACGAGTGCCACGAGCGTGGTGACGGTGCCGCCCACCGCAACGAGGCGTTCGGCGCGCTCAAAGTCGCTGGGCAGGCCTTCAAAATAGGCGGCGAACTGCTCGCCTGCCCACGCGGCAGCGGCAGCAAGCTCGCCATCCGCGGGCGGCAACGCGGAGAAAAAGCGCTCCGTCACGCGACGGCAACCGATGTCCAGCGAGCGCGTTCCCTCCAGCGCAAAGACCCCGCGCTCAGGCGCATAGACGCCCGTCGCGAGCTCCGTGGAGCCGCCGCCCGAATCGGCGACGATGATGCGCTCGCCGGCAAAGTCGTGCGCCACGCCAAAAAATGTCAGGCGCGCCTCGACCTCGCCCGGAATCACCTGCGGTTCGAGCCCCAGATCGTGCAGACCGTCCAGCAGCAGCGCGGCATTGGACGCATCGCGCGCGGCACTCGTGCAGGTGGTGCAGACGCACGCGGCCCCAAAGGTACGGGCTTCGTCCACAAACATGCGGCACGCAGCGAGCACGCGCTCAACGGCCGCCTCGCAAAAGCGCCCCGTCGCGTCCACGCCCTCGCCCAAGTCGGTGATCTCGGTATGCTTGGACGATTCCACGATCGCCCCAGCCTCGACCTGCGCCAGCACTAGTCGCGACGACACCGTTCCCAGGTCAATCGCGGCCACCTTATATCGTTTGCAATCTGCCATTGCGGGCTCCCCTCCGGGCGCTACTCGCCTACTCGCCGCTGGACGCGACCGCCTGGCCCTCGACGCCGTTAAATCCAAACAGCATATCGAGCGTCTTGATGTACCACGGTGCGTCCTTGCCGACCTCTTCGATCTCTTTGGCCACTTCGCTGGCATTCTTGGCGTTTGAGGACTTTTTGCTCGACGACGAATCCGAATCCTCGTCCAGACCCTGCACTTCAATCCTCTTCTCGCCGGGCATCGCCATGCCCAGGTCCCGTGCCGAATCCTTAATTCCCTCTTCCGAGAACCACTTATCAGTGTCTTTTTTCATCTCATCATTGTATTGCTGGCGAATCTCGACCTGCTTGGCCAAGATATCGCTCGAACGCTTTGCCACGTACAGATCGCGCACGGGGAAATACAGGCTCACGAGCACCAGCGCCACCACGATACCGATAAACAGCGGACGCAGAGGGCCATGCGTAAAGTCATAGATCGCCTTGACAACCGCGTTGTCGTTGGCGTAATGCATAAAGTCCGAGCCCGAAAGACGGTTCGAGGGCCTACTCGATTTGTCGTGTGCTTGAGTCGAGGGACGCGACGCATGCGACGAACGTGCCGGGCGCACCGGTCCATCTGCCAAGGTATTTGATTGAGCATTGGGGCGCGAGGTACTTGCCGGGCGCTGCGTGGAGCGGTCGGCGCCGGCATAAGCGGACCCACCGAGCTGCACCGTGCGCGCACGGCGAGGCGACGGCTCGCGCGAACCGGCGGAATAGTACCTGTTGTCGTAAATCTGATCCATGTGCGCCTTGTGCGGTTGAGGTTTGTTTGCGCTAAGTCCTTTAGTTATAGCACGAGCGCCTGCACCGCCTTCGCCAGCCTTTGCTCGACATAAAAAAGGCGCTGAGCCGTATGGCCCAGCGCCCATGGCGCTTTGCAGCATCCAGTCAAGGCGGGACGGAACCGAGTCAGCCTCCCCCTCGCCAAATTCGCCCGTTTAGCGAATGTTGTAAAACGCGGCCTTGCCGGCATAGCGCGCGCTGCCCTCGAGCTCGTCCTCGATGCGGATGAGCTGGTTGTACTTGGCGATACGGTCGCTGCGGCACGGGGCGCCCGACTTGATCTGGCCGGCGTTGACGCCCACGACCAGGTCGGCAATCGTGGAGTCCTCAGTCTCGCCGGAGCGGTGGCTCACGATGCAAGCATAGCCGGCCTCCTTGGCGGTCTCGATGGCCTCGAGCGACTCGGTGAGTGTGCCGATCTGGTTGACCTTGACCAGGATCGCGTTGGCGGCACCCAGCTCGATGCCCTTCTTAAGGCGCTCGGTGTTGGTGACGAACAGGTCGTCGCCCACCAGCTGCACCTTGTTGCCAATGCGACGGGTGAGCTCAACCCAGCCGTCCCAGTCCTCCTCGGCCATGCCGTCCTCGATGGAGATGATGGGATAGGTGTCGACGAGCTTTTCCCAGTAATCAACCATCTGGGCGCTCGTGTACTCCACGCCCTCGCCCTTGAGCTCGTACATGCCGGTCTCGGCGTTGTAGAACTCGGTCGAGGCCGGGTCCATGGCGTACATGAAGTCGACGCCGGGCTTAAAGCCGGCCTTCTCCACGGCCTTGGTGATGTACTCGAACGGCTCGGCATTGGTCTTGAGGTTGGGCGCAAAGCCGCCCTCGTCGCCCACGCCGCCGCCCAGGCCGGCCTCGTGCAGCACGCCCTTGAGGGTGTGGTAGACCTCGGCGCACCAACGCAGGCCCTCGGCAAAGCTCGGGGCGCCCACCGGCATGATCATGAACTCCTGGAAGTCAACGTTATTGTCGGCATGGACGCCACCGTTGAGGATATTCATCATAGGCGTGGGCAGCAGGTGGGCGTTGACGCCGCCCAGGTACTGGTACAGCGACAGGCCCGCCGACTCGGCAGCGGCGCGGGCGACGGCCAGCGACACGCCCAGGATGGCGTTGGCACCGAGCTTGGTCTTGTTGGGGGTACCGTCCGCGGCAATCAGCGCGGCATCGACGGCGCGCTGGTCGAAGGCGTCGAGGCCCACGACGGCGTTAGCGCACTCGTTATTGACGTGCTCGACGGCCTGCGAAACGCCCTTGCCCAGATAGCGGCCCTTGTCGCCGTCGCGCAGCTCACATGCCTCAAAGGCGCCGGTCGAAGCACCCGAAGGCACCATTGCGCGGCCAAAGCTGCCGTCCTCGAGCACGACCTCGACCTCGACGGTGGGATTGCCGCGGCTGTCGAGCACCTCGCGACCGTAGACGTCCAAAATATCGCTCATGTTGTCTCCCTCTCACTTGGAAACGGGTTGAATGCTTGGCGACACGGCTTGCACGCTACAGCGGCGCGCAGGTTCATAAGTTAGCCTTATCGCACTTTTTGCATTATGCCCTAAGTTAGCCAAGGGATACAATCTTTTTAAAAATAATAGGGGCGATGGGACAAGTCCGTCCCGTCGCCCCCGCAGTCTTACTCCTCTGCCTTTGCGGCATCCCAGAGGTCATTGAGGCCGTGGGTCGAAAGCTCGGCCAGATCCACGTGGGCGTCGGCCGCCATCTGCTCCATCGCGGCCCAGCGGCGGCGGAACTTTGCCGTACTGGCACGCAGGGCGCTCTCGGCGTCAATTCCCTCCTTGCGCGCAACGTTGACCAGGGCAAAGAGCAGGTCGCCAAACTCCATCTCGCGCTCGGGAGAACCGGGAGCCTCGGCCTCAAACTCGGCACGCTCCTCGGCAACCTCGTCCCACACGTCCTGGACCGTCTCCCACTCAAAGCCCACGGCAGCCGCCTTGCGCGACACCTTCTGAGCCTGCATCAGCGCCGGCAGGTGCGTGGGCACACCGTCGAGCAGACCCTCGGGTGCGGCCCCGACTGCCGCCACGGCCTGGTCTTTGGCGGCCTTCTCGGCAAGCTTGACCTCGTCCCAAATCTTGAGCACCTCGTCGGAGTTGTCGGCATCCGCATCGCCAAACACGTGCGGGTGACGACGGATGAGCTTGGCGTCGATATCGCGCGCCACATCGGCCAGCGAAAACTCGCCGGCATCCGCCGCAATCTGCGCATGCAGTACGACCTGCATGAGCACGTCGCCCAACTCCTCGCGCAGGTGTGCCGCGTCGTCGGCCTCGATGCAGTCGAGCGCCTCGTAGGCTTCCTCGATCATGTTCTTGCCAATGCTGCGGTGCGTCTGCTCGCGGTCCCACGGGCAGCCGTCGGGCTGACGCAGGCGCCAGATGGTCTGCACCAGATGCTGCAGCTCGGCCGACGCGTCTACCAGCGTGGACAGGTCGCGCGAGCCCTCGGCATTTTGCTGAGCCAGCTGCTCTGCCATGGTTATTCCTCCTCCAGGATCACGTGACGGAACGCGCCGTCCTCGTAGATGCCATAGCTGTGCGTACCGTCCTTGGGAATGCTCACGCTGCCGGGGTTGAAGAGCCACAGGCCCGGGTGCGCCTCGCTTGCCTCGTTAACCTTGATGTGCGTGTGGCCGTAGACGAGCGCGGAGCCCTCGGGCAGCGCGGGCGCGTGATCAACGCTGTTATGCATGCCAGCGCCAAAGACGTGGCCATGCGTCAGGAACAGCTCGCGGCCGGTCTCGTCGAACAGCGTGGCGTAGTCGGCCATGACGGGGAAGTCGAGGACCATCTGGTCGACCTCGGCGTCGCAGTTGCCGCGCACCGCGATGATGCGGTCGGCCAGGGCGTTGAGCAGCGGAATCACACGCTTGGGGGCATAGTCGCGCGGCAGGTCGTTGCGCGGGCCGTGGTAGAGCAGGTCGCCCAGCAGAACGATGCGGTCGGGCTGCTCGGATTCGATAGCGGCGACCAGGCGCTCGGTCCAGTATGCCGAGCCGTGGATGTCGGAGGCGATGAGGTATTTCATGGGTGGTCCTTTCGGTGGGGTTAATTGGATTGGCGCGGCACGTCACTCGCCCGCATCACTCAAATCGCAGCGCCGCGCTCTGAGCCGCCTGCATCACGCGCTGGAGCGGCGCGTTGTGCTCGCGGGCAAGACGGGCACAATCCTCGTACTCGGGTGCCGCGCGCTCGCTGCCGTCGGGCAGGGTGGCTACTTTGACGGCCACCTCGCCCCAAGGCGTCGCTACCTGCTCAAAACGACGCGGCAGGCAGACGCGTTCCATCACCTGGCGACGAACGGCGTTGGTCGTGGTCTCCAAAAAGATAATCGTCTGTAGGCGCTCGATATCCTCGTGCGAGCAGATCACCTGCAGCTGCCAGCCGGGGCGACCTTTTTTGCAGTAGAGAGGCAGCCAGTGCACCTCGCGCGCACCTGCCTCGCGCAGGCGGTCGGCGGCATAGGCGAGTACCTCGGGCGATGCATCGTCGATGTCGCACTCCAGCTTGACGATGGTTTCGGGCGCATCGGTCTCGCGGGACAGCGGAGATGTACTTCCACGTTGCATACGGTCCGGATCCTTTCCGCACGGGCTCGTTTTGTTCACCCAAACGCTAGCACATCGGACGTGGCACAGGCGTGACTTTCGTCCGTCGCCGCCCTCGCCCCTATCCAAACATGTACATCAGCCTCCAAACATGTCATTTTTTGCAGCTTTCGGAGGCTGACGTACACGTTTTGGAGCGGGGCCGCACACGATCAGAATTGCGCCTGCACTCCGTCCGCCATAAAGTTCGCTGCACTCAACAATTTTGGACTTTCTACGCAGTTCATCGGCTAAAAAATTACCCTCGGCATACTTACCTGCTGCACGATGTTACTCTAGTTGCATTTGGCTAACTAATCGGCTGCCGAGGACCCCGCCCGACACCGTTACGGCATCGGAGGTTTCATGTTCGAGAAGCGGCTCTTCTCCCTGGTTCCGCAGGCAACGCCCTACATTGTGGCGAGCGTCCTGTTTAAATGGATCGCGCTCATGGCAAACATCACGGTGATGTGGGTGCTTGCGCGCATCTTGGGCGGCATCGTCACGGACGGTCTTTCCGCCGCGCTCGCCGTCGATGCCCTCGCACAGGCGGCCTTGCCGCTCGCCGGCGCCATCATCGTGCGCGCCGCCGCCATCTATCTGGCGCAGCGTTCCGGTGACAAGGCCGCCTTCAAAGCCGTCCGCCGCGTGCGTTCGCTCGTCTACGACAAGCTCACCGCGCTCGGCCCGTCCTATACCGAAACCGTCCCCACCGCCGAGGCCGTGCAAACCAGCGTGGAGGGCGCCACGCAACTCCAGGTATACTTTGGCGGCTATCTGCCGCAGCTCTTTTTTGCCGGCCTGGCACCCATCACGCTGTTCGTGCTGCTCGTAGGCCAAGCGGGACTTCCCGCCGCGCTGCTGCTCGTATGCGTCCCGGTCATCCCCATCTCCATCATGATGGTCATGCGCAACGCAAAAAAGATCGGTTCCGAGTATTGGGGCAGCTACGTCGATCTGGGCGGCATGTTCCTGGAGGCCGTTCAGGGTCTTACCACCCTTAAGGTGTATCAGGCCGACCGCGACTGGCACAAGCGCATCAACGCCGAGTCCGAGCGTTTCCGCACAGCGACCATGCGCCTGCTGGTGATGCAGCTGCGCTCCATTTGCGTTATGGACCTGGTCGTCTATATGGGCGCCGCGCTCGGCATTATCGTAGCCACGCTGCAGCTCGCCACGGGCAAAATTGGCTTTGAGGCTGCCTTCCTCATCGTCTTTCTGTCGCAGGAGTTCTTTTTGCCCATGCGCCGCCTGGGATCGCTGTTCCACACGGCCATGAACGGCATGGCCGCCTCGCGCCGCATGTTTGGCATTTTGGATACGCCCGAGCCCGAGCGCGGCGATGTTGAGCTTGACGGTCGCGGCGATATCGAGCTCGCGGGCGTGAGCTATGCATACGGCGACCGCACGGTGCTGGACAGCGCCAGCGCGACCATTGCGCACGGCTCGCTCGTGGCACTCGTGGGCGAAAGCGGCGGCGGCAAGTCCACGCTCGCGGGGATTATCGCGGGCCGCAAGGGTGCCTACCGTGGCAGCGTTCGCATTGGCGGCGTCGAGCTGCGCGATGCCACGGCCGCCTCACTCATGCGTGCCGTCACCCTGGTGCCCACCAACGGCTACCTGTTTGCCGGCACCCTGCGAGACAACCTGCTGCTCGCCCAGCCCAACGCCACCGACGCCGAGCTTTTGCGCGCGCTCGGCCGCACGCGCGTGGCGGCCTTTGTGCAGGCCAACGGCGGGCTCGACATGGTGATTAACGAGGGCGGCACCAACCTTTCGGGTGGCCAGCGCCAGCGCGTGTGCATGGCACGCGCCCTGCTGCACGACTCGCCGATCTATGTGTTTGACGAGGCTACGAGCAATGTGGACGCTGCGAGCGAAGCCGCGATCGGCGAGGTCATCGCATCGCTTGCCGGCGAGCACACTGTAATTGTGGTGGCACACCGCCTGTCGACGATCGTGGACGCCGACCAGATTCTGGTGCTGGAACGCGGTCGCATTGCCGAGCGCGGGACTCACGGCGAGCTCTTGGCAACCGCGGGCGCCTATGCGCGCATGTGGAACAGCCAGGAGCAGCTCTCGGCATATGCGCATGCGGAGGGTGATGCCGAGGATGCCGGCGCGGTTGAGGCTGTTGACGGCAGCACCGCCCGTACCGATGGCCTCAACGGTGCCGGCTCGTCTTCCGCTGCCGCGGTGCCTGACTCCGGCCGCGCCCGTCGCTCGGCGCCGTCCATCATGTGGCGCATGATGGGGCTCGTCCGACCGCTTGCCGGCTGGCTTGTGCTAGCCGTCGCGCTGGGCAGCATTGGCATGCTCACCGCCGCGTTCGTGCCGGCCTTTGGCGCCCTTGGCCTTATGGCCGCGCTGGGCCGCAACGCCTTGGGGCTTGGTCTTATCGTCACATGCGCGGCCTGTGCCGCCTGCGGCATCGCGCGCGGGCCGCTCCACTACGGCGAGCAGCTCTGCAACCATTACATCGCATTCCGTCTGCTCGCACACATTCGCGACCTGGTGTTTGGCGCCCTGCGCCAGCTCGCCCCCGCCAAGCTCGAGGGCCGCGGCAAGGGCGAGCTCGTGAGCCTGGTCACCTCGGATATCGAGCTGCTCGAGGTCTTCTACGCGCACACCATCTCGCCCATTGCCATAGCTCTGGTCTGCACCGTTGTGTTTGAGGGCTTTTTGCTGGCTGTGAGCCCCGAGCTCGCGGGCATCGCGCTCGTGGCCTACGCGGTCCTGGGCGTGCTGCTGCCCCTGACCTCGGCCAAGGCATGCGGCACCACCGGCCGCCAGAGCCGCGAGGGCGCCGGTAAGCTGGGCGCCTTTGTACTCGACAGTCTGCGCGGCGCGGGCGAGACCATCCAGTTTGCCGGTGGCACCGATCGCAGCCGTGCCCTGGGCAAGCTGACCGAGCAAGTCGGCGCCGTGGACGCGCGCCTCAAGCGCCGCCAGGCGGTCAGCGAGGCCGTAGCCGATGCGCTTATTCTTGTGGCTAATCTGGTGATGCTCGGGCGTGCGCTGCAGCTGGTGGCTGCGGGAACGATTGACTTTGCCGCAGCGTTTGTCGCCGTCTTTACCTTTGTGTCGTCGTTTGGCTCGGTGATGGCCGTGAGCCGCCTGGGCGCCTCACTGCAGGAGACGCTCGCCTCGGGCGCACGCGTGCTCGATTTGCTCGACGAGCAGCCCCAGTGCGCCGAGGTCGCCGATGGACAGAACGTTGAGTTTGCCGGCGCCGCAGCCGAGCATGTGAGCTTTAGCTATGTGGGCGGCGTGGACGCGGGCGGTGCGGGCGCCACAGAGCAGGTCGCGAACGACACCGCTGCGAGTCTCATCCTCGACGACGTGACCTGCACCTTTGCGCCCGGTACCATGACCTGCATCATGGGGCGCTCGGGTTCGGGCAAGTCGACGCTGCTTAAGCTGCTCATGCGCTTTTGGGACCCCGCAGCCGGCACCATCACGGTGAGCGGCGTCGATGCCCGCCACATCAACACGGCGAGCCTGCGCAGCCACGAGGCCTATATGACCCAGGACACGCATCTGTTCTGCGGCACCGTACGCGAGAACCTGCTGGTCGCGCACGCCAACGCCACCGATGCCGAGCTGCTCGACGCTTGCCGCTCCGCCTCACTCACCACGCTCATCGACCGTCTGCCGCAGGGACTCGACACGCCCGTTGCCGAGCTGGGCGACTCGCTTTCGGGCGGCGAGCGCCAGCGCATCGGCCTTGCGCGCATCTTCCTCAACGACGCACCCTTCATCTTGCTCGACGAACCCACCAGCGCGCTCGATGCTCTCAACGAGGCGTCCGTGATGCAGGCAATCGACGAGCTCAAGCGCCGCGGCAAGACCATTGTGCTCGTGAGCCACCGTGCCAGCACCTGCGCGTTTGCCGATTTCTCGCTTTCGGTCGAGCACGGGAGGCTGAGCTAATGGCGCGCCCAGTCGACACACCGGAGCTAGCACGCAAACGTGAGCGTGAGGCCCAGATGGTGTCGCAGATGATTGCACTGTGGTGCCGCGGGCATCATCGCGGCGGCCACGAGGGTAAGCAGGCTCCCAACGGCGAAAAGCCCACTCGCGTCAAACTCGGGCTCCGAACCGTTACGCTCTGCCCCGAATGCGCCGAGCTGCAGAAATACGCCATCGCGCGCATTGAGCACTGCCCGCACATGGGCACCAAGACATTTTGCTCGGCCTGTCCTTCGCATTGTTACCGGCCTGCCATGCGCGAGAAGATCCGCGAGGTCATGCGCTGGTCGGGACCGCGTATGATCCGCTATCGTCCCGTCACCGCCGTGCGGCACGCGATTATAACCGTGCAGTCCAAACGAGCGGCGACACGAAGCAAGTAGTCGCCGGCGCCGGCACGCGCCGCCTGCCCTTTCCAGTCGGTTTCGACTTGCAGCGTTCCCGCCGCGCCGAGGCTGCGCCATTACAATGAAGCGGATTCGCTTGACGCAAAGGAGCCGCCATGTCCGCTTGCCCGCTGGTCGATTGTCACACCCACACCTCGTTTTCGGACGGCCATGCCTCGTTTGATGACAACGTCCGTGCCGCTGCTGCGGCAGGCTGCCGCGTCATGGTCTCGACCGACCACCTCGCCCTGCCTGCCAGTATGGATGCTAACTGCGAGGTGCAGGTCGTCGAGGGCGACTTGCCGGCACATCGTCTGGCCTTTGAGGACGCCCGCAGGCTTGCCGCGCAAATCGCGCCGGAGCTCGAGCTTATCTATGGCTTTGAATGCGATTGGTACGAGGGCTGCGAACCCTTGGTTGAGCGCTGGTCCCAGGGCGCCGTGGTGCGCTTGGGCAGCGTGCATTGGATTGGCGACCCGGGCGATATCATGGCAGGTGCCGCGGGTACGGTGGGAACGGAAAACGTCGCGCGCCCCGATACACCCGATTCCCTTTGCGGCTGGATCGACGACGATACCAACCTGCATGTTTGGGAAAACCTGGGCGTGCGCGGCGTGTGGGAACGCTACGTCGACGACTGGTGCCGTGCTTGCGAAAGCTCACTCAACTTTGATGTAATGGCCCATCCCGACCTGGTCATGCGCTTTTCGAAGGACGGCTTTGCACCCGACTTTGACCCCGCGCCGTTTTGGGAGCAGATGGCCGAATGCGCCCACGATACGGGTCGCCGCGTTGAGGTCTCGACCGCCGCACCGCGCAAGGGGCTCGACGATTACTACCCCGCGACCGGGCTGTTGCGCCGCTTCGCCCATGCCGAGGTGCCCATCACCTTTGGCTCGGACGCGCACCGCGCCTGCGACATCTGCTGGAACATCCGCGAGGCCCAGGCCCACGCCTACGACTGCGGCTACCGGGCCTTCGATATCCCCCACCCCACCGGCGAATGGGAATCCACGCCCCTCGCCTAACTAGTCGTTTAAGAACGTCCCCAATGACTAGTGGCGGCGGGCGTTGAGTTCGCCGGCCAGTTCGTCGAGGGTGATGCCGTAGCGCTCGAGCGTCACGAGCAGGTGGTAGATCAGGTCGCCGGCCTCGTAGCGGATGTGATCGTGGTCGTTATCCTTGCAGGCCATGATCACCTCGCTCGCCTCCTCGGCAAGCTTCTTGAGAAGCTCGTCCTCGACGTCGGTCAGCAGACGCGCGGTATAGCTCTCCTGCGGCGATGCGTCGCGACGACTGTGAATCACCTCGGCCAGTCCCGTCAGCGTCTCACCGATGTTTCCCGGCTGCACGTTAGCTGTTCTGACTCCCATGGTTATTTCCTCTCGTTACTGCAGCGTAAAGTAGGTACCGGCCTCATCGAACCGAGGCTTTGCGCCCTTTTTCTCAAAGAACTCGACGATGACGGCATGGGCCTCATCGAGCCTTTCCTTCTCGGCCTCGAGCCAAAGCGACTGCGCCCCGCAGGCATCAGTCAGGTGCACGCGGCATGGCACGCCCGCGCGGAGGAGCTCGGTGTTGCATTCGGCGACCTCGAACGGCGTCACGACTTTCATCGCACTCCCCCTTCCACGCGCTTAAAGAAGCAGGTACGGTTGCCGGTATGGCAGGCCGGGCCCGGTGAGTCCACCTTGACCAGCAGCGTATCGCTATCGCAGTCGGCCCAGAGCTCCTTGACCTCCTGTATGTTGCCGCTCGTCGCGCCCTTGTTCCAGAGCTCCTGGCGGCTGCGGCTCCAAAACCACGTGGTACCGGTCTTGAGCGTCAGCCCCACTGACTCCTCGTTCATCCAAGCAACCATAAGCACCTCACCGGTGTCATACTGCTGAACCACACAAGGAATCAGCCCGCGGGCGTCGTATGTAAGCTTTGATGGATCGGTTGTCACCTGTTCCATTTAGAAATCCAATCTCACGGGAATTCCCTGCGAGGCCATATACTCTTTGACTTCGCGGATGCTGAAGGTTCCAAAGTGAAAGACGCTGGCCGCCAGCACGGCGTCGGCTTCGCCCTCGATCACGCCCTCGGCAAAATGCTCGAGCGTGCCCACGCCGCCGCTCGCGATGACGGGAATCGGCACCGCGCGCGCCACGGCACGGGTGAGTGCCAGGTCGAAGCCGGCCTTGGTGCCGTCGCGATCCATGCTGGTGAGCAAGATCTCACCGGCGCCGCGACGAGCCGCTTCCTCGGCCCACGCCACCGCATCGATACCCGTAGCGTTGCGACCGCCCGCCGTGAAGACCTCCCACTTGTCGGCTCCGGATGCGCCGGGTAAGCCGACGCGCTTGGCATCGATCGCCACGACCACGGCCTGGCTACCAAACGCCGCGGCGGCCTGGCCGATCAACGACGGATCGCGCACGGCGGCAGAGTTAAGCGACACCTTGTCGGCGCCGGCGGCAACCATGGTCCGCATGCCCGCCAAGTCGCGAAAGCCGCCGCCCACGGTATAGGGAATGGCCAGCTCCTCGGCCGCATGCGCCGCCATCTCGATAGTCGTCGCGCGGTTGTCACTCGTGGCGGTAATATCCAGAAAGACGACCTCGTCCGCACCCTCGCGATCGTAGGCACGGGCCAGCTCCACCGGGTCGCCAGCATCGCGCAGGCTCACAAAGTTGACGCCCTTGACCACGCGGCCGTCCTTAACATCCAGACAGGGAATCACGCGTTTGGTAAGCATGGGCTACTCCTCCCCTCGGGCGGCGGCCAACGCCTGGGCCAGCGTAAAGCTGCCCTCGTAGAGCGCACGACCGGTAATGGCACCCTCGATGGCATCCTCGCCCACCGCGGCCAGTGCGCGGATATCGTCGAGCGTCGAGATACCGCCCGAAGCCACGACGGGAAAGCCCGCGACCTCGGCCACATGGCGATACGCCGCCACATCGATGCCCGTCTGCATGCCGTCGCGCGCGATATCGGTATAGACCAGGTGTTTAAAGCCCAGCTCGGAAAGCTGCGCCACGGCGTCGTCGAGTGCCACGCCCGCGCCGTCACGCCAGCCGTTCACCTTGACCTGGCCGTCGCGCGCGGCGATATCTGCCACCAACAGCTCGCCAAAGCCTTGGGCTGCCACCTCGGCAAAACCCGGCTCGGTCACGAGCACCGTGCCCAACGCGATGCGACGCGCGCCGTAGCCGGCCAGCTCGTCGATACGCGCGAGCGAGCGAACGCCGCCGCCCACATCCACGGACAGACCGTCGACGTCGCAGATGGCCTTAATCGCTGCCGAGTTGGCAGCGCATGCGCCCTCGTCCTCGCCAAAGGCAGCGGACAGGTCGACGACGTGCACCCAGCTCGCGCCCTGCTCGGCAAAGGAGCGGGCGACAGCCACGGGGTCGTCGGAATATACCTTGCAGCGGCTCCGGTCGCCGCGCTCCAGGCGCACGACCTTGCCGCCGATCAGATCGATTGCGGGAAACAGAATCATCAGCCGGCCCCCTCGACGATGCTCACGAAGTTCTTAAGGATGCGCTGGCCCAGCGCAGAGGATTTCTCGGGATGGAACTGGCAACCCCACACGTTACCGTGGCGCACGATGCACGGAAAGCTCCGCGTATAGTGCGTGCGCGCCAGCACGTCGGCGGCATCGGCGTCGTCTGCCACCGCGTAGCTGTGGGTGAAGTACATGTTGGCACCCTCGGCAAAACCGGCGAGCAGCGGGTCGGCCGCACCGGCAGGTGTCATGTGCACCTGGTCCCAGCCCACGTGCGGTACCTTCAGGCGGCTCGACTCCAAGTGCGTGCACGAACCGCGCATAATGCCCAGGCCATCGACCCAGGGGCCGCCGGCCTGCTCGGGGGCGTTGCCGTCGGCGACCACGCTCTCGTCCGCAGGCACGCCCTCGTTGCCGCGCTCAAAAAACAGTTGAAGGCCCAGGCAGATGCCGAGCAGCGGAGTTCCAGCGGCAACGGCGTCGAGCACCGCGTCCGCCTCGCCGCTCTGGCGCATAAAAGTGATCGCGTCATAGAACGCGCCCACGCCCGGGATGACCAGGCCGTCGGCGTTGCGGATCTGCTCCGAATCGTCCGACGTGCAGGCGACGGCACCAGCGCGCGCAAGCCCGCGCACAACGCTCGACAAGTTGCCCTTGTGGTAGTCGACCACCACGATCTTCGGTTCGCCCACGCGACCCTCCCTTATCTCATTCAAAACCTGTCCCTTTTCGGCAGGTTACAGTGAGCCCTTGGTGCTGGGGATGCCCTGCACGCGGGGATCGAGCTCGCAGGCGTGACGCATCGTGCGGCCCACAGCCTTAAAGGCCGCCTCGATAATGTGATGCGAGTTGCCGCCCGCCAGCTCGCGCACGTGCAGCGTGAGCTTGGCATCGCGCGCAAAGGCATAGAAGAACTCAACGGCCAGCTCGGTATCAAAGCTGCCCACGCGCTCGGTCGGCACGGGCAGCTCGCAATAGGCCTGCCCGCGGCCCGAGATATCCACGGCGGCCATCACGAGCGTCTCGTCCATGGCAATCGCCGCATCGGCAAAGCGCGTAATGCCCGCCTTGTCACCCAGCGCCTGGCAGAACGCCTCGCCCAGCACAATACCCGTGTCCTCGACGGTGTGGTGCGCGTCGACCTCCACGTCGCCCACCGCGCGCACCGTCAAATCAAACAAACCATGGCGGCCAAAAGCGTTGAGCATGTGGTCGAAAAACGGCACGCCGGTCGAGATATCGCACGTACCGGTTCCATCCAGGTCGAGCTTGACGACAATATCGGTCTCCCCCGTCTTACGGGTTACCTCGGCATAGCGGCCCATCTACATCTCCTCCTTCACCAGCGCGGCAAACGCAGCCAGCACATCGTCGTTTTCCCGCGGCGTGCCCACGGTAATGCGCAGACAGTCCGCAAGGCCCGGCGCATAGCTAAAGTCGCGCACCAAAATCGAATACTCGTCGCGCAGACGCTCGCGCACGCGCGTGGCATGCGGCGTGCGCACGAGCACAAAGTTCGCCGCGCTCGGCCACGCCTCCACGGGCAGACCCTCGGCAGCCATCGCGCGCAGGGCGCACAGCTCGCGCTCGCGCTCGGATGCGACCTGTGCCACCACGGACGCGTACGCATCGCGGGCACGCACACAGGCAAGCGCCGCCGCCTGGCTCAGCACGTTGACCGAATAAATCTGGCGAATCGCCGCAAACACGTCGATGACCTCGGGTGCGGCGATCACATAGCCCAGACGCGTGCCGGCGGCGCCAAACGCCTTGGACAGTGTATGCAGAATCACCAGGTTGGGATGCTCGGCGATAAGCCCCTGTGCCGTGGTTGCCGCGCCAAACGAATCGTCGGCAAACTCAACGTAGGCCTCGTCGACCATGACCATGCCGGGGCACGCATCGCACAGGGCCGCGACAAAGTCGAGCGGCGCCACGTCGCCCGTGGGATTGTTGGGCGAGGTCACGATTGCCAGGTTGCACTCGGGCGCGGCCGCGAGCACAGCCGCCTGGTCGAGTTCAAAGGTCGCCGGGTCGCGCCACACGTCGCGCACCTCGGTCTGGCAGAGCGACGCAAAGAACGCATACTCGCTAAAGCACGGCGGGCAGTTGAGCAGAGTCCTCCCCGCGCCGCCAAACGCCAGCAGATAGTTATAAAGCAGCTCGTCGCCGCCGTTTCCCACGCAGATGTTCTCGCGCGTCACGCCATGCCAGACGGCAAGCTCGTCGCGCAGGTCGTTCGACATGGGATCGGGGTAGCGGTTGAGCGGCATGGCGACCAGGGCTGCATCGATTGCCTCGCGCACGCCGGCCGGCACGGGATAGGTGTTCTCGTTGGCCGAAAGGTTGATGCGCGTGGGCGTAAAGTTGGGATCGTAGGGCTCAATGCCGGCCAAGTAGGGCTGGACGAGCTCCTTCATGCGGGGCGTCAGCTCGGCCATATTAGGCCTCCTCGCCGGTCGCGCCAGCGGCACCACCCGCAGCCGCCAGGTCCACACCCTCGACAACCGTCGTCACAGCGTCGCCCGGCCAGGCGACCTTGGTCAGGTCGGCCGCGGCCAGCGACTCGGCACTCACGGCATCCTCGCCCTGCTCCAACACGCGGCGACGCAGAGCGGCGGAAAGCGCGTGCGCCCACAGGCCCTCGGCCTCGGCCAGACGCTGCGTAGCGGGAGCGTCGGAGAGCAGGCCCTCGGGCGTATAGCAAATGACACTCGAGCGCTTAACGAACTCTTCGACCGAAAGTGGGTTGGAGAACATGGCGGTGCCGCCGGTCGGCAGCGTGTGATTGGGGCCGGCAACATAATCGCCGAGCGGCTCGGAGCTCCAAGCGCCCACAAAGATGGCGCCGGCGTTGCGAATGCCGCCGAGCAGGCCCATCGCGTCCTTGCAGTGCAGCTCCAGGTGCTCGGGCGCCACGGTGTTTACCGCCTCGACGGCGGCAGCCATGTCGGCGGCCACCACGATGGTGCCCTCGTTATCGAGCGAAGCGCGCGTGATCTCGGCACGCGGCGACTGCGCCACCAGGATGTCGATGCCAGCCTCGACCTCGCGCGCAAACTGCTCGTCGCAAGTCACCAGATAGCAGGCTGCCAGCGGATCGTGCTCGGCCTGGGCCATCAGGTCTGCCGCGACCACCATAGGCTTGGCCGTGGCGTCGGCCAGCACGCAGACCTCGGAGGGACCGGCGACCATATCGATACCCACGTCACCCGAGACGACCTGCTTGGCCGCGGCAACAAAGGCGTTACCCGGTCCGGTAATTTTGTCGACGCGCGGAATAGTCTCGGTACCATACGCAAGTGCGGCCACGGCCTGAGCGCCGCCCACCATATAGATCTCGTCCACGCCGCCGAGCTTGGCCGCCGCGAGCGTGTAGGGACTGATCAGGCCGTCTTTTTGCGGCGGGGTCACCATAACCACGCGCTTGACGCCGGCCACCTTGGCGGGAATGGCGTTCATAAGCACGGTGGAAGGGTACTGCGCACGACCGCCCGGAACGTAGATGCCAGCCGCAGCAAGCGGGGTCACCTTAACGCCGAGCATCGTGCCGTCCGGGCGCGTGGTAAACCAGCTCTGCTCGACCTCGCGCTGGTGGAATTCGCGAATCTGACGCGCAGCCTTCTCGAGCGCAGCGACAAAGGCAGGATCGAGGCCTTCGAGCGCGGCATCGATCTGCTCCTGCAGAAGACGGAAGCTCTGCAGCTCAACACCGTCAAAACGCTGGCAGTAATCGCGCACCGCGGCATCGCCGTTGGCGCGCACGTTGGCCACGATATCGCGGGCGGCGTCGATGATGTTTTGCGGCAGCACGCCCTTGCGGTTGAGCTGGTTGGTAACGAGGCGCTCACCGGGAGCAAGCTTGATGGTCTTCATATCGGTATCCCCTATCGGTCGAGGTTGCGTTTGAAAAACGAGATGCCGGGCAGCGGCGCCAATCGGCCCGCAGCCCGGATATGGGGGCGCCCGCGCGCGCTCGCGCTATTGTGCCGAGCCCGCGACGGGCTCAAAATGCTTGTCCTTAACGGCCGCTGCCAAGCGATCTGCCAGGTTGCGCACGCGCGGATCGAGGCGTGCGGCGCCCGGGTTGACAAAGAAGCGGGCCGTACAGTCCATGATGCGACCGGTGATGACCAGGTCGTTGTCGCGCAGCGTGGCACCCGTGGCGGTAATGTCCACGATGCGATCGGTCATGCCGACAATGGGGCCCAGCTCGATGTTACCGTGCAGCGAAACGATATCGGCGTTCACGCCGCGCTCGGCATACCAGGCACTCGCAATGCGCGGGTACTTGGTGGCCACGCGAAGCGAACCGCGGCGGGCATAGTTGCGCTCGGCCTGGCCGGCGCGCCACGCGGGCTCCGCCTCGATAAAGGTGCACAGACCATAGCCTAGGTCGACCAGCTGCAGCAGGTTGAGGTCTGCCTCAATGAGCGAGTCCCAACCGCAGATGCCGCAATCGGCACCACCGCAGCCCACAAAGGCAGGCGCATCGCTGGGACGCACGATGACAAACTCGATATCGCCGACCGCGCCCTCGCCGGCACGCGTGTCGCGACCGCGCACAATCAGGTGACGGCCGGGGTCACGCAGCTCAGAGACGTCCAGGCCCGCGGTCTCGAGCACGTCGAGCGTGTCGGCCTTAAGCGAGCCCTTGGGCACAGCGATGCGCAGCGGGCCCTCGGCGCCACGGCCCGCGGCGTGATCGCCGTCGGAAGCGGCATCCTCGGCCGAGGTGCGCGCGGCCTCCAGGCGCTCGAGCGAAAAGGCGAAGCCCGCCGCCGGCACCTCGATGCCGTCGCCAAATGCACCGGTAAAGATGGAGTCGTAGCGTCCGCCCGAACCCACCGGATCGGGCAGGCCGCCGGCATAGGCCTTAAAGACCAGGCCCGTGTAGTAATCAAACGAGTTCATGATGGAGAAGTCGAAGGACAGCACCTGGGCATCCTCGGGAGCCAGGCCCTCGACCAGGGCACGCAGCTCGCGTGTGAGCGGCGCAACAATGCCCGCCGCCGCCAGCAGCGCATCGACGCGGTCGAGCACCCCGGCACCACCGTGCAGGCGCGGCAGCTCGCTAATGGCAGCCTTGACGGCCTCGGGCTCGGCGCTTGCCGCCACACGGGCATCGAGGCCCACAAAGTCGTTAGCGTGCACACAACGCAATGCCTCGGCAGCCAGCTCGCGATCCTCGCACGCCGCAAGCAGCTCCTTAAACGGACGTACGCTACCTGCGATAATGCGCGCATCGGGCAGTGCCAGCTTGCGCACGGCCTCGGCCACCAGCGAGACGATCTCGACATCGCCCGCGGTGTCGCCCGCACCGATGAGCTCAAAGCCCAGTTGCGTAAACTGACGCGAGCCACCGGCATTGCGCTGGCACTCGCGAACCACCGGCGCCTCGTAGCGCAGGCGCAGCGGCAGATCGGCCGCGTGCATGCGGGTCGAAACCAAGCGCACAATCGGCAGCGTGTTGTCGGGACGGACCACCAGCAGGCGACCGTCGTCATCAAAGAGCTTAAACGGCGTATCCGCAATGCGGCCGCCCTCCTCGAGAGAGCCCTTGTCCTCGAGCAGCGGCGTCTCGACCGGCAGGTAATGATGCTCCCTAAAGCAGCCCTTCACCGTCAGCGCAATCTCCTCGCGCGCCTGAGCCTCCTCGGGCAATATGTCCCGGAATCCCCACGGTGTGGCCGTCATCTGGTGAGCCTCCTCATACTGTGTTTCATATAGAACAGAAGACCGGCAGAGCTCCGCCGGTCTTCTGGGTACTTTAGCATACTAGAGTGCTTGCGGGGAAAATCCGTCGCAGCCGCTCACACCGTATTCATTTGGAAACATAGGGTAGGTTGCCGCAGCCCAACCCCACCTAGGCGCCAATCGCACGACGATACTCTGCCATTACCTGCGCATCGGCAGCTGCGGGGTCGGCGAAATAGCGCCCGTCATAGGTCTCGGCCGAAACAACTCCGCGATAGCCGCGCGCCACCAGCCTATCCAGGTCGGCGCGCATATCGCGGTCGCCGTCACCCCAGGCAAGATGCGTCGTGCCATCTGCCGCAACATCGACAAAATGCACGTGGGCGACATCATCGCCAAGCAGATCGAAATAATCGTCGATGGTATCCCCTGCCACCGCCATAGCGCCCAAATCCAGACACGCCTTAAGTGCCGGATGATCAACTGCCTCGATCATGCGCTTCGTGTCGGCCGCCGAGTTTACGATCATCGACTCAACCGGCTGTAGGGCCTCGAGCACCAGTCGCACGCCGCGCCCTCCCGCATGCTCGGCAATCGCACGCAGCATCGAGGCGCTGCGACCCCACGCGTCCTCGATCGGCTCGTTCAAAAATGCCCAGCCGCTCGAGACCATGACCTGCTCGGCTCCAAGTTCCGCCGCGATATCCACAACGTTCTTAAAGTACGCAAGCGTGCGGGTACGCGCCTCATTCCCGCGCGCCGCGATATTCCACGGCTTGGGGTTGTTCTGTTCGGGACAAAGCCCCACAATCCGAACCCCATACCGCTGCGACAGCTCCCGCACCTGCTCGAGCGAATCGTATCCATGGCAATCGACATACAGATGCATCGCCCCGGTCCAAAGCTCGCAACACGTGTAGCCCGAGGCCGCTGCCGAAGAAAAGAATTCCTCAAGGTCAAAATAGCGATGGCTGATATTCATGACGGCAAGCTGCGGATACTCCATTTTGTCCACCTTTCGGCAAAAGGGCGCCGCAGCACAGTGTGCGCGACGCCCCCTATTACATTATTCTCATTATGACGGATGCCCTACTGAACACCAAGCACTCCAAAGAACGCGCCGGCGATACTCACGAGCAGGATCACGAGCATGATGACCAGCGGATTCATCTTCTTCTTGAGCATGAGATAGACGATTCCAAACAGCCCCATCGTGACAAAGCCCGGGAAGATTCCGTTGAGCAGCTCGGCCAGCGTCTGAGCACCATCGCCCGCACCGACCATGAGCGGAATGTCCACGGTGACCATCTCCATGGTCATAGCGCCGATCACCATGGCGCCCATGATAGAGGCCATCTTGACGATCGTGTCCATAATGCCCGATTCCTGGACCTTGCTGATCATGTCCGAGCCAAAGCGATATCCCACAAACGTCAGCAGGTAACGGATGATGTAGTGAGGAACGTTGAACACGAGCAGGAACAAAATCGGGCCAAGAATAGAGCCCTGTAGCGCCAGCGACGTGCCGACACCCGTTGCCAAAATTCGCAGCGTGCCCCAGTAGAAGGCATCGCCCACGCCGGACAGCGGCCCCATCAAAGCAAGCTTGACATTAGAGATCGCGCTCGTGTCAAAGTTATCTTCGGTAGCGTTGACTTCTTCCATTGCGGCAGCAATAGACATGGGGAGCGTCGAAATGTACGGCGTGACGTTATAGAGCTCCATATGGCGCTTGAGTGCGGCCTTAAAGTCTGCATCCTGCGGATACAGCTTGCGAAGGATCGGCATAAGGGCCCACATAAAGCCGATATGGCCCATACGCTCGTTGTTCCAGGAGTGCTCATAGGGAATCGAGCGCCAGAACAGCTTCTTAAGATCTGCGCGGGTAATCAACCCGTCGTAGGAAGACTCAAACTTAAAACTCATCGAACCCACTCCCAATTGCAGGATCCTCGGTTGCCACTGCGGGCTGCTCCGCCTTTTTCTTCTCGCCCAAAACCGTCATCGCGACGACGATGATCGCGGCAAAGATCGCCACGCCCGTCGTGCTAATGCCAAAGTAGGCGACGAGGAAGAAGCCAGCGAAGAAGAACGGAGCCACCGTTTTGTTCATAATCATCTGCGCCAGCATCGCAAAGCCGAGTGCGGGCAAGAAGGCGGCGGCAACATCCATGCCGGTCTGAACGAAATCGGGGATGATGTTGAGCAGGCTGGCGACGGCATCGGCGCCAAAGAAGAATGCCAGGGGAATAATCAGCAGGCCGCACCAGCTCTGCGCGTAACCGGCGATGAGCATGTTGCGCGTGATGGCCTTGGTGTCTCCGTCCTCGACGTTTTTGTCGATACGGTGCACCAGCAGCAGCATCACCGGCTGGCCCAGGGCAGTATCGAGCGCCAGGACGATCGTTGCGATGGGAATACCCAGGGTCAGGGCCGCCGAAGCGTCCGCGCCGGCCTGCATGGCAAGCGACACACCCAGAATGGTTCCGGAAATCGTATCGGGCGGGTTATACGCACCGACCGAGATGGCGCCGACCATGGCAAGCTCCATCGTGGCGCCCATGATCGTGCCAGTCACCATGTCGCCCATGACAAGGCCAACCAGAGGTCCGAGCACGATCGGGCGCTGGAGGTAGCTCGTGCCCGTCAGCCACTCGGAATAGCCCAAAAGGGCAATCAGGAAAATCAGGATTGTCTTGATAACCATGACAGCCCCTAACCGATGACCTTCGCGGCGTCAGTCTTCGCATCTGCCGGAATCATCTGAATGAACAGTTCATAGCCCTCGCCGAGCAGCTCTTTGACGTATGCCTCGTTTTCGGGCGTAAGGAACACGCTCGTCGAGACCTGGCGGGCATTCTCGCTAAAGGCAACGTTGCCGAGGTTGATCTTCTTGACTCCCATCGCCTTGGCGACGGCACCGGCCTGCTGGATCGTCTCGCAAACCACGAAGAGCTTGTACTTGTCGGTCACTCCGCTCTGGAGCGCCTTGACGGCATCCTCGGTGTTTTTGACAACGACCTTGCAGCCCTCCGGCTTTGCAAGGGACAGGGCCTGCAGACGAAGCTTGTCATTGAGGACCGTGTCGCTCACCAACAAGATGCAGTCGGCACCCAGAGCCGAGGTCCAGCTAACGGCAACCTGGCCGTGAAGCAGTCGATAATCTACACGAATCATCTGAATCATGATGTGCTCCCTAGTGGTTAAAACTCATCGAGCTCGGCCTGCCCCAGCAGGTCGTTGACGTACTTGACCTTGGTGTCGTCCGCCTCGACGATCTGGCGAATGGCCTCATCGATCGGGGTGGATTCGGGCACGAACAGCAGCTGAATAAGGAGCGGCAGGTTCATATTGGTCACCAGATGCGTGTTGGGACGCGTCTGGACGATCTTGGTGAACTCGTTGTTGACACTGCCGCCAAAGAGGTCGGTGCAAACGACGACCTCATCGTCCGCGGCAAAGCCGTCCAGAATCGCTGCGGCCTCCTTGGTCAGGTCCTCGTTTCCGTCGACATACATAGAGAGCGCATGGACGTTTTCGCGCTCGCCGGAAAGCAGGCCGATGCTCTCGACGATTCCAGACGCAAAATGAGCATGGGACGCCACGATAAACTGCCTCATTCGATTCCCCTTCCTAGCGAATTTCGGCATAAAAATGCCCGGACGCATGCGCCCGGGCAGGGTGCTTCTAAAATGAGTGGTCAACTATTAGTAGTCGAACTGGTGATAGTAACGACGGTAGTTGAGGTTGTGCTTGGTGACCGTCTCGTAGTAAGCGGCAAGGCGATCGGTGATCAGCGAGGAGAGGATCCACGGAGACACGATGACGCGGAACTCGTCGTCAAGGCC
This sequence comes from uncultured Collinsella sp., assembly GCA_958371715.1. Classification (GTDB taxonomy): domain Bacteria; phylum Actinomycetota; class Coriobacteriia; order Coriobacteriales; family Coriobacteriaceae; genus Collinsella. The sequence goes on from CATXLW010000004.1 coordinate 85,099, forward strand.
GGGGATCGCGAACTCGGCGGTGTCGATGATGTTGATGTCGGTGTCGCCGGTCACGCCGCGGTTGAGGAAGGCGCGGACGCGCTCGTCGAGCTTGCGGTTCTCGTCCTCGCCCATGAACAGGAACACGGGGACGCCGGGCTCCACGAGCTCGAGGGTGCCGTGGAAGAAGTCGGCCGAGGTGATGTAGCGGGTGCGCTTCCACTGCATCTCCTCGAGGATGCACATCGAGAACAGGATGGTCTCGCCCCACAGGGCGCCCGAGCCGATGAACATGGTGTAGGGGGCCAGGGCGTACTTCTTGGCGAGCTCCTCGGCGCGCGGCTCGAAGCTCTTGCGGATGTCGACCAGGTGGGTCCAAACGTCCTTGGTCTGCTCGATGAACTTATCGAACTGCGGGAAGCAGCCACGGCGGTTGAGCAGGCGCAGGCCGAAGCAGTCGGCGAGGTAGTAGCCCATCTCGCAGCCACCGTTACCATGATCGGAAGCCATCTTGACGCAATTCTCGGCGCCGACAGCCTGGCCGATGAGGCCCTCGGGCTTGGTCATGGCGTAGACACGAATGCCCTTTTCCTTCATCTTCTTGACGGCCTCGAGGACCTCGGGGGTGGTGCCGGACTCGGAGGCGGTGAGCACGACGGACTTCTCGGTCATGCGCTTGTGGCCGGAGACGTTCCACTCGGCGGCGTGGATCAGGTAGACCTCGAGGTCGCGGTCGCCGAACTTGTTCATGAGGTACTCGAGCTGCATGAGCTCGTCCCAGGTGCCGCCGACGCCCATCAGGAACACGGCGTCGTAGCCCTCGTCGGCGACCTTGTCGGCGAGCGCGGTCATCTTCTTGCCGGTCTCGTAGACGTTCTTGCCGTCCTCGACGTAGCCCTCCTGGCTAAAGTGCATGATCTCGATCTTCTCGGTTTCCTTCATGGCTTTTCCTTTCTGTCCTGCACGCGAATCTATACATCGCGTTTCTTTTCGATACCAATTATAGACATACACCTAACGTGTTTTTAATACCACTTTTCAATCTGTTCCAATCCTCGGTGAACGGTCGAAATTCTCTGGTGAGTGGTATTAAATTAGAATTTGATGTATAGCTAACGCCTCCGGCGTCTCCCTTGTGTGACAAAGAACAGCGTTCCTACCAGCGCAATAATGGTCGATGCTCCAAACAGTACCGTCTGGACGCCCAAAGCCTCCGCCAAAAACGGAGCCGCCAGCAGCGGCACCACGCCGGCGCTCATCAGGCCAAAGCGCACAAAGCCGGTAATGCGACCCAGGTATTTGATGTCGGCGCGCTCCTGAATCAAGATCATCTGCAGCGGCTCCAGGAACCCCCAGGCCAGACCGTTAATCGCCTGACCGACAATCGCGACCCCCAGCATATCGGTGCCCACGTACACCATGGACCCAATGCCCACGGCCATGAGCGCGCCGAGCAGCAATCGTAGGTTGACATGGCGAGCAGAAAGCTTGGTCAGGATGAACGCGCCCACCGAGGAAGTGAGGCCCACGACCGAGGACAGCCAGCCCAGCCAGACGATATCCACGTTGAGCACATCACGGTAGAACAACGACTCAAGCGAATCAAACGCGCCAAACGCAAAGAATCCCAAAAAGCCCGAGATAAAGATGAGGCGCAGGTCGTGGTCGCGAAACGTAAGTCGCGCACCCTCGGCCATGCCGCCCAGAATACCGCCCTTCGGCTTTTCCCCTTTTGCGGGAACAACGCACTCGTGACAGCCCAAGGAGAGCACGGCCGCCACACCCATCATGCCCGCCATGAGCAGGTAGACCGATTGCGTGGCAAAACAGCTCACGATGGCACCGCCGAGCAGCGGGCCAGCGGTATAGGCGATATTGCTGTAGAACACCATGAGACCGTTCACGCGGGTACGGCCCTCGGTGGTCGACTCCAGGTATCCCGGAAACGCATGCGTGCAGGTGTTGATAAAGCCGCCCGCAAGCCCCAAGACGCACGCGGCAAACACAAGCCCGGGGACAGACAGCGGCGCCAACCCCACGCCAAGCGATAGCACAGCCGTAATCACGCACGTCACAAATGACGTCCGGCGCGGTCCAAAGCGATCGATGACCGAACCCGACACCATATTGCCCGCCGACGTCATAAGATTGCGCACGAGCGTAATGGCGGCAACCAAAAAGGCCGTGCCGGCCAGATCATACGTGGCCGCACCGATAAGCCCCAAAAAGTAGACCGCGTTGTTGGCGCACCACTGCAGGGACTCAATAAGAATCAGCCTGACCTCCGCCGGCGTCAGGCGCATTGCTTCGCGATCCTTCGCGAACATACGAACTCCTTCTATACAAAAAGGGGATGGAGGGCATAGGCCTGCTCCATCCCCTTTCCAGGTTGCAACGAAAATCTATGCAGCCGGGCCCTTACGCCAGCACGCCGAAGAACGCGCCGATGATGCCCACGACCATGGTGGCCACGA
>CATXLW010000005.1:0-84933 GCA_958371715.1 uncultured Collinsella sp.
GGTGCGGGAACGGCCTATTTGCTCAATGTGTTCGGCTGAGATCGGAAATCAACCGGGATCAGTTGCCGCAACAACCACGTTCCCCACCCATCCCAAAGTAGCGCGCCTTTCGCGCAAAGCGCGAAACAGCGAAAGGGACACGTACTCCTATCAACCACGACCTTCTCCGCGAGCCGACCTCAAGGCCGTAAACGCAGGGGATCCGGGGGCGTGACGGGGTTTCTCTCCGGAACATTCCGCACTGATATTGTCTGTATTGAAGACGTCGATGATGCACCCGTATACCATTGACGTCGACACCATCAGATGCGGACCGCGCGGTGACCCCACATTCCGCTGGCGCCCACAGGGCTGCCCTCGTTTCCTGACATGTCCCGCGCGGGCCGCGGCGAGCCGAGACCGCCGCATGACCTAATAGGAGCATGGAGCGATACCGCGGACCCGAACAACCGCATTCTATCGCGCCCCGCCAGTGTGCCGTCTGCCCGGTCCAGGCGAGCACGGAAAGAACGGAGCGAGACATGAGAACCGAATCGACACCCGGCGCCCGCGGGCCGGTCTTCTGCGGGGTCGACACCCACGCCGACTCGCACTGGCTGTGCGTCCTCGACTGGAGGGGCCGCAAGGTCCTGTCCCGCCAGTTCCCCGCCGACGCGGCGGGCTACGAGGCGCTCGCCGGGGCGATCGCGGCGGCCGGGGAGCCGGCCTGCGTCGCGATGGAGGGGACGTCGTCCTACGGGGCGGGCCTCACCAGGCACCTCGCGTCGCTGGGGATGCCCGTGCGCGAGGCGCTCTCCCCGGCGAGGATGCAGAGGAGGCGCCCGGGGCAGGGAAAGTGCGACGAGGCGGACGCTGGAGAGGGCCGCCCACGCGGCGATGTCCGGCTCGAAGCTCGGGACCCCCAAGAGCCAGGACGGGTGGGTCGACGGGGTGCGCTGCATGCTCGCGGCGCGCTCCGGGGCGGTGAAGGCGCGGACCTCGGCGATAAACACCGCGAGGTCGCTGCTCACCACCGCGCCGGAGGGGCTCAGGTCGAGGTTCCGCGGCATGGGAGGGCCGAGGCTGATGGAGGAGCTCCCCTCCGTGCGCGCCGAGGGCGCGCTGGGCGCCGCGCTCGGCGCGCTGGCGGACCTGTGGGAGGCGGCGCGCGACGCGGCGCTCGACATGGAGCGCGCGATCGAGGCGTCCCTGGAGGAGAACTGCCCCGCGCTGCTGGCGATGTACGGGTGCGGGCCCGTGAGCGCGGCCAAGCTCGCGGTCGCGGCCGGGGACAACCCGGGCAGGCTGCGCTCCGAGGCGTCGTTCGCGGCGATATGCGGGGCCTGCCCCATCCCCGCCTCGAGCGGCAAGACCGTGAGGCACAGGCTCAACAGGGGCGGCGACCGGCAGGCGAACAGCGCGCTGCACGAGATCGCGAGGCAGAGGGTCATGCGCGACCCCGAGACCGCCGAGTACGCCGAGAGGGCCAGGGGCGGGGAAAGAGCGACAGGGAGGTCATGAGGTGCCTCAAGCGCTACGTGGCCAGGGAGGCGTACCGGGCGCTGATGCACCCGCACGAGATCAGGAGGCCCGAGGACGCCTCGGAGCTCGTGGCGGCCAGGCGCGCGGCGAAGGTCAGCCAGGTGAGGGCGGCGTCCATATTGGGAACCAGCGAGAAGTACATCTCGATGCTGGAGAGGGGCCAAAGGGAGCTCAAGCCCATAAGGAGGGCCTACGAGGCATGGGTCGAGGCCGGACTTCCGCTCGATTGGGACAGGCGGGCCTTCGAGGCCGAGCGCAAAATGGATTCTAAAAAACACCTTGCCAAATAGGAGCGTCAGGACGCAAAGAGGCTCCGCAGCGCGAAGCGCGATGCGGAGCCTCTTTGCATGTCCGAGGACGTTCCGGAGAGAAACCCCGTCACGCCCCCGGATCCCCGGTGGGAGTTCTAGACCTTGTCGGCCTTAGTACATACCGCCGCCCTGCTGACCAGCGGTGGCAGCAGCGATAGCGTCCTCAAGCTGAGTGTTTTTGGGCACATCGGAGACGGTAGCCTCGGTGATGAGAATCAGGCTTGCGACAGAAGCAGCGTTCTGCAGGGTGACGCGGCTGACCTTGACGGGGTCGAGGACGCCCATCTCAATCATGTCGCCCCACTCACCATTGGCAGAGTTGAGACCCTGGCCGGCGGGCAGCTCGGCAACCTTGTCGACCACGACAGCGCCCTCAAAGCCAGCGTTCTTGGCAATGGTAGCGACCGGAGCGGTCAGAGCCTTCTTGACGATGTCGACGCCGATCTTCTCCTCGGGGTCGTCGATCTCGACAGCGTCGAGTGCAGGAGCAGCATCCATGAAGGCGACGCCGCCGCCGGCGACAATGCCCTCCTCGACAGCAGCGCGGGTTGCCTGCAGGGCGTCCTCGACGCGATGCTTGATCTCCTTGAGCTCGGACTCGGTAGCAGCGCCGACCTTGATGACGGCAACGCCACCGGAGAGCTTGGCCAGGCGCTCCTGGAGCTTCTCACGGTCGAAGTCAGAGGTGGTGTTCTCCATCTCACCCTTGATCTGAGCGATACGAGCGTCGATGGCCTCCTTGGAGCCAGCGCCGCCGACGACGACGGTGTTGTCCTTGGAGATGGTGACGGACTTAGCGGTACCGAGCATATCGGCGGTGATGTCAGCGACCTTCACGCCCAGCTCGTCCAGGGCAGCCTGGCCGCCGGTGAGGACGGCGATGTCCTCGAGGATGCGCTTGCGGCGATCGCCGTAGCCCGGAGCCTTGACGGCGCAGACGTTGAGGGCGCCACGAATCTTGTTGAGAACCAGGGTAGGCAGAGCCTCGCCGTCGATGTCCTCAGCGATGATGAGCAGGCCACGGCCAGCGCGCTGGACAGCCTCGAGAACAGGCATGATGTCCTGAACGCTGGAGATCTTCTGGTCGGTGATGAGGATGTACGGATCCTTCATCACGGCCTCCATGCGGTCGTTATCCGTGACGAAGTAAGCGGAGACATAGCCCTTGTCGAACTGCATGCCCTCGACGGTGTCGATGGTGATGTCGAACGTCTGGGAATCCTCGACGGTGATGACGCCGTCCTTGCCCACGACCTCCATGGCCTCGGCGATCTTCTCGCCGACCTCGGGGTCACCGGCGGAGATGGTACCGACGGAAGCAATCTGCTCCTTGGTCTCGACCGGCTTGGCCTGCTTCTTCATCTCGGCGACGGCGGCGTTGACGGCCTTGTCGATGCCGCGACGGATGGCCAGCGGGTTGGCGCCAGCGGCGACGTTGCGCAGACCGTCGTTGACGATGGCTTGAGCGAGCAGGGTTGCGGTGGTGGTGCCGTCACCCACGGTGTCGTTGGTCTTGGTGGCGACCTCCTTCACCAGCTGGGCACCCATGTTCTCGATGTTGTCCTCGAGCTCAATCTCCTTGGCGACGGAAACGCCGTCGTTGGTGATGGTCGGGGCACCAAACGTGCGCTGCAGAGCGACGTAACGGCCCTTGGGGCCCATGGTGACGGTAACGGCGTCGGCCAGAGTGTTGACACCCTTGGCGAGCTTAGCGCGGGCATCGGTGTTGAACGTAATGTTCTTTGCCATGGTAGGTAATCCTCCAAAAGAAACGTGACTCGCGTCGCCGCTTCCGAGTCCTATGCGGCGGGCGCGTTCAAAGACGAATCAGAGATTCTGACGAGACTAGGCCTCGACGACAGCGTAGATGTCGTCGGCGCGCATCAGCAGATACTTCTCGCCGTCGACCTTGACCTCGTTGCCACCGAACTTACCGTAGATGACAACGTCACCGACCTTGACGTCCATGGGGATGCGCTCACCCTTGTCGTTGACCTTGCCGGCACCAACGGCAACGATGGTGCCGCGCTGCGGCTTCTCCTGGGCGTTGCTGGCGATATACAGACCAGAAGCGGTCTTCTGCTCGGCCTCGTCGGGCTTGACCAGAACACGATCTGCAAGCGGCTTCAAAGACGACATGCTTGTCTCCTCCTTTTTGGGCCGCGCGGTTATGCCACGCGAATTAACCCTTTTTGTTTGCGTACGCGTTGAATGGTACCCACGAATGGCGGGTTATACAACACGGAGTCAAAAAATCTTATTTTTTGGCACTTAGATTTTCTGAATGCCGGGGGATAACTTAGCAGTGGCTCCCGTGTGGCTCCGGAGGGGCGGGGCATAAGGTTTCCTGCTCGGGCAGTCCTGCTCGCACGAAGGCCACATTAAGTGGCCTTCGGCTCGTGCGGAACTCGCGATAAACCTTATGCCCCGCCCCTCCGGAGCCACACGGGAGCCAGGTTAACTAATTCGGGCCCGGCATTCAGAAAAGTCAGTACAGCAAAATGGCGATGCGGATGGTGCGAACAAGAAAGGGGCACGTTGCTGAAACGCGCCCCTTGTGGGTGGGGTATGGGGCTAGCGCTCGTAGATTAAGTTACCTGCCAGGTAGGTGGCTTGGACTTTGGTGGCTTGGAGTTCTTGGGGGTCGATGGTGAGCAGGTTTTGGTCCAGGACTACCAGGTCGGCGTATTTGCCGGGTTCTAGGCTGCCGAGATTTTGCTCGTCGCCCGCTGCATAGGCGCTGCCCAGGGTGTAGTTGCGCAGGGCTGTTGCTGCATCGATGCGCTCGCTCGGCAGCCAGCCGCCCTCGGGCCAGTGGCTTTTGGGGTCTTGGCGCGTGATAGCCGTGTAGAGCACGTTCATGCTGGTAACGGGCGTGATAGGGCTGTCAGTACCGAAGGCTTGGCGAATGCCGCGCTGCTTATAGGTTGCAAACGGCCACATGATGCGGCTGCGCTCCATGCCCAAATCGCGCTCGGGGCCGCCCGGGTCGAGCGTAATGTGACAGGGCTGACTCGAGGCAATCACGTTGAGCTTGCGCAGGCGGTCGATGTCCTCGGGCAGGAGGTTCTCCAGATGCTCGAGTGTGTTATGGCCGTGCTGGGGCAGGCCGTACAGGTCGGCGGCCTCCTCGAAGATATCCAGCGCGGCATGAATCGCGCCGTCGCCGATAACGTGGATGCGCACGGTGTGGCCGCGCTCGGCTGCCGCCAGGACCAGCTTGCGCATGCGCTCGACGGGAACCGTCAGACGGCCCTGGTCGCCCGGGAAGCGCGGGTTGGTATAGGGATCGGTGAGGTATGCGGTGTGCTCGCTCGACACGCCATCGAAGAACTGCTTAAAGCCCGGCGCCGAGAGCAACGCATTGTTTGCGTAGCGGGTCTGAAGTTCTTCCAAGCGCGATTGGTCATCCAACAGCGTGGGGAACAGGTGGGCGCGAATGCCCAGCTTGCCAATCGCCTGAAGCTTGTCGTAGACGTCGTCGCGGATAAAGTCACAGCCCGGCATGGGCATGAGCGACATGTCGCAAATCGAGGTAATGCCCTGCTCGGCCATGCGTTTCATTTGGTCGGCATACGCGCTCGCGATGCGATCCTCGCCCAGCCACTCAAGACAGCGCGGCAGCAGCTGCATGGCCGCAGCCTCGTGAGCGATACCCGTGAGCTCGCCATTTGCATCCTTGTCGTAGCTGCCACCCGCCGGCGGCTCGCTGTCGCGCGTCACGCCGAGTGCTTCGAGCGCGCGGCTGTTGAGCCACAGCGTGTGCCCGTCGCCCGAGTACATAACGCAGGGACGATCAGGAAATGCCGCATCGAGGGAGGCCTTGGTAGGGTGCTCGGGCGGATCCCAGCGGTAATCGCGCCAGCCCTGCGTCACGACCCAGGCGTCGTCGGGCAGGTCCTGGGAAAACTTGAGCGCGTCCTGCACCAGCGCCGCCTCGGACGTGCCCATATCCATGAGCATATACGGTGAGGAGCCAACCGAGGTATGGAAGAAATGCAGGTGCGCATCGTGGAAACCGGGGCAGACAAACTGCTCGCCGTAATCGACCACCGGCGTGGCGGCAGGTGCGGCGTCAATCACGTCATCGGGCGCACCGACTGCGACGATGCGATCGCCCGCAATGGCAATCGCCAGCTCGCGGGCGGTATCGATACCGTCTTGCGCGGTAAAAACGTTCTTGGAGCGGATAATCCGATCGATATGTTGCATGGGCATCCCCATCTCTGGCAGGAAATTCAACACCCCCGAGTGTACTCCCCCGCCCTTGCAACAAAACTCCAAGCGGCAAACGGCAACTTTACCAGCCCTAGCGGCAGGTGGCATACTGGAGAGAGCCTGTACGATTTTGCGATCAACCCAGCAAGGAGCAAATCGACCATGACGAAAACCAAGGCGCAGCAGATTATGGCAGCAACCGAGGTTCGCGCGGCAGACGACGTCACCGCGGCCATCCAAGATATCGCCGCCGAGTTTGAGCCCTATATCATCAAGCAGCGCCGGCACTTCCATAAGCACCCGGAGCTGAGCCTTGCCGAGGAGCGCACGACCTCCGACATCGCCAACCAGCTCGATGCCATGAATATCCCCTACGAGCGTCCACTCAAGACGGGCCTGGTGGCGACGCTTCGCGGTACCGCGCCGGACGCCTACCGCGAGGACGGCACGCCGCGCCGCCGCATCCTGCTGCGCGCCGACATCGACGCCCTGCCCGTCACCGAGCAGACCGGCGAGGAGTTCGCCAGCGTCAACGAGGGCTGCATGCATGCCTGCGGCCACGACTGCCATATCGCCATGATGCTCGGCACGTTGCAGATTCTGCGCCACATGACCGATGACATTCACGGCGAGGTCCGCATCGTGTTCCAGCCCAGCGAGGAAAACGGCCAGGGTGCCAAGCTCATGATCGGCACCGGCGTGCTCGATGGCGTCGATGGCGCCTATGCCGCTCACATTTGGAGCGAGGTCGACGCCGGCACCGTGAGCTGCGAGCCCGGCCCGCGCATGGCCAATACCGACTGGTTCCGCATCGACGTTCGCGGTACCTCGTGCCACGGTGCCATGCCCCAGCGCGGCCACGACGCCGTTATGGTGGCGGCAGAGATCGTCAACGCCCTGCAGACCATCGTCTCGCGCGAGATTAGCCCCTACGAACCCGCCGTCATCACCGTCGGCGAACTGCACGGCGGCACCGCGCGCAACGTTATCGCCGGCACGGCGTACCTCGCCGGCACGGTGCGCACCTATGGCGACAAGACGCATGAGGAGATGCCCGAGCTTATGCGCCGCATCGTGGAGCACACCGCAGCAGCACTAGGCGCCGAGGCCGAACTCACCGACTACACCATCGCCAACTACAAGGTCGAAAACGATGCCGCCTCGAGCGAGCGCTGCCGCCAAGCTGTGCTCAAGTGTCTGGGCCCCGCAGGCGAGGGCCATTACCGCGGCACGCTTTCGGGCGAGGATTTCTCGGAGTACCTGCGCCGTGTGCCGGGCGTGCTCGCCTTTGTTGGCACGCGCAACCCCCAGATCGGCGCCACCTATGCCCAGCACTCCTGCTTCTACAAGATCGACGAGAGCGTGCTCGCCAAGGGCTCCATGGTAGCCGCCCAGTATGCCATCGACTTTTTAGCCGAGCCCACGCAAGAAGAGCTCGACGGCCCCACGATCGCCGCGGTTGCCGAGACCAATCCCGACCTGGCCGCCAAGCTGCGCTCTGCCAAGGCAACGGCCGCCGAGGCCCGCGACGCCATGCACGACGCCCGCACCGCCCGCCATGCTGCCATCAAGGGCATCCACGATGCGCGGGCCGCCGCTCGCCACGAGGAGAAGCGCGACGAGTAGCCGTCACGCCTACCCATAACAACCTGGCTAGAGCAAAGCGGGGGCGAACGTTATCTCAACGTTCGCCCCCGCTTATGTGTCGAACGCTTTTCTAGCGCGTCCTCCGTCACGACAGGTAAGAGCGAAGGATGGTGAGCCAGCGTGGGGTTTCGAGGTGGATGATATCGGTGGGAACTCCGGCGGGAGCGTGCCCACCAAAGAGCAGGCCCGCGTCTGCCGGGTTGATAAGGCGCACGATCCATACGGCAACGACCAGCACACACAGAACAATAACCGCAATGTCGATGCCACGCTTTAGCTTGCTCGATGCCACCTCCTCGCGCACGAACGCGAGCGCAAACGCAATCGGCACCACCCAAAACAGCGGATGGTAGGCAAAGGCCGCCGAAAAATCGAGGCGCAGCGCCGCCAGCCAGGCCCTCGTCATGCCACATCCCGGACAGGGAATGCCCGTCATCAGGCGAAACACGCAGCCGATATCGAGCAGGTAAAGTGCGAGCCAGGCGACAAAGAGCGCGCCGATGCAAGGAAGGGCGCGGCGAATGAGCTCCGCCGCGCCCTTATGTCCCTGAGAGCTGTTCACGCCGCTCTTGTCGTTAGGCACGAGCGCCAAGACGGGCGTTGTAAGCCGTTGCCATGGCATTGGTGTTCTTGATGATGATGTTCATGGCAAAGATGGGGCCAAGGCCGCACAGCAGCGCGCCGACAATCTGCCACATAAGAACGGTGGTGCCGTTCTCCTGGAACATCAGGCCATAGCGAGGGGCATTAGCCTGCAGGCGGTTACCAATCTTGTAGTACCAGTAGAGTCCGTAGAAGCCGCAGGTCACGAACGACAGCAAGATGAATGCTGCCAGACCCGGCGTGGAATCGCCGTCATCCTGGCACATGACATTGATGTCGCGGGCAAGGCAATAGAGGAAGTAATACGAATAGATGCCGCAGGTCACGATGGAAAGCAGGAGCCAACCGATCACGCCACGGTCGGTCTTAATCGGAGCATAGCCCATCGGGGCAGGCGCAGGCTGCTGAGCATACTGCTGCTGGCCGGTGTACTGCTGCTGAGGCTGGGGCTGAACTGCCTGAACCGGAGTGGGCTGAATCTGCGTGGGCTGCGGAGCAGGCTGGGGCTGAGGTGCGGGCTGCGGAGCAGGAGCAGCGGAGGCGGCACCGATGGCAGAACCGCAGACAGGGCAGAATTTGGCATCATCCGAAATGGGAGAACCACAAGTGGGACAGAACATAAGCTTCTCCTTTTCCTAAGGCGTTGCACGCCTTCAAACCTTACACGTCTATGTTCTCAACAATAGCCGCGACGTTGTTGCGCAACATTGACCAATTTCCGAGATTTTTTTCTGCAACCATTTTCCCAGGTATTTTCTTGCTTCCACGGTAGAAAAAGGCACCCCGGGCTCAGTTGCCCAGGGCGCCTCGACCGACTATTCGGTTTGATTGTTTTCGGCAGCAGGACTATCGCCCGGCTCATCCGCCGGCGTGGCAACGGCATTCCAATCGGGTTCCGCAGGCGTCGCCTCGGGCGCCGGTGCGGGTGCTTGGACAGGTGCAGGCGCGGGTGCCGGGGCAGGCGCGGGTGCCGGGGCAGGTGCAGCTCCAGTGGCGGCCGTGGGATTGAACCCCGCAGGAGCAGGCTTCTTCTCACCCGGGAGCACAAACGTCAGGACATCGTCGGTATCCTCATCGGCCCACTCGCTGGCATGGCGCGCTGCCCAGTAACCAATGGCGCGATACTTGAGCATCGTGCCAAACACATTCAGGAACACGGTAACAAAGGCGACGATCATCAAGAACAGGATGAGCGTAATGCCGCCACCCTCAATGATTGCCTCAAGACCCGTGGGGCGATAGTAGTAGCTATACATACCAAACGTAGCAATGGCGCCAAAGATGGCGGTGAAAATCCAGGTGATGATATTGGAAACAATGCCCGTCAAGAACTCGGGAAGAATCGAGGCACAGAACAGCTTGCCCAGGTTGGCCTTATAAGACTTCCAGACCTTCTCGAGCGAAAACGCGCTTTCCACGCGGCCGGCGACTGCAAAGTGCATCACAGCGGCATCACCAAACATCTTAAAGAAAATGCCTAACACCGCCGATACGATCATGGCAAAGACAAGCAGACCCATCGACCCGATGAGTGCGCCCTCGAGGCCGCTCGAACCGAAGTAATAGTACGAACCAACGGCACCGATCACAGCGCTCTCAAGCACCGAGAACACCACGCCAATCACTGGAATAATGGCCACGAACCCGAGCACGTTCGTAATGACAGACGAGAAGATGCCCAGTCCAAAGGAGGTCGAGCGCAGCAGCGGACGCTCCATGCCGTTATCGTCCTTGAGCGACAGGTCGCGACCCCACTCGATAGCAAAGCCAGCGCCGCACACGCTTGCCACGTAAGCGAGCAAAAAGCCAATGGCCGCCGCGATGCCACCGATAACGGGGATAAACAGCACCAGCACCGACACGACGCAGATCAGCGCCGGCAAAAAGGCAATCTGACATACGCGAACCAGGGCGCCGGGAACCTTAAGCATATCGTTGAAGGCCTGCGCCATGCAGCCCTTGGGCGCGTTCATAGCCGGCTGGGGCGCAACGAACGGCTGGGGCTGCGGTTGGACAAACGGCTGACCCTGCGGTTGGGGTTGGGGTTGAGCTTGCGAAGCGGGGCCGGCGGCCTTGACCTCGGTATTAGGGGCACCGCACACGCCGCAGAACTTGTCGTTATCGCCCATGGGGGCGCCACACTGCGAACAGAACATCGAAATCATCCCTTCGTATCTAGAGCGAATCACCTGGATCGCAAACGATGTCTTTAGCATCATTATCGCCCAATGTGGGGACAAATACCCCAAGATGGCCGATTTGCAACGTAGCCGGCCTTATTCAATGATTCGAAGGGTGCGTCCGCGCTAGTTCGTGCCGCGGAAGCCCTTGCCGACGATTTCGGAGCTATCGACGATGGTGATGAAGGCGCCAGGGTCAATCTCGCGGGTATAGCGACGCAGTTGCACTGCCTCGCGACGGCTCAGCACGCTCATGATCACCGTGACGCACTTGCCCGAGAAGGCGCCGTAGCCACGGCTGATCGTTGCCGTGCGGTTGAGATGCTTGACGATAAACTCCTCGACTTTGCGCGGTTCGGCGCAAATAATCGTGCAGACCTTGCGCAGGTGAATGCTCTCGATGGCCTTGTCGACCACAAGCGTCTTGGCAAACAGGCCGAGCACGCAGTACAGGCCGACGCGCGGGCCATACAGGAAAGCCGCGATGGTCACGATGCCGATATCGACCAGCAACAGGGCGCGGCCAATCTCGAGCGTGGTGCGGCGTTTGAGGATCATGGCAAGAATGTCCGTGCCACCCGTCGAGGCGCCAATGTCAAAGACAATAGCACTGCCGAGCGCCGGCAAGATAACGGCAAAACACAGGTCGAGCCACATATCGCCCGTCATCGAAACATCCGTCGGGAGGAAGAGCTCAAACAGCGAGACGTAGGCCGAAAGCGCAAACGAGGCAAAGACACTCCAAAGGATTGCCTTGCGCTCCAAAAAGATAAAACCCAGGATGACCAGGATCGCGTTGATAATCCACATAAAGACGCCGACGGGCAGAGTCGGGAACAGCGTAGAAAGAATGACCGACACACCCGAGGTACCGCCGAAGGCAAAGTGATTGGGCGTTTTGAAAGCCACGATGGCAAAGGCCGTGAGGATCAGGCCCAGGTTGAGCTCGGCAAAAAAGCGAGGAAAGCCTGGTTCCTGGCTGCGCTTGCGGCCGGCACGCTCGCCTTGCTCAATAACATCGCGATCGACAACGCGCTCCATCGGCACCACCGGAGGACGATGCACCTCCTCGGCGGCACGCGACGCCGCCTCTGCCGCAGCGGCCTCAATCGCCCATGCCTTGCTTTCGGTCTCGTGTTCGTCGGCCATTACGGCAACCCCTCGTTAACAATTTGGAAACAATGCGCCCATTAGGGTAACGCGGAACGTGGGGATTGCAACCCTTAGTTAGACGAGCGGTATGACTACATCGGGTGCGTACAAAAACGGCCGGCCACGCTTTTGCTTGCGCGATCGGCCGTTTAACGTTTTCGCAGATAAAACCTGCCAAAAATAAACATCCCTTTTTGGTAGGTTACTCGTGCTGGCTGGTACGGTGCTCGTACTCCTCGGGGGTGATGACATCCTCGATGCGCAGGTTGACGCCTGCCACCTCAAGGCCGGTCATCGCGGCAAGACGCTCGGTGACGCGCGCCTTAACGTCGTCAAAAATCGCAGGCGCATAGGCGCCGTACTCGATGATGACCGAGATGTTGACAACCACGCGGTTGTCGTCGGTGACCTCGACCGTCACGCCCTTGGTCAGGTTCTCGGCACCAAACTGCTCCTGCACAAAGTGCATGAGGTTGCCCTTCATGCCCAGAACGTGCGGCACCTCGCGGGTGGCCATGGCGACGATCTTCTCAATCACGCCGTTGGAATATGTCAGCGAGTCCTCGGACTCGTCCGCCTCCTCGTCATCCTCGTCCGCCTCATCTTCGGACTCTGCCTCGACGAGCGCCTCGTCCTCGAGCGTTACGTCCTCCGCCTCGGCGGCGACGGCCTCGCTCGTCTCGAGCTCGGTATCGGCCACATCGACCTTCGTGTTAAAAGCCATGGTTCCTCCTTATGCCTGCCACGGATGCGACAGTCGAATACATATTAGCGGCCGCTAAACAGACGGCCGAAGAAGTTAACGATACCGTTCTCGCCGTCGCGAATCTGGCCGATCACGGCGCCGATCAGCACAAAGAATGCGATGACAAGCGTGTCCCACAGGCCCAACGTAAGTACCAGCACGGCGAGGATAAAGCCTGCCACGGCGCCGAGCGTAGTGTTGGGGTGGCGCACGGCGTAGCTCCAGATAGCAGCGCCCGTACCTTTGATGAGACCCATGGCCTCGTCAAAGTCGTTGGCGGCGCTGTCGTGCTGCTCGCCGGCCTCGGGCTTGGTGTCGGCGGACTCGCCTGCCGGCATAGCGTTCTGATCGATCGTCAGGCGCGGCGTGCGGGCGGTCTTGTCTTGGTTGGTATCACTCACCGGAAACCTCCACGGTCTGGACGGTAGTCTTGGACGGCAAAAAGCGAACGCGCGCAGTCGTGCCCGGCGTACCGAGCATGGTGTCGCAGGCCTCCTCGATACGCTGCTGCATCGAGGTGGCAAGAGCGGCAACGTCCCTATCATCGAGCGCGATGGCCTCGACCTTAAAACGAACGTGCGACTCGTCGGAGCCTTGAACGCGCGCCTCGATATGCTCAACCATCACGCGATCATCGCACTCCGCCGCGGCACGGGCGCACGAGGAAAGCGCTGCGAGCGTGACCTCGATATTGCGCTCCCCCGCCGGATGCACGCAGGACGGCTCGCGACGCGCGAACATCAAGCGGAAAAAACCGATGAGCACGCCAAGCGCCACGATGGCGGCGCACACCGTAACGACGACGCGAGGCATGGTGTCACGCAATAGCAGCATAAAGCGATACGTATACGGTCCCCAGAACTGGCAGACAAGCGTACCCAGCGCCACGATGGCGGCGGCAAGATACACGATCGCTAGGGCTCGTTTGAGTACGCGCACGCGCGCTCCCTTCAGGTTTCGGTCCACAGAATGCAAAACGATTCGCATCATTATAAAAGAGCCGGGTCCGGTGCCATACGCACGCGGATCCGGCTCATCTATTCCACGAGGCTTGCATGCTCGCTTCATTATGCCCAGATATGCACGGCTTAACCCGTGCAGGCGCTACTCCTCCTCGAGGGCAGCGATGACCTCGTCGGTCATGTCCATGGTGCTGTAGACGTCCTGGACGTCGTCGAGCTCCTCGAGACGGTCGATGAGGCGCTGAACCTTCTTGGCGTCGGTACCGGAGACCTCGGTCGGGGTGGTCGGAACCATGGTGGTCTCGGAACCCTTGACCTGGACGCCCTGCTCCTCGAGTGCCTTGGAGACAGCCATGACGTCGTTAGCAGCGGTCCAGACGATCCACTCCTCGCCGGCGTCCTCGTAGTCCTCGCCACCGGCCTCGGCGATGGCCATCATGAACTCATCCTCGTCACCGGCAGCACCGTTGGCGATCATGGTCTCCTTCTTGGCGTTCTCGTCCAGGATCTCCTTGGCGACGACGATCTGGCCCTTGCGCTCAAACTGGAAGGCGACGGAGCCGGAGGTGCCCAGGTTGCCACCAGCGTGGGAGAAGGCGGAACGGACATCGGCGGCAGTACGGTTGCGGTTGTCGGTCAGGCAGTCAACATAGACGGCAACACCGGCGGGACCATAGCCCTCGTACACGATGTTCTCGTAGACGGCGGCATCGGCACCCGAACCAAAGGCCTTGTCGATAGCGGACTTGATCTTGTCCTTGGGCATGGACTGAGCCTTGGCCTTAGCAACGGCAGCGGCGAGGCTGGCGTTGTTCTCGGGCAGCGGGTCACCGCCGAGACGGGCAGCAACGGTGATGTTGCGGCTCAGCTTGGAGAAGAGGGCGGAACGCTTGGCGTCCTGCGCGCCCTTACGATGCTTGGTTGTGGCCCACTTAGAGTGTCCGGACATACGTGTCTCCTATCGGTTTTGACCTAAAGCCCAGCGCAGATGCTCGGGCAATATAAACAAACGTCGTTATGATATACCTACTGGCCTGCGAGATAAACCCCAAAATGAAGGCGTCGTGATGATGCCATCCTTTGGTGCAAAGCAACCTGTCCCCTTTGCACCAAATTAGGACCAGAGAAGGTCGCTGCGAGTGATGGTGGCACCGATGGCAAAGGGCATGCAGGCGATAACCGGATACAGGTAGCGCATATAGGTCGAACCGTTGCAGGGACCGATCAGACACACGGCGAGCACGCCCAGCAGCGGCACCCAAATGGCCAGCCCGCGCCACGAATGGCGGCGCAACAGGTAGACCACCACGGCGATCATAATCCACACATAGGTGGCCGAGCTCATGGTGAGCGAGATAAACGGAATGCGCTGCACCGCCACGCGATACAGGTTGATCAGGTGGTCGCACCAGCGCACAACCTTGCTATCGACCGGATGGAAGTCAAAGTACTTGAGGTTATCGGGCTTCGCCATAATCTCGGCACTGCGCGCCGTGCTGTAGACCCACGCATCGCGGGCACTCGGATAAAAGTAGCCGTAGTAGTTATTGATGAGCGCCGAGATGTAGCACTCGGGATCCTTTTTGAACATCTGCGCCCAGACCTCAAAATAGGCCTTGATGTCCTCCTGCGAAGCGTACTCGTTAAAGCAGTTCTTGACGGCGTCGGACTTGTCGGGGTTGTAACGGCGGCCCAGATTGTCGTACTTGAGCACACGGTCGATCACGGCACGCTCATCGTCGGTCACCAAGCCGTCGCAAGGAGCCTCCACGATAGTGCCGTCCTCCTTAACCGTAGGGTTGACACCCGAGTTGAGGCCGTCGTGCTTTTGGACGAAACGAGCCGTCTGCTGGAACGGAATCGAGAGGATTTCGCGCTTGGAACCAGGCGTAATGTCGTGCGCCGGCATAAAGACCTTGGTGAAGTACATATTAGAGGCAAGGCAGAGTGCAAGCACCGCAAGAACTCCCACCCAGCGGAAACGCGAGATGGCGCCCGAAGGCGCAGCACCGGCCTGCTTGACTGCACGACGAGCCACATGCGCGTCCCATGCGCAAAACGCCGCCGCGATTACGCATGCCGCCAGGGGAAACACCAGGCCGCCATTGCGCAGAAACGTGGAACCCATGGCACCCAGAGCGAGCAGCAGCCAGTCATGGCGCGCAAAGAGCACGGGCCTCTGTTCGCCCGCACGCTCGGCATTGGCATCGCGACGGGGCAGGCCGCAGGCCACGAGCTTCACGGCCTGCACCAACAGCACCAAAAACGCGTCGGCAAACAGCACATCTTTGGTAAGCAGGGCCGCGTAGTTGGAGAACATGGGCATAAACACAAAGAACAGCAAGATCACGCCGCGGACCGGCAGACTCACGCCCAGCTTGCGCAGCGACGAGATGGAATAGGCCATGCAGGCGGCCGTGATGACGAACTGAGCGCAGGTGTAGATGGCAAGACCTGCGTTGGCGCTGTTGAACAGTGAAAGCCCCAGCTGGACGCACGAACCGATGATAGCCGTGTGCACCACGGGGTGATGTCCGTTGAGCAACACATTGGGATTGAGCAGACGCAGGTAGTCACTCGTACCGTTGGGGTAGTTGAACCACTGGCGAATCTGCGCACCCGTATCTCCCATAAAAAGGCCGGGCAGCGAAGCGATAAGCGTGGGTGCCCAGGCGATCACAAGCACCAGGAAGGGCCCGGCAAAGGGATGGACCGAGAGCACGGCGTGAGCCACACGCCATACGCGGCCAAAGTGCGCTTCGGAAAACGGAATGCGCCGAGAGCTCAGCCAATCTAGACACTCAAAAGCCAGGTAGAAGGCAACGACCGCCAAGAGCATCCAGCCCGCACCGCCTATCCAGGCGCAGATGATGCGAGCCTTGTCGCCGAGCACGATCTCGGCAGAATCGGTGAGGTCGTAGCTGCGGCCAAACACCATGCAGACGGCAAAGAACAGCGACGGAAGGATCACCGAAGGACGCCAAGCATCGCCGCGGCCAAAGAATACGTAGCGAAACGGCAGAGTGAGCAGGCAGGCAAGCGCAAGCAGCATGACCGCGTCGGTATGGCCGGCAAACGAGAGGAGCACCTCGTAGCACACGTACAGCATGCCCGAGGCTTTGGGGTCAATCGCCAAGACTGCGTTGCTCGAGACCGGCGCGGGATCGATGGAAAACGCCGTGGTCGCCAACAGCGCGAGCAGAAATGCGATGAGCGTCTGCTTGGCGGGGTAGCGCTTAAACCAGACGATGCGGGCAGCGTCGCGCGCAGCCGTTGTGGAGAGGTCGGAATCCTTCACAGTCCAAAGAGCCTTTCTAGAAACCCGCCAAAAAGGGACAGGTTTATTTTGGCAGGTTTTATCTGGGAAAACGTTACGGTTCTGTCATCGTTGCCCAGCAAACCACCACAAAGGTGCCTGTCCCCTTTGTGGTGGTTTTGGTGGTTAGGCGTCCAGGTAGATGCGCTGGGGACGGTTGCGGTGTCGGGCGAAGATGGTGAGCGCCAGGCCGGCGATCACGAGCGGCAAACTCAGCAGCTGGCCCATGGTGATAACGCCTCCCAGCAGATAGCCCAGCTGCGCATCGGGCACGCGCACAAACTCAATCAAAAAGCGAACGATGCCGTAGCCCATCACAAAGACGCCCATAAACGTACCCTGGGGCAGCAGCGGTTTTTTGCGACTGAGCACCTGCAGGATGCAAAAGAGCACAATGCCCTCTAGAAACGCCTCGTAGAGCTGGGAGGGATGGCGCGGCATATCGCCCGCGGTGCCGCCAAAGACCACACCCCAGGGCAGATCGGTCGGCTTACCCCACAGCTCGCCGTTGACGAAATTGGCGCAGCGTCCCAGGCACAGCGCCAGCGGAGCGCCGATAACGGCAAGGTCGGCGACGGTCCAGGCGTCGAGCTTATACATGCGGCACACGATGATGCCGCCCAAGATGCCGCCGACCAGGCCACCGTGGAAGCTCATGCCGCCCTCGTTGGTGGCAAAGATCTCGAGCGGGTGGGTCCAATAGTAGCCATCGCCGTAAAAGACGACGTAAAACAGGCGCGCGCCGATGATGAGGCCAAAGACCGCGCCGACCACGACGCTCGTCAGGTCATCAATCGTAATGTTGAAGCCCCAACGACGCTGCGTGCGGTACATAACGACCGCCGTGAGCAGAGCACCGACCACGTAGGCCAGGCCGTACCAGTAGATGGTGATGGGGCCCGCCGAGATCGCGACGGGATCAAGCATATGGTAGAGGTCGTTGAGCATATCGATCCCCCTGCTCCCTACATACAAATGGGGCCGCGGGCCTTACGCTCGCAGCCGCATATTTGGACGTAACGTCTATGCGGAGCGTACCGTCCGCAGCTTTCGCGTCTTAGAACGGCGCGTACTCGTCGTACAGGTCCTCGGCCTCGCCGGAAGCATTGACCTGCTCAACGCGGGTAACGCCGGGCACATGCTCCTTCAGGATGCGCTCGATACCCATGGAAAGGGTTAGCGAGCTCATGGGGCAGCCGGCGCAGGCGCCCTGCAGCTCCAGCTTGACAACACCCTCGTCGTCGACGCCCACATACTCCATATCGCCGCCATCGGCCTGCAGGTTGGGGCGAATCTCTTCAAGAACCTTCTTAAGCAGCTCTTCGTTAACAGCCACAGGGGCTCCTTTCTCACAATAACGCGGGCACGCCCGCGGACAGGGGCTATGTTACTACAGCCATGTACCCGCTTAGGCGCCAGCCATGCGTGCGGACACGACTTTCACGAGCAGTCAATTTGGGACGGGGCTCTTTTGGCTGTTTTGCCGCCAGCTGGCGTTGGCACGCGCTACTGCCGAGCCTGTCCCCCGGTACCAATCTGGACATCGACGATGACCTGGCGGTAGCTGATGCCGCAGGAGTCGAGAATGCGGCGGCTGATACGGCCGTCATCGGTGTCGGCATACTTATTGTCAAGGTAGACGACCTCGCCCACGCCCACCTGCGCCAGGATTTTGGCGCAGTCATGGCATGGGAACAGCGTGACGTAGACTGTGGAACCCTCAAGATCTTTGAGCGAGCCGCGGTAGTTGAGCACCGCGTTGGCCTCGGCATGGACGACGTAGTTGTGCTTGTCCTGCAGCGGGTCATCGCTCGTACCCCACGGGAAAAAGTCGTCGTTGAGCGCCGAGGGCGTGCCGTTGTAACCCACCGAAAGGATGCGGTGGTTGGTGCTGGCGATGCACGCTCCCACCTGCGTGTTGGGGTCCTTGCTGCGGCGCTGCGCGGCGATGGCCACGCTCATAAAGAACTCGTCCCAGCTAATAACGTCGCGGCGCTTGCCCGACGCGGTTTGATGAAGATCGTCCGACATGGCAGACACCTCCGCAATCGCAATAGTTTGGCCCATTGTAGCAGGTGAAAGGTAGGGGCGCTTATCCCACCAGCCCCTCGCCCTACGCGCGGCGGGGCTTTTGGTTGATGCGGTAGAGCTCGGCGAGACCCCGCAACGTCAGCGCGTCGTCTACCGTCAGGCTATGGCCGACCAGCGCCGCAAGTGCCTCGGCATCGTCGCCGGTAATGACGATGGGCACATCGCCCTCCCCCGCAGCCTTGGTCGCGCGCATCTCGGCAAGCACCATGTCGAGCATTCCGTCGATGCGGGCTACCTCGCCCAAAACCACACCCGAGCGCATGGCCTCACGCGTGTTGCGTCCGATGACGTGCGTTGGCGCCGAGGGCTCAACCTGGGGTAGGCGCGCTGCTGCCGCCGAAAGCGAACGGGCGCCGAGGGCCAGGCCTGGCGCGATAACGCCGCCCACAAAGGTACCGTGCGCGTCGATGACCTCGATATTGGTCGTCGTGCCCAGGTCGATCACGATGCACGGAGAGCCGTAGACGGCACGGGCCGCCACGGCGTCGGCGATGCGGTCGGGACCGATCTCGGCCGGGTCATCGTAGTGCACAGGCATGCCGGTCTTAAGTCCCGGCCCCACGGTGAGCACGCGCCCCGTGCAGGTGCGGGAAAGCGCCGTCTTCCAAGGGCGCTCGAGCGCCGGGACTACACAGCTCAGCACGGCCGCGGCGGGTGCAAGCACCCCGGGCACACCTGCATCGGCGGCGAGCGCGCCCATGACCTGCACAAGTCGCATGCGCGCTTCGTCGGCCGTAATGCTCGACGGCGTCGTGATCTCGCATGTCGCAAGCGGACATTCCTGCGCCGCGGCCGAATCCTCTGCAAACAGGCCAAAGCGAATGAACGTGTTGCCCACGTCGACCGTCAATATATATGCGCACCCATCAAGCATCGTCGGCGCTCCTTTCGTCTGCCCAGCAGTATATCGCCTACCTAAACCAGTCATCCCAAAATGACTAGCTTGCGGCTATACTGGTGCGCGGTCGTTTGCGAGCTCACGCGGCGGCCCTTGGTAACCCGACTTCCCGCGCCGTATCCGTAACGGCGCTCCCGGGGGAAGCGGATATACGCAAAGGAGTTTTATATGAGCAATCCCTCGAACCGCGCTTCGATGCGCGGGCAACTCACGCTGCGCGGCGTCGTCATCGGCGTCCTTGGCTGCGTGATCATCACGGCAAGCTCGGCCTACACGGCCCTCAAGATGGGTGCACTCCCCTGGCCGATTATTTTCGCTGCCGTCATCTCGCTGTTCTTCCTGAAGCTCATGGGCAACGCCAGCCTCAACGAGGCCAACGTCACCCACACCATCATGTCCGCGGGCGCCATGGTCGCCGGCGGCCTGGCGTTTACCATCCCGGGCGCCTGGATGCTGGGCTATGCCGACCAGATCAGCTGGCTCGACATGTTTATCGTGGCACTCGCCGGCACCATCTTGGGCCTGCTGGCAACGGCGCTCATCCACCGCCACTTTATCGTGGACGCCGCGCTGGAGTTTCCCACCGGCAATGCCGCAGCTCAGACACTGCGCGCCACCGAGGCCGGCGGCAAGACCGGCAAGCAGCTCTTTGGCTCCATGGCCATCGCAGGCATCTACAGCGTGCTTCGCGACGCTCTGGGCGTGGTGCCCAGCATGCTGTGCACGCTCAATATCCCCGGCGTGACCTTTGCCATCTATAACTCGCCCATGCTGCTCTCCATCGGCTTTTTGGTTGGCTTCGCCCCGGTTGCCTTCTGGTTTGCCGGCGCGCTGCTAGGTAACTTTGGCATCATCGTGGGCGGCACCGCTGCCGGTCTATTCGACGTTGTGACTGCGCAGGGCATCGTCAAATCGCTCGGCATGGGCCTCATGATGGGCTTTGGCGTCGCTGTCGTCCTCAAGGACATCCTGCCGCAGGTCACCGGCATCGCCCGCGGCCTCGCCGCCGACAGCTCCAGCGACACCGACGAGCAGTCGCTCATCTCGGGCTCGCTTAAGCTCGACGCCGGCATCATCGGCCTGGGTACTGCCGCCATCGCCGTGATCGTCGCCATCGCGCTCGACCTTGGCCCCGTCCCGGCCGTCATCGTCACGCTGTTCACCTTTGTCACCACTATCATGAGCGCGCAGAGCTGCGGCCAGACGGGCATCGACCCCATGGAGATCTTCGGCCTCATCGTCATGCTCATCGTGGCTGCCTTCGCACAGATCGCCCAGGTCAAGCTGTTCTTTATCGCCGGCATCGTGGCCGTGGCATGCGGCCTTGCGGGCGACGTCATGAACGACTTTAAGGCCGGCGCCGTGCTGGGCACCAATCCGCGTGCGCAGTGGATCGGCCAGGCCATCGGCGGCATCGTGGGCGCCCTGGTCGCCGCTGCCGTCATGGTCGCGCTCGTCACCGCCTATGGTCCGGATGCTTTCGGCCCCGACAAGAGCTTTGTGGCCGCGCAGGCAAGCGTCGTCGCCACCATGGTCTCGGGCATCCCGAGCGTGCCGTGGTTCGCAGGCGGCTTTATCGCCGGCATCGTCATGTACTGGCTCGGCATTCCGGCCATGATGATCGGCCTGGGCGTGTACCTGCCGTTCTACATGTCGCTCACGGCCTTCTTGGGCTCCTGCGCCAAGCTCGCCTACGACAAGTGGGCCGCACGCCGCGACGCCGCTGCCGGTCTTTCGGACGAGGAGAAGGCCTCCAAGGATGCCGCCTTCCAGGAGCAGGGCCTGGTCGTCGCCAGCGGCCTGCTCGGCGGCGAGTCCATCGTCGGCGTTATCCTGGCGTTTGTCTCTGTTGGTCTGAGCCTGCTGGGGTAGGCCGAACAACAACGCACCAGCGCAGAGCGCGGGGTCGGAATCAAACCGGCCCCGCGCTTTTTTGTCTATTTGACTCTTATGATCCTCACGGCGTTTTAGCCATGTCGATTGTCCTGACTTCCAGGTCAACAAACCTTGTCTGACACCTCGCCTAACGCGGTGTAGAGTAAAGACGACAGACGCAAGAAGCGGCTCAGAAGCTAAACGAGGTAAGCATGGAACTCGACAAACAACAGATCAAGCGGCTGCGCGAGCGTCATCATCGTCGTCACGGTATACGCCCTGCACACAGCGAGGCCATGGAGAATGCCACCCGTTTCCTTAAGCAGGCGTTCAACATACGCGAGGGACGCGCGCCCTATCACGTGATTCGCAAGCGCTTTGTAAACGGGGCGCGCCTGACTGGCTCACACTTATGCATCCTGATCATTGCCATGTTGATCGCGAGCATCGGCCTCGATATCGACTCGGACATTGCCATCGTGGGCGCCATGCTCATCTGTCCGCTCATGGGCTCGGTCCTTGCCATGGCATACGGCATCGCCACGCTCGACCGCGAGATTGCCGTCGAGGCAATTGCCGGCCTCGCGCTGCAGATGGTCTTTTGTCTAATCACGTCCACGCTGTACTTTAAGCTCTCGCCCCTTGGCACCACCACGGCCGCCATCATCGACAACTCGACACCGACTGTGTGGGACCTTGCCGTCGCGCTCGCGGGCGGCTTTGCGGGCGGACTGGGCAACTCGCGCGACCAGGAACCCGCCACGCTCATCGCCGGCGTGGCCGTGGCGACCGCGCTCATGCCGCCCCTGTGCGCGGCGGGCTATGGCATCGCCATCGCAAGCGGGTCGCTGTTTCTTTCAGCCCTCTACGAGTTTGGCATCAACGTGGTCTTTATCGCACTGGCTGCCGAAGCCGTGCTGCTTCTTTTGCGCGTGCCGCTCAAGCGCGACCTCAACGGCGACGGCATTGTGACCGCCGAGGAAAATGCCGAGGTCGATGAGCTGTCACACAAGGTGCGCCGCCGCATCATCGTGGGCACGGTGATCTTTGCCATCCCCTGCATCGTTATGACGGCGGGGTCTATTGGCTCGGCGCAGGCCGGCGTGCAGGACGGTTACGGCGTCACCGAAACCACGCGCGAGCTTGCCGCGGTGCTGCCGGGCTTTAAGGATTACACCGTTGCCGTCGAGACCTCGGCCACCGAAGGCGAGGAGGAGGGCCTTGTCGAGCGCGAGGTTGTCGCCCATGTGACGACAAGCGAGGCGCTTGGGGCACACGACCGCCGTGTAGCCCGCAAGCTCATCGACCTCAATGTGCCCGAGCTCGATCGCGTGGAGTTTGATGTGCAGTAATACGCGACGTGAGATGGATGCGCGCAGCCGCGAGTCACGACATGGCGCAGACGTGACGCGGGCCACGAGCAAATAGCGGGACGCGGTCCATGGCCGCGCCCCGCTCGCTGATTTATTGCCGTGAATCAGCTGTCCGCATCGACATCGCCAGACTCCACTGTAAACGCCGGACCGGTACTCACCAGATAAAAACGGGTCACCTTGGTATCTCTAAATAGGTAGAGCAAGCCCTGATCGCGTCGGCGCGAAATATACGCCACGTGGACCGTACCGAATTCTTCGCCATTTTCCTTCTTTAATATCAGGATGTTGGGGTCATCCGTACGCTTAAACTGCCCGTCTGTGCAGATTCCGTCTTGGTCGACCAGCTGCCATCGACAGTTGTCCTCCTCAAGAAAAGCCAGGGTTTCCCGACTTGTTTCGTCATCCCGATAGCAACCGTCAATGGCAAAGCCTTCGGAAGCACATTCCTGCATATAGGATGTTTCTCGACTTATAGCGAACTGCCCTATAGCGCCCAGGAGCACAGCTAGGCAAACCACTGCAAGGGTTATCGAGATAGTACGGCGGCCCATATTAACCAGCCCGATACTTGTTTAACGGAGCACGAAACATACTTGGTACCTCCGATATCATGGCGAATGTCGCCAGCAGACTGGCGACAACTATATGTTTCTAACATTAAACCATATGGCTGCCACTCGCGGAGGGGGCATCGGCGAACGGTGCATTTTTGCGTTCTATTGGGCAAACGTCAACGCGCGCTACAGCTCTTGCTCGACCTATTCAGATCTTGTCGCATACTACCGTAGATCCTCAACGCTTCCGCCCCCAAGAGATCATTTTTAGTACGTAAAGAAGCCCTCGCCCGAGCTTTCGCCCAGCTTACCTTCGTCGAGCATTTTCTTGAGGACGGAGGCCATGGCCTTAAAGTTGTAGGGCATCATCATCTTTTTGAGCAGCGGGCTCACCAAGCCCGGGACCTTTTGGTACTGCATGACGATGTTGTACGCCGTCTGGATGCCCACGGTGTCGAACACGCGGAACGGCCCCTTGGGAGCGCCGGTGCCGCGCGTCCACGCGAGGTCGATGCTCTTGGGGTCACTCACGCCCGAGACATACAGGTCAAGGCCCGAAAGCAGCCACGGCACCAGCATGGAATTGAGCAGGTAGCCGTTCTTTTCCTTGTTGACGGGCAGGGCAAGCATACGGATATCGTTGGCAAAGTCGACGAGCTCGTCGAAGTAGCGCTTGTCGGTTTGGTCCTGTGCCATGACCTCGGTCATGTTGTTCTTCCAGATGGAGTTGGCAAAGTGCAGCGACAGGTACTTCTCGGGACGGCCGGTGTACTTGGCAAAGGTGCTCGGCAGCAGCGTGGATGAGTTGGTCACGATGACGGTCTTTTGCGGCAGAACCGGGGCGAGCTTCTTGTAGAAGTCGATCTTTGCCTGGGTGTCCTCGGCCATAGACTCGATGACCAGGTCGGCGTCGGCCACGGCCTTGGCAAGATCGAGCTCCAGCTTGAGTGTGGAGTAGGCACGCTCGACGGCGGCGAGCGCCGCTTCCTTGTCGAAGGGCTGGGTGCCATCGGCGATACCGGCGCACCACTCGCCCGTACCGTCCGCCATGCCCTCGATTGCCGCGATGTACTCCTTGCGCACGTGATCGATCTTGGGCTGGGTGCGGCCGATGCTGCCCTCGCTGCGCAGCCAAATCGTTACATCAAAGCCGCAGTAGGCAGCCTGAAAGGCAATCTGGCTTCCCAACACGCCGCCGCCGGCAACACAAACGGTCTTGTAGCTCATGGAACGGTCCTCTCTTACGTAATTCCATAGATGTGTATTTATTCAACCGTAAGGATGACGCGCGCTGGGGGTGGGTTCTATAAACGGGCGGTATTTCGCGGCAAACGGCTACATATGTTCATTATCTCGGGGCTTCAAGGGCAATTTATGATGCCACCGAGACGTCGTTTTCGGAAGTATGCGGCAAATTCCGGAACTCTTGAGCACATCCTGGTTTTTCACCAATAAAACCGCAGGTACAGAGCTTGGACATATCCGATGTGCTCGGCCTATTCAGATTTTACCGCATACTTCCGAAATCTAAGTTCGCAAAGGGTGATAGTTGGGGCGTTTACGCAACAGATGTCCAGTAAAAACGGGTGGCAGCCGGTATGGCTACCACCCGTTTGTCTCATATCTAGCCCATAGCGGGCAAGCTACTTCTTAATGCCGCGTCCCAGACGCTCGGCGACCGACGCCACGGCCTCCTCGCTGGCCGGCCCGCAGCTCACGCAGCCGTCGTGGGCGCGCATCTGACCGGTGACCTCGTCCATCGCGAGCGGCGCCACCTTCTCGAGCTTAAAGCCCTTGCCCGCGCGCATGTTCTCCTTGGCCACACTGATCATGAGCTTAATACGGTTGAGCTGGTTGACCTCGGACGCACCGGGGTCGTAGTCCACCGCGACAATGTTGCTCTCGGGATGCTGGCGGCGCAGCTCCTTGATCACGGCCTTGCCCACCACGTGGTTGGGCAGGCACGCGAAGGGCTGCGTGCAGATGATGTTGGGCGCACCATGGTCGATCAGGTCGAGCATCTCGGCCGTGAGCAACCAGCCCTCGCCCATGTTGTTGCACACCGAAAGTACCGTACGGGCCTTTTCGGCCATGGTGCCGATGCGCTCGGGCGCCTCGAAGCGGCGGGACTTCTCGAGCATCTCCTCCACCGGCGTGCGCATCCAGTCCACAAGCTTGATGAGCGCTTGCATGCCCGCGCGTGTAGTAGCAGAGCTTCCCAGCTCGTCCTTCTGCAGCTCGGCGTTGCTCATGGAGTACAGGAAGAAGTCGAGCAGGCCCGGCACCACGGCCTCGCAGCCCTCGCGCTCGATGACATCGACCACGTGGTTGTTTGCCGTGGGATGGAACTTGACCAAGATCTCGCCGACCACGCCCACGCGCGGCTTAGTACCCTCGCCCACGAGCGGCATGGTGTCGAACGCTCGGATGGCCTCGCGGCACAGCTTGGTGTAGTTGTGGCGGTTGAACTTGGGCGCCAACTTGCGGGCGCGCGCCATGTACTCCTCGTAGAGCGCGTTGGCGGCACCGGGCGTGGCCTCGTACGGGCGGCAGCGGTAGAGCATCTGCATCATCACGTCGCCAAAGAGCACCGCGTAGACTGCCTGCTTAAGCAGCGCCGGCGTAATCTTAAAGCCGGGGTTGTCCTCGCCCAGCGCCACGGCCGAAAGCGAGATCACGGGGATCTCGGGGTGGCCGCTCTCGCGCAGGGCCTTGCGGATGAGCGCGATGTAGTTGGTGGCACGGCAGCCGCCGCCGGTCTGGCTGATAACCACGGCCGTCTTGGACAGGTCGTACCGACCGCTCTCGATGGCCTCCATAATCTGGCCCGTTACCAGGATCGACGGATAGCAGATGTCGTTGTTCACATAGCGCAGACCGGCCTCGACGGCATCGTGATCGGTCGAGGGCAGCAGCTCCAAGTTGTAGCCGGCACCGCGGAACACCTCTTTGACCAGGTCAAAGTGAATCGGCGCCATCTGCGGGCACAGGATGGTGTAGCCCTCGTCGCGCATCTGCTCGGTAAAGGGCACCTTGGGCCATGCGGTCGAGGCGCTCTCTCGCTGCGCCTCGAACATGTACTTGCGGCTCGCGAACGCGGGGACATCCGTGGAGGGCGCCACCGGCGCGGCGTCGCCCTGCTCGTAGGCCTCGCCCGCTGCCGTAGCCTCGGCCAAGCGCTCGGCCTCCTGGTCCTTAAGCGCGGCCATGAGCGAGCGGATGCGGATGCGCGCAGCGCCCAGGTTAGACACCTCGTCGATCTTGAGCACGGTGTAGATCTTGCCGCTGGCCTCCAGAATCTCCTGCACCTGGTCGGTGGTCAGAGCATCCAGACCGCAGCCGAAGGAGTTGAGCTGGATCAGGTCCAGGTCGTTGCGCATTGTCACAAAACGGGCGACGGCGTACAGGCGGCTGTGGTACATCCACTGGTCGACGACGCGGATCGGGCGCTCGGGCTTCACCAGATGCGCAAGCGAATCCTCGGTAAAGACCGCAAAGCCAAAGCTCGAGATAAGCTCGGGCAGGGCGTGGTTGATCTCGGGGTCGTTATGGTAGGGACGACCGGCGAGCACGATGCCGTGACCGCCGTGGTCCTCGACCCACTTAAGAGCCTCCTCGCCCATGGTCTGGATGTCCTCGTGGAAACGCGCATCGGCCTCAAAGGCAGCGTTGACAGCGGCATCGACCTCGGAGCGCGTGATCTTGGGCCCACG
Source organism: uncultured Collinsella sp. (assembly GCA_958371715.1). Classification (GTDB taxonomy): domain Bacteria; phylum Actinomycetota; class Coriobacteriia; order Coriobacteriales; family Coriobacteriaceae; genus Collinsella. Next base: position 27,163 of record CATXLW010000005.1, read on the forward strand.
CACGCGACCGCGACCGGCTTGCGCATCGGCCACACGGTCGACGGCGAGCACCTGGTACAGACGGCGCTTGAGCTCGGTCTTGTCATGATAGGGCACAAACGGGTACAGGAACTCGATGTTCTGCTCGCGGATCTCGTCGATGTTGAGTGCCAACGCCGTGGGGTAGCTCATGACGATGGGGCAGTTGTAACAGTTGCCGGCGGTCGGATCCTCCTTGCGCTCCCAGCGCACGCACGGCATCCAGATAAAGTCGACATCGCGGTCGATAAGGTTCATCACATGGCCGTGGCTCATCTTGGCCGGATAGCACACGCTCTCGGACGGCATGGACTCGATACCCGCCTGGTAGGTCTTCTTGCTCGACTGGTCGGACAGCTGCACGCTAAAGCCCAGGCGCGTAAAGAACGCATGCCAGAAGGGGTAGTTCTCGTACATGTTGAGCGCGCGCGGAATGCCCACGGTGCCGCGCGGGGCCTCGTCGGGGCTCAGCACCTCGCGGTTAAAGAGCAGCTCGTTTTTCTTTTTGAAGAGGTTGGGGGCCTCGGTCTTCTGCTTTTTGTGGCCGGCACCCTTCTCGCAGCGGTTGCCGGTAATGAAGCGCCTACCGCCGCCAAAATCGTTGACGGTGAGCTGGCAGTTGTTGGAGCAACGTCCGCAGCGGACGTGTTTTTGCGTCACGGTGAGGTGCGCGATATCCTCGGCAGAAAGAATGGTCGAGGTGCCGTCGGCGCCGGCGCGATCGCGGGCGAGCAGGGCCGCACCGTAGGCGCCCATGCAGCCGGCGATGTCGGGGCGCACGGCATGCACGCCGGTGAGCTGCTCAAACGCGCGCAGCGTGGCATCAGACATAAAGGTGCCACCCTGGACGATCACCTGACTGCCGATCTCCTTGGGGTCGCGCAGCTTAATGACCTTGAACAGGGCATTCTTGATGACAGAATAGGACAGGCCGGCCGCGATGTCGCCCACCGTGGCGCCTTCTTTTTGCGCCTGCTTGACGCGCGAGTTCATAAAGACCGTGCAGCGGCTGCCCAGGTCGACGGGGGCCTTGGCATGGATGGCGGCGTCGGCGAACGCGCGCACGTCCATGTTCATAGAGACGGCGAAGCTCTCGATAAAGCTGCCGCAGCCCGACGAGCAGGCCTCATTGAGCATGATGTGCTCGATGACGCCGTCCTTGACGCGCAGGCACTTCATGTCCTGGCCGCCAATGTCCAGAATGAACTCGACGCCGGGCAGGAACGCCTTGGCGCCGCGCAGGTGCGCGACGGTCTCGATCTCGCCGGAATCGGCCTTGAGAGCCTCGATGAGCAGCGCCTCGCCGTAGCCCGTGGTGGTCACGTGGCCGATGGTGCAGCCCGCGGGGATGTGGTTGTAGAAATCGGCCATGATGACCTTGGCCGTGCCCAGGATGTCACCGTTGTTGTTGCCGTACCAGGTATGCAACAGCTGGCCGTCCTCGCCCACGAGCGCGGCCTTCATGGTGGTGGAACCGGCGTCGATGCCAATGAACACGCGGCCGGTGTAGCCGTCGAGCTTGCCCTTGGGGACGACTTCTTGGTCGTGGCGACCCTTGAACTCGGCAAAGTCCTCGTCGGTGGCAAAGAGCGGATCCAGGCGCTCGACCTCGGCACCCTGTGTGTCGCCCAGGCTGTCGATAGCCTCGATGAGCTGCGGGAACGTGCTGAGCTTGTTGGACTCGTGCGCCATGGCGGCGCCGCTCGCCACAAACAGGTGGGCGTTTTGGGGCACGATACGGTGCTCCTCGTCCAGGTTGAGCGTGAGGTAGAAGCGATGGCGCAGCTCGGAGAGGTACTGCAGCGGGCCGCCCAGGAAGGCAACGTTGCCACGGATGGGGCGACCGCACGCCAGACCCGAGATGGTCTGGGTCACAACGGCCTGGAAGATGGAGGCAGCCACGTCCTCGGGGCGGGCACCTTCGTTGAGCAGCGGCTGCACGTCGGTCTTGGCAAAAACGCCGCAGCGGCTGGCGATGGGATAGATGGTGGTGGCGTTGGCCGCGAGCTTGTTGAGGCCGCTCGCGTCGGTGTGCAGCAGGGTTGCCATCTGATCGATGAACGCGCCCGTGCCGCCGGCGCAGGTGCCGTTCATGCGCTGCTCAATGCCGTTGTCGAAGTAGATGATCTTGGCGTCCTCGCCGCCCAGCTCGATGGCGACATCGGTGGCCGGGATAAGGGTCTCGACGGCGCGTTTGCTGGCGATGACCTCCTGGACAAACTCCAGGTCGAGCCACTGGGACAGCAGCAGGCCGCCCGAGCCGGTAATGGCGCAGGTCATCTGGGCCGTCGGCAGCACGGTCGCGGCACCCTCAAACAGGTCGCGGGCGCAGGCACGGACGTCGGTGTGATGGCGCTGGTACTTGGCGTAGACGATCTGGTTGTCGTCGTTGAGCACGGCGAGCTTAACGGTGGTGGAGCCCACGTCGATGCCCAGGTGCAGGTTGCCGCGGGCGTTCTCGGGGTTGAAGATCGCACCTTCGGGGGCGTGGGCGGCGGCTACGGGCTCAGCGGCGGTAGCGGGCTCGCCAGTGACGGACGCCTCCCCTGCCGCGTTCTTGGCATCGGCAACTGCCTCGGCGACTTTCTCGGCTGCCGCGGTCGCGGCCTTCTGCGCAGCGTCCACCACGGCGGGCGCGGCCTCGCGTGCAGCAGCAACCACACGGTCCTTGATGCCCTCGACGAGTTTGCTCATTGTCTCTCCTCTTAGTTGTTGGACTCGACGGTTGCAGCGGTGTCGGCCGCGTCCTCGAGCTGCAAGTTCAATAGCTTCATGCCGTATTCCGGCACGTTGATATCGATGGGTTGGCCATACAGGTCGCCGGGGCGCACAAAAGCGAGCACCGTCATAATGCGCGCCATGGCCTCGGGCGATTCGGTGAGCCCACGCTCAAACCAGCGCTGAATCATGCCGACCTCGGCACTCACGACGTAGGTAACGTAGTAGTCAAAGAACGTGCCCAGCGCCAGGCCCAAAATGCCCGTCTGCGCACGCGGCACCACAGCCTCACGCGCGGTGTCGATAATCCTTTTAATGAAGGCCTGGTCGCCGCCCGGACCCAGCAGCGCACCGATTAAGTCGCGGTTGGCCGCAAGATAACGCAGCAGCTCAACCGAACCGGGCGCCGGCTCGAGCTCATCGATGTTGTGATAGAGATCGGGCAGCTGAGCTGCAGTGATGAGCTCAATGCGCTCACGAATCTCGGCCAGCAAGCCGTCCTCGATTTGATTGATAAAGTCGGGAATATCGCGGTAGTGCGAATAGAACGTGCGGCGCGTAAGACCGGCGCGCTCGGTGAGCGACGCAACGTTAATGCGCGAAAGGTCGCCGCTTTCGGCAAGCTCGCTAGCAAGTGCCTGGCGAAGGGCACGCTGCGAGCGAAGGGACCGGCGATCACATTTCTCGAGCTGGGACAAGCGTCCTCCTTGTTACTCAGCCTGTGCGCTATTGCACAGTGCGAGTATTATTGCACACCGTGTGCATCAACACGTAAAGGCAATATTTAGATTGTGGCAAAAGCGCAGTCCCTTGGTCACATTATTCGATGACGGTGCGGGAGTTTTGCTTGCGCATGGTGGCGAGCATGTGTTTGGGGACGGCGTGGACCATGCAACTGCCGATAGTTGCGCTCGCGGCGGCCTTAGCTGCATTGCTGCCGTTTTTGGTCGCGTAGCTGTGGCGGAAACGCCTCAGCATAGCAATGTCGTTGCCGCCGTCGCCGTAGACAGCGACCTCGTCCTCGGCAATACCGTAGTAGCCCGCCAGCCAGGCCACACCCTCGCCCTTGTTGCACGCCACGTCCGTGATCTCGAACATCACCGGATCGAACGGCGCGTTGACCACGCGGTCCGATCGCTCGGCAAGATACGACTTAAGGTCACGCTCCAGCTCGGGCGAGGTCACGCGACAATTGATCTTGCATACATCGTGACGCAAGATATCGCCGATCGACTGGTCGAAATATTGTTCCTCGTGATAGCCGCCACGCGCACGCATGCCGCGCATCACAATACGCTTGATGGGGCTGTCCTTTTTAAAGCCCGCCTGATGCATCTCGAACGATCCACTCGAAAACATGCCATCGGGCGTGGAGCAGTCAAAGCAAATGTCCGGGAACGCCTTGAGCAGCTCCTCGGTAACCTGCGGGTCGATGGTCCAGGTCTTGAGCACCTCGCCATGACTGTCGCGCACGATGGATCCATTGGAGCAGCAGGCGTCAAGCGCCAGGCCCGTAAAGCCATGCTCGCCGATCGGCAACGTCGAGCGTCCAGTCGCGGGAACCACATGCAGGCCAGCCTCAGTCAGCTCGCGAATGGCGCGGCGGATAGTCCCATCTGCCTCGTGCAGGGCGTTCAGCAGCGTACCGTCTAAGTCACTCGCAAACATCTTGATCATGGGCGTGCCTCTCCTTCGTCTGCACGATATTGTAGACGAGAACGGGCGCGCCCCAAGAGAGGCACGCCCGTCGGGCGAAAGATTGTCCTACACCGCGGCAGGGCCATGTTCGCCGGTACGGATGCGGATAACTTCCTCGACCGGCTCGACCCAAATCTTGCCGTCTCCGACGGCACCGGTGCGAGCAGCGTTGCAGATGATCTCGACAATGCCGTCGACATGTTCATCGGCGCAGATGAGGATGAACTGCACCTTAGGGATCGTGTTGACAAGCAACTCGTTGCCGCGCACGTATTCCTTCCAGCCATGTTGCGCGCCGCAGCCCTGCACCTGGTTGATAGTCATACCGCGAACATCAGCAGCAAACAGCGCATCTTTAAGAACCTCAAGCTTCTCGGCACGAACAATCGCCGTAATCTTCTTCATAGTGAATTCCTCTCTTCAATAAAGAAATGAACCGCCCATTCATGTGGCACGGGTTTTCCAGGTGCCCGAGATTGCCCCGAAAGAGGAGCGCCGCGTACTTCGGTACGCAAGCGACGGTTTGAGGGGCAAGGTCGGGTGCCCGGGAAAGCCGTGCCGCTAATCGAGTCCCGAGAAAGAAGGATATGCGCTCTCGCCGTGCTGACTCGCATCCAGGCCCAGTGCCTCGTCAGCCTCGTCCACGCGCAGGCTGCCACGGAACAGCGCCTTGACCACCGTGGCGATCACCAGATCGAGCACCAGCACAATGACGACCGTCACCACAATGCCCAGAATCTGCGAAACGAGCAGCGACACGTCGCCCGTGTAGAACAGGCCGCCCTTACCGGTCCACGAGAGCTCCGGCACGCAGAACAGGCCCGTGAGCACACCGCCCAAGATGCCGCCGATACCGTGGCAACCGAACGCGTCGAGCGCATCGTCGTAGCCAAACTTGGTCTTAAGATGGCTGATGGCCAGGTAACAGACGGGCGAGACGATCAGGCCCATGACCAGCGCTGCCCACGGCTCGACAAAGCCCGCACCCGGCGTGACCACCACAAGGCCCGCAACCAGACCGGTGCTGGCACCCACCAGCGTGGGGCGACCGGTGTGCACGCGCTCGACGGCAAGCCACGAGACCATGCCCGCCGCGCTGGCCGTCACGGTGTTGAGAATGGCGAGCGCCGCCACGGCGTCGGCCTTAAACTCGCTGCCGCCGTTAAAGCCAAACCAGCCAAACCAAAGCAGGCCGGCGCCCAGCGCCACAAACGGCACGTTATGCGGACGGTAGCTCATCATGCCAAAGCCGCGACGACGGCCGAGCATTAAGCAGAGAATCAGGCCCGTGAGACCGGACGAAATGTGTACCACGTCGCCGCCGGCAAAGTCGAGCGCGCCGATGATGTCGCCGATAAAGGAACCATCGCCGCCCCAAACCATGTGGGCGAGCGGCGCATAGACCACGAGCAGCCAAATGCCCAGGAAAGCCGTCATGGCACCAAACTTAACGCGGCCTGCCAGACTGCCCGTAACGATAGCGGCGGTGATCATGGCAAACGCCATCTGGAAGGCGATGTTGATGATCTGAGGGTAGACGGCACCATCCGCAGCATTGCCCTCGGCCGCCTGCAGCACCTGGTTGAGCACCGGCAGGCACAGCAGCTGGTCAAAGCCGCCAATAAACGGGTTAGAACCGTCGCCACCGTAGGCCAGCGACCAGCCGGCAACAATCCACAGCACACCAACCAGGCCAATGGCGCCAAAGCACATAAGCATGGTGTTGATGACATTTTTGCGCCTGGACAGGCCGCCATAGAAAAACGCCAGACCCGGTGTCATTAAAAACACGAGCATGGTGCAGATGAGCATAAACGTTGTCGATCCCGTATCGTACATTCGCTCCCCCTTGGTCGCATGAACGTTGTCGGCGCTCATGATGCGGCCGAGGGGCAACTGGTGTAGACCAGATACGGCGTTGTTAAACGCTGCGTTGTCGAATGGAAACGGTGCCGCAATCTTGGAAACGGCACGGCAACGGGCGCGAAACGAACGGGAAACGAGCACTTGCAAGGTGCCTCCGTGGCACCAGCCCCTAGCGCCGGAACAGTTCGCGGGCTCGGTCGCGGAGATTGGTAGCTCGAATGACGCCCTCATAGCGGTTGATACGCAAACGCGGGAAGGCATTGAAGAAGCGCAGGTCGCGACGGCTGAGTGACACGCTCGGCACCGGACGGCTCATGCGCTTGCCGGCAAGGCGGCAACTGAGCGACGGACGCGGCATGCTCGGCGCGGCATCGGCCACGCGGCGGGCGGCAAGCGCCAGGCCGCGAGCACCATCCGAGATAAATGTCGGCATCGAAGCCTTCTCGCGCAGGGCATCGAGCGCGGCGTCACCCAACTCGGCCAGCCACGCGTTAACGGCACGGCTACGGATGTGCGTCTGTGCCACCGAGTCAATCGTAGAATCGGGAATACGTTCGAGCATTGAATCCGAGGCATCGGCAAGCGACTCATTGATGCGGTCGGCTAAGTCGGCCCGGACGCGCTCCAGCTGATCAGACAGACGCCGCCAGCTGGCCAACGAGCACGCCGCGTCGACCATCATCGCGACCGCGACGATAAAGGCGGACAGCCGCACAATCAGCACCGGCAGATGGCCAAGCAGCCCCAGCAATGCCGGCTCCACTAAACGGCAAATACACAACGCACCCAAGCCAAACGCGCAGGCCCAGTACAGGCAGATGCGTCCGTGCAGGTTAAACGGCAGATGCGAGTAATCCCAAAACCGGGCACCCGTCGTTTTTTCCAACAGCACGCCCACACTATATTCGATCACGCTGCATACGAGCGCGGCAGCGACAAACTGGCTCGAGGCGTCTGGGATTCCACGCAGCAGCAACCAGCACGCGATGCCGCCCGCACCGTAGATGGGACAACACGGCCCTAGCAAAAAGCCGCTGTTGGCAAAGCGTCCGTGGTTGAGCATGGCGCAGACTGTCGACTCCCATACCCAGCCGCAAAAACCGTAGAAGGCAAACGAGAGTACCAGCGCCGAGAGCGGACAGGCGGCAAGCGTCGCGCCGTCAAATGCCATGTCGATCGCGGTTCCCACCGTCTACCCTCTCCTCTTTTCGTTCGATTCGCTGCTCACGTCATCGTCCGCCCTGTCTTTGCGCGGCAGACGGCCGGCAATCGTCTCGCGCAGCGCGCACCATTTATCCGCCAGGCACACAATCCATGCCTCACGACATGTCGGCGGCACCGGTACCAGCGGAAACATATGCCGCACGATAATATTCCGCTCGCGCGGCGTCAGCTCAAAATCTTCCTCGGCACGCGCCAGAGCAAAAAATGGATGCCGGAATCCGTGCAGTCGATGGCTTGGGTCGGGGTCGTGCCAATCGTAGAGAAAGTAATCGTGTAACAAGGCTCCGCGCAGCAACGAGGCGCGGTCGACCGAAACACCGACGCGGCCCAGGCGCTCGGCAAAGGACAGACTTGCCCGCGCCACCGAGGTCACATGCGTATACACCGTCACATCGCCATGTTGGATAAACTCGCGCGTCAGGTCCAGACGGCCCGCCTGTGCCAGTTGACGGGCAGCATGGTCTACTTCGCACGCGATTTTCTCGGCACGAACGGTATCGGACATGCGGCCTCCTTCCGGCGGCGCTCGGCGGCAAGCCACAGCCTGCACGCAATGAATAAAATCATCATGGAACTTATCAGTATGGCATCGGACAAAACGTTTTGCCCCACCAGTTGGCGAATTACCGCGCCGCCGTCACATATCAAACGCCAAAATGTGCGAGACTGTCTTGTGCAATTGTGCCGGCCGAGGGAGCGCCGGCGCTCGATTCGCATGGAGTAACCCACAACGATGCTGCTTACGCAAACGACAACGCCCGAGGACGTCAAGGCTCTCGATCGCGCCGAGCTTCCGCTGCTCTGCGGCGAGATCCGCCACGCCATCCTCGAAAGCTCCGCCGCCGTCGGCGGGCACGTTGCCCCCAACCTGGGCGTCGTTGAGCTTACGGTCGCGCTCCATCGCGTGTTTAACTCCCCCATCGACAAGATTGTCTTTGACGTTTCGCACCAGACCTACGCCCACAAGGCGCTGACGGGGCGTGCGTACACTTATATCAATCCGGAGCGTTATGGTGAGGCTTCTGGCTTTGCCAATCCCGACGAGTCCGAGCACGACCTGTTCGCCATGGGCCATACCTCCACGTCGGTGAGCCTGGGCTGCGGCCTTGCCCACGCGCGCGACCTGGCGGGCGACAGCTACAACGTCATTACCATCATTGGCGACGGTTCGCTTTCGGGCGGTCTGGCGTTTGAGGGCTTTAACAATGCCGCCGAGCTCGACAGCAACCTGATCATCATCGTCAACGATAACGACCAGTCCATTGCCGAGAACCATGGCGGCCTGTATCGCAATCTGGCCGAGCTGCGCGCCAGCAACGGCACCTGCGAGCGCAACGTTTTCCGCGCGATGGGGCTCGACTACCGCTATCTGGACACCGGCAACGATGTGTTGGCCCTAGTCGACGCGCTGCAGGAGCTGCGCGATATCGATCATCCCATCGTGCTGCACGTCTCCACCGCGAAGGGCAAGGGCTTTGAGCCGGCCCAGAGCGACCCCGAGCGCTGGCATCATGTAGGTCCGTTTGACATGGCGACTGGGCGCAAGCTCTGCCCGGGCCATCCGAGCGAGCCTGCGCCGCGCACCTATGCCGACATTACGGGCGAGGCCCTGAGCGCTGCCATAGAGCGCGATCCGCAGGTTGTGGGCATCACGGCCGCAACGCCCTACATCATGGGCTTTACGCCCGAGCTTCGCGCCGCGGCAGGCAAGCAGTTCGTCGATGTGGGCATTGCCGAGGAGCACGCCGTGACCTTTGCCACCGCGCTTGCGCGCTCGGGCGCCAAGCCAGTCTTTGGTGTGTACGGCACGTTTTTGCAGCGCGCCTACGACGAACTGTGGCACGACCTGTGCCTCAACGACGCCCCCGCAACCATCCTGGTATTTGGCGCGTCGATCTTTGGCACCACGTCCGAGACGCACCTTTCGTTCTTCGATATTTCCATGCTGGGCGCTCTTCCCAACATGCGCTACCTAGCGCCGGCCTGCATGGAGGAATACCTGTCCATGCTGAGCTGGTCGCTCGATCACCGCGAGCATCCTTTGGCGATTCGCGTGCCCGGCATTGGCCTGGTAAGCCGCCCCGACTTGGCGCCTGCCGAGGACGCCGATTACGGTGTCGCGCGCTACAACGTGGTGCGCCAGGGCCGCGACGTGGCCGTGCTCGCGCTCGGCGATTTCTTTGAGCTGGGCGAGCGTGTGGCAAACCGCTTGGCAGCCGAATACGGTATCGAGGCCACGCTCGTCAACCCTCGCTTTGCAACCGAGCTTGACCGCGAGTTCCTCGACAGCCTTGCCGCCGAGCATCGCGTTGTCGTCACCCTCGAGGACGGCATCTTGGACGGCGGTTGGGGCGAACGCGTCGCGTGCTACTTGGCCTGCACGCCCGTGCGCACGCGCACTTTTGGCCTCGCCAAGGGCTTCCCCGACCGCTACGACCCCAACGAGTTGCTCGCTCAGAACGGCATGACGGTCGAGAACATGGCCGCCGAGGCCGTAAGGCTACTCAACGAGTAAAAAAACCTCCGCAAGGGAAGCACCCATGCGGAGGTTTTTATTTTCGCGGCGCGAAAAACGAATAACCGTTCATACGCGGTCTCCTTACTTATATATGTGTCGCGCTGCCGCCATTATAGCGACCGCTGCAAGCGATCATGCCGTCTGCAGAGCGCTATCTCAGCTGCAATAATCGACGTTTGCCCAGATAAAACCTGCCAAAATTAACCTGTCTCTTTTTGGTAGGTAGAATAACCCATAAGGTAAGTATGTTTCTGAGTTATTTCGTGTTGACCCATTTGAGCGGGATGGGGTATAACTCTACTCAACCGCTAGGGATTTTATTGAGAAAGGTGTTCTACCATGAGCAAAAACCTCTCCCAGCAGGTCGTTCTCGACCGCCGCGGCTTCGTCGCCGCCACCTTCGCAACCGTCGCCGGCCTTGGTCTTGCCGGCTGCTCCGACACCAGCGCCGAAGCCGACAAGGGTTCCGCCGCCGGCTCCTCCAAGAGCTCCGAAGATACCGAGGCTTCCACCATACTCGATGCCAAGGCATTCGACAAACTCGTCGACAACGGCCCCAAGGCCGATGACGACGCCATCGCCGCCAGCACCTGGGCCACGGCCGTCAAGGACGCCGGTGTCTTTAAGATCGGTGGCGTTCAGACCTCCACACTTTTCTCCCTCCTCAACGAGAAAGACGGTCAGACCCGCGGCTTCGACGCCGGTATCGCACAGCTCCTGTCCAACTACATCCTGGGCGAGAACAAGGTCGAGATCACCCAGGTGACCTCGGACACGCGCGAGTCCGTCCTGCAGAACGGCCAGGTTGACGCCGTCTTTGCCACCTACACCATCACCGATGAGCGCAAGAAGCTCGTCTCCTTCGCCGGTCCCTACTACTACACCCAGCAGGCTATCCTGGTGCTCGCCGACAACGACGACATCAAGGGCGTCGACGACCTGGCCGACAAGAACGTCGCCGTCCAGTCCGGCTCCAACGGCCCCGCCATCCTGGAGGAGTTCGCCCCCAAGGCCAGCCAGCAGGAGTTCAAGACCGACGAGGAGGCACGTCAGGCACTCCAGCAGGGCCGCGTCGATGCCTACGTCATCGACAACAACATGCAGCAGAGCGCCCTGGTCCGCGAGCCCGGCAAGTACAAGATTGCCGGCAAGCCCTTCGGCAGCAAGGAGCCCTACGGCATCGGCCTGCCGCTCGATTCCGACGGTGTCGCCTTTGTCAACGACTTCCTTAAGAAGATCGAGGATGACGGCACCTGGACCGAGCTGTGGCAGATCTGCATTGGCGACCGTACGGGCGACACCAATGTTCCCGAGCTGCCCGAGATCGGCGCCTAGGCAGCGAGCCTAGTAACGGCCGCTACGAAACCATACGGAAACGCACGATGCGCTTTATTGCGCTAAACTGTTTCCTCACTGAGTTGTCGGGGCTTCCGTACACACGGGAGCCCCTTTCCTTACCGGCGGGAGGTCCGCATGAGTCTCTCCGAGCTCTGGTCGCTCTATGGCCAGAACTATATCGACGCGCTGCTAGCAACCTGGGGCATGACGCTTGAGTCGTTTGCCATCGCCATGGTGCTGGCCGTCGCCGTCACCGTGATGCGCGTGTCGCCGCTCAAGCCGCTGCGCGTCTTTGGCGACCTGTATGTCCAGGTCTTCCGTAACATCCCCGGCATCGCGCTGCTCATTATCGTCGTCTACGCGCTGCCGCCGCTCAAGGTCGTCCTGCCCTACCGCACCTGCGTCATCGTCGCCACAGTGCTCTTGGGTTCTGCCTTTGGCTCCGAGAACTTTATGAGCGGCATCAACACCGTCGGTGTCGGCCAGGTGGAAGCCGCCCGCTCGCTGGGCATGAGCTTCAGCCGTATCCTCGCCAAGATCGTGATTCCGCAGGCGCTGCGCTCGAGCGTGCTGCCCATGACCAACCTCTTTATCGCCGTCATGCTCACCACCGCGCTCGGCAGTCAGGTGCCGCTTAAACCGCAGGAGCTCACCGGCGTGGTGAGCTACATCAACACGCGCTCGCTCGGCGGCGTCGCCGCGTTCTTTATCTCGGCGCTCGGCTACCTGGGCACGGCCTTTGTGGTGAGCCACATTGGCAACTATATCGATAAGAAGGTGAGAATCCTCCGATGAGCAAGCACTCCACCTCCGCGCTCACCATGCGCGATGCGCTCTACGAGGCTCCCGGCCCCAAGATGCGCGCCAAGATTCGCGTCGGCACCGCCATCTCACTTGTTGCCGTGGCCGCGCTCATCGCTCTGGTACTGCAGCGCTTTTATGTGACCAGCCAGCTTTCGGTCCATTACTGGTACTTCTTTACGCACCTCACCACCTGGAAGTTCCTGCTTGCCGGTTTTGAGGGCACGGTAAAGGTCGCGCTCACCGCCGGCGCCATCGCGCTGGTACTGGGCTTAGCCCTCATGCTCGGCCGTACCAGCGACATCAAGCCGCTGCAGCTGGTCTGCCGCGTGCTCACCGATTTCTTCCGTGGCGTGCCGAGCCTGCTGTTCATCTACTTCTTCTTTTTGGTGCTGCCTCAGTACAAGATTTCACTGCCGTCGTTTTGGATGCTCACGCTTCCCGTCGCGCTCGCCGCAGCCGGTGTACTGGCCGAGATCTTCCGCGCAGGCGTCAACGCCGTGCCGCGTGGTCAGGTCGAGGCAGCCCAGGCGCTCGGTCTCTCCAAGGCCAAAATCACCTTTAAAATCGTATTGCCCCAGGCGATTCGGTTTATCATTCCGTCGTTGATTTCGCAGCTCGTGGTCGTAGTCAAAGACACCACCGTCGCCTACGTGGTGAGCTACCCCGACCTCATGCAAAATGCCCGCGTGCTCATTACCAACTACGACGCCCTCGTGTCGGTCTACCTGGTTATCGCGGCCATCTACATCCTCATCAACGTCGCGATCAACAAGGCCGCTGTCTACGTTTCGCACAAGACCGGCGCGACCATCATTCGCTAACGATTTACCATTTCGAGTCATAAGGAGCCGAGCACCATGGCACAGAGCACTTCTTCTACCGGTAATCAGCCGCTGATCGAGCTCAAGCACGTCGATAAGCACTATGGCGATCTGCACGTCCTCAACGACATCAATCTCTCGGTCGACCGCGGCGAAGTCGTCGTCGTGATCGGCCCCTCGGGCTCGGGCAAGTCGACCATGTGCCGAACCATCAACCGCCTGGAAACCATCGACTCGGGCGAGATCCTCATCGAGGGCGAGCCTCTGCCGCAGGAAGGCAAGGATCTTGCCCGCATGCGCGCCGAGCTGGGCATGGTGTTTCAGCAGTTCAACCTGTTCGCGCATATGACGGTGCTGCAGAACGTCATGCTGGGGCCGGTCGACGTGCTGGGCGTGTCCAAGGAGGAAGCTCGTGAGCGCGCCATGGACCTGCTGAGCCGCGTGGGCGTTGCCGAACAGGCCGACAAGGTGCCCGCTCAGCTCTCGGGCGGCCAGCAGCAGCGCGTGGCCATTGCCCGCTCGCTCGCCATGCAGCCCAAGGCCATGCTCTTCGACGAGCCCACGAGTGCCCTTGACCCCGAGATGATCAACGAGGTGCTCGAGGTCATGGTCCGTCTGGCCCAGCAGGGCATGACGATGATCGTGATTACGCACGAGATGAACTTTGCCCGCCGCGTTGCCGACCGCGTCGTGTTTATGGCCGACGGCCAGATCGTGGAAACCGGCACGCCCGACGAGTTCTTCGACCATCCCCAGACCAAGCGCGCCCAAGACTTCCTCAACTCCATCAAGGGCCACTAGCCCAATTGCCATATCCGCTCGCCATGACCATCCAAACTCGAAAGCAACACCTATGATCGGAACTCGCACTTCATCGTCATACACCCCGCACGTCAACGTCGACCCCGCCGACCGTCCGCTCATCCTGGTGGCGCCGCGCTGGGAAGAGGCGAAGCCGTTTTTAAGCGAAACGCTCTCCCCCAACGAGGAAATCGCAAGTGTCTTTGTCGATGCCATCCTTGCCGCCGGCGGCCTGCCGCTGCAGATGTCCATCACCGAGGACATTGAGGTCATCCGTCATTACGTCGATATCGCCGACGGCATCGCCATTCCCGGCGGCCCCGATGTCAACCCCAAACGTTGGGGCGATGATCGACCCTACGACCCCACCCTCTGCTGCGAGATCCGCGATAGCTTTGAGTTTAAGCTGGTCGGCGAGGTACTCCGCGCCAAAAAGCCGCTCTTTACCACCTGCCGCGGCACGCAGTTGCTCAATGTCGCCACTGGCGGCACCCTGTGCATGGACGTGCCGAGCCTGGGCGCTCGCGAGGGCCGCACGCAGTGGCGCCATACCCACGTGCTCAACGACCCCGTGCATCCCGTCGAGGTCGTGCCGGGCTCGCTGTTGGAGCGCGCGCTTGGCGGGCACAGGCTGATCCAAACCAACTCCGCACACCACTGCTGCGTCGACCGTCTGGGCAAGAGCACACGCCTGGTCGCCAAGGCGACCGATGGCGTGCCCGAGTGCATCGAGGTCGAAGGTCAGCCGTTCTGCCTGGGCGTGCAATGGCATCCCGAGTACACCTGGCAGACGCTCGAGACCGACTTTAACCTGTGGAAGTCGTTTGTCGAGGCAGCAGCAAAGGTAAAGCAGGCCCGTTAGTTCACGGACGGCACAACAGACGAGGGCGCCCCGCCGGCCACATGGTCCGACGGGGCGCCCTTTTGCCTGTACGTGGCCGGCACACACCAAGGCTCGCAAGCCCTTATTCAGCCGCCTCGCGCAGGGCCGACATTGTGGCCGCATATTGCTGCTGCAGCGCATGCATTCCCTCACGAGCGCCGTCAACGGCATCGGCACCGCGCAGCGCTTCGGTCACCACGACCGCCGGCTCGTACAGATTATCGAATCCCAGGTTCTGGCTCACGCCCTTGAGCGTGTGCGCCGCCATAAACGCTTCCTTGGCGTCTCCTGCCGCCATGGCAGCCTCCAGCTTGTCCATGCTCTCATCATCCAAAAACTTGAGGGCAAAGCGGGCAAGCATCTCCTCGCCCATCAGCCGAGTGCAAGCGTCATCATAATTGGCGCCGATCTTCTCATACGCTTCACGCATGGAAATCATGGATTTAAACTCCTTTGGTCAAACTAAATCGTAGGAAGCGCAACGACCTCGGCAGGACGCGCCAATGTTTCGGCAATACGGTCTTGCACCTCGAGCAGACAGTCGAGCAGTAGCGGGTTAAAGGTGCCGCACTTACCGTCCAGGATCATCTGAATCGCCTCCTCGTGCGGGATGGCATCCTTGTACACGCGAACGCTCGTCAGCGCATCGTACACGTCGGCCACCGAAACTACCTGCGCGGCGATGGGGATATCGTCGCCCTTAAGGCCGTCGGGATAACCCTTGCCGTCCCAGCGCTCGTGGTGCCAACGCGCAATCTGGTACGCATATTCCATAAGCGCATTGCCGGCGTGATGGCGGCCCAGCTCATGCAGCATGTCGGCGCCGATCGTGGTATGCGTCTTCATAATCTCGAACTCCTCGGACGTGAGGCGCCCGGGCTTGTTGAGAATCGCATCGTCAATCGACATCTTGCCGATATCGTGCAGTGCCGAAGCCAGGGCAATCGTAGAGCGCTCCTCGTTGTCGAGGGAGATGCTGTCGCTACGGTGGACCAGGCAGCCAAGCAGCAGCTCGGTCAGCTTCTCGATGTTCGTAACGTGCCTGCCGCTCTCGCCATTGCGGAGCTCCATGACGCCGGCCATGATGTCGATGAGCATGCGGCTGTTCTTGACGCGCTCGTTGTACTGTTGGGACAGCAGGCTCGTTAGACGACGCTGTTTGGCGTACAGGCGGATGGTGTTGCTTACACGGCGGCGCACGACACGGGAGTCAAACGGGCGGTTGACATAGTCCGAGGCACCCAGCTCATACGCGCGCAGCACCACTTCGTCGGAATCTTCGCTCGAGATCATGATGACGGGCAAATTGTCAATATTCGATCGACGCGACAGATCGCCCAGCACCTCAAAGCCGTTCATGCCCGGCATGACAATGTCCAGCAGCACGAGCGACAACTCATCGCCATAGCGGTCGACCATGTCGAGCGCCGCGCGACCGTTATCGGCCTCGAGGATGCAATACTCGTCCTTGAGCATCTCGTTGAGAATGGCTCGGTTCATCTCGGAGTCATCGACAATAAGCACCGTAGGCTTTTTCGCTTTGGAAGGCCTCGATGGATTCGGCATCGGTCACGACTGTACCGGCTTTTGCCTTAGCGCGGCTCAATAATTGGACAGCCTGGCTAACACCCTCATCGACCGTTTCGCCATTAATGCGAACGCCACCAACGCATGCCGTCAAGCTAACGCGCTCATGCCCCGGAATAATCGTGGAATGAACGGCATCGGATACTTGACGCAGACGACGGACAAAGTCATCAGAGGGAATATTGGGCATGACGGCCACAAACTTATCGCAGCCAAAACGCACAAGCTCGTCAGTCGAACGAACACCGCTGCGTATGGCCGTCGCCACGGCACCAAGCGCAAGGTCGCCGGCATGGCGGCCATACGTATCGTTGAAGGCCCTAAAATCATCAAGGTCGATCACGGCCACGCCGGCCTGCATACGGGCGCTACGAAGCTTTTCCTCGTAATATCGGCGATTGCGCACGCTCGTCAGCACGTCGGTGTAGACAAGGTCCTCTTCTGCGGCCTCTTGTTCATCAATCGGACGCACCATCAGCAGAACGTGAGGCTCGCCCTCAACCATCAAAGAGCGCAGGCGAGCGCGGTACTCAACGCCATCGTTGAGCAGCCGTTCCGACACCTCATCGGAACCCGCCGCCAAGGCTTCAAGACTTGACTGGCGCAGACAGGGACACCGTTCGCCGGCGAGCAGGCAGTTAGGATCGCCCTTAATCTGATCGAAAGACAGCAAACGCACCACGGGGTAGGTCTTCGCGACACGGGCGACCTCGGCGGCAGCCTCCTCGTCGGTTAGATTGGCCTCGTGATTATTGAGCATAGGGGGCCCTTTCAGTAGTTTTGCTTGGTAGCAGTGGGTGCCAAATGTTACAAGGGTAGCACCTTGTCGATGCAGGTACGCACGTGAATACCGTTTCTTTTTCATGAGTTGGCAGACGGTAGGGCTGAAGCCGCAGCCGTAAGGTTCTGGGCGCATCTGTTAACACGGTCGAAATGTTTACGGGAAAAGCCCGTTTTGATTATTGCAGCTGCTAGAACCCTAGGACGCCACGGACGACCTGGGCAGCCGCTACCGGTCGATCGCGCAGCCCGTTGTGCGCGCCGGGGACCGTTACGAGCGGACAGCCCAAAAGCTCAGCCGACGCTCTCGTGCCCGCTTCGCGGGGCGTGCCAATCGAGAGCTCGCCCAAAAACACGGCGGCCACCGTTTTCGATGCGCGGACGCGATCCCAATCGGGAACGCAGGTCATAATGATCCCGCATTCGTTTGCCATAAAGCTGCGGCCGTTGCGCAGGGCATGCTTGGCTTCCGCCTCGGTTGTCTTGGGAGCTTGAGGATCCGAATCACCGATGGCACTCAGGAAGGCTCTTAATGCCCTCGAGACCTTTCCCGCAGCAATCATCTCGAGCAAAACCGGGGCCGTGCCCAGGCCAGCGCCCTCGTTTGTCACGGCGGGTTCGTGCAGCATCGCGCGCGAGACAATGGCCGGGTTTGTACGGAGAAGCTCCAGGGTCACCAGCGTACCGGCACTGTGCGCGAGCACGTTTGCCGGAGCGCCGACATGCTCGATAACGGCCTGCAGGTCGGCGGCCTGGACGGCAAGGTCGTAGCGCCCGTCCGCAACGTCGCTGCTCTCGCCGCAACCGCGGCGGTCGTAGGCAATTACGCGATAGCCGCAGGCGAGCTCGCGGGCGATCCCGTCAAAAAATGTGCCGTCGACGCAAGCGCCGTGCACGCACACCAAGGCAGGCGCATCCGACGGCACGCCCGGCTCGGCAAACTCGCGACAGGCAATCGTGGTGCCCGCATTCTCGACCGTAAAATCCATGTTGTGCCCCATCGTCTTGCACCTTGTTAACGCATTAACTGTACCCAACCGGAAACCTCTCATGGCGTGGACATTGAGGGCAGCGTGAAAAAACGAAACCTGAAAAGCACAAGCCCGAATCAGGCTTTGGCACCGATGCTATGCTTAGGCACAACTGTCCCAAGGAGCATATGCCTATGTCTACGTTTTTAAATGCCAGCCCCATCTTTGGACCGGTGCGCAGTCGCCGCCTGGGCCTTTCGCTCGGTGTCAACATGATGCCGGCGTCGGGCAAGATCTGCACGTTCGACTGCATCTACTGCGAGAACGGCCTTAACGCCGAGCGTCCCTGCCATGAGCCGTATAACACGGCCGCCGTGGTGCTCGACGCACTCGAGGCCAAGCTGCGCGAGATGGCAGCCGAGGGCGAGCTCCCCGATGTGATCACGTTTGCCGGCAACGGCGAGCCCACCGCCGCACCGGAGTTTCCGCAGGCCATCGCCGGTGCCGTCGCGCTGCGCGACAAGCTTGCCCCAAACACCAAGATCGCCGTGCTCTCCAATGGCACGCGCGCTGACCAGCCCGCTGTGCACGATGCGCTCATGATGGTCGACGACAACATTCTTAAGCTCGATACGGTCGACCTGGCATTTATCCAGTTGCTCGACCAGCCCGTTGGCCCCTACGACGTCGAGCGCCAGATCGAGACGTTCGCGAGCTTTAACGGCCACGTCATTGTTCAGACGATCTTTTTGAGCGGCGAGTACCAGGGCAAGTCCCTCGATAACGCCGGCGAAGCGTATGTCGGCCCTTGGCTCGCGGCGCTCGAGCGCATTCGCCCGCAGGAGGCGACCATCTACACGGTGGCGCGCGAGACACCTGTCGCCGGCCTTGCCAAAGCAGCGCCCGAGGTGCTCGACGCCATTGCCGCGCGTGTGCGCGCCCTCGACATCCCCTGCCAAGTGAGCTACTAGCAAAACCACGCAGCAGCTAGTGCCCGCCATCCCGCCCCATCAGTTGCGGTGATATAGTTCCTATTTGTGCTGTTAAACCGCTTAAATCGGAACTATATCACCGCAACTTTTATGGCCGCGTGCGTGGGCTATACTAGCTGCGAATGAAAGGAAGTTAGCCATGTTTGACAACGGACCCGTGCCCGGCCGCAACGACGCTTGCTGGTGCGGCAGCGGCAAAAAATATAAGAAATGCCATAGCGCCTTCGACGAGCGCCTCGAGCGCCTGTGGGAAGAGGGCTGGGAGGTTCTGCCCCGCACGCTCTACAAGACGCCCGCCGATATCGAGGGTATCAAGCGTTCGGCCGCCATCAACGTGGGTGTGCTCGACTACGTGGGCGAGCACATCGCCGCAGGCATGACCACCAACCAGATCGACCAGATGATCTACGACTACACCATCGAGCACGGTGGCACGCCGGCCGACCTCAACTATGAGGGCTATCCCAAGAGCGTATGCACCTCGATCAACGATGTGGTCTGTCACGGCATCCCCTGCGATACGGACGTGCTGCACGAGGGCGATATCATCAACGTGGACTGCTCCACGATTCTGGGCGGCTACTTTAGCGATTCGAGCCGCATGTTCTGCATCGGCGAGGTCTCGGCCGAGCGCCAGCGCCTGGTCGACGTGACCCGCGCCAGCGTGGAAGCGGGCCTGGCCGCCGTCAAGCCATGGCTGCCGCTCTCTGTTATGGCCGAGGCTGTGCAAAAGACGGTAGAGGACGCCGGCTTTAGCGTGGTGCGCGAGTACGGCGGACACGGCATTGGCAAGGAGTTCCACGAGGACCCGTTTGTGGGCTTTACCACCGAGGCGCCCGACGTGGACACCATCATGGCCCCGGGCATGGTCTTTACCATCGAGCCCATGGTCAACGCCGGAGCGCCCGACATCAAGATTAGCAAGGGCGATGGTTGGTGCGTGCGCACCAAGGACGGCAGCGATTCGGCCCAGTGCGAGGTACAGCTCGTGGTGACCGAGGACGGCTACGAACTGCTCAGCTGGTAGCCGTAGATGCGCCGGATGCTGACGGGCACGCTCGTCTTGCATCCGGCGTTTTATTTGAACGTTTTGCCCGATAAAACCTGCCAAAATAAACCTGTCCCTTTTTGGTAGACTGAGCGGAGAGGACTGCTTGTGAACATCCTGGTTTTGCTGCCCGTCAACGACCGCCATCGCGCAATTCTTGAGTCGAGCGCTCCGGGCGAGGACTTTATCTACACGAGCTCCGACGCTATCACGCGCGAACAAGTCGTCAACGCCGACGTGATCTTGGGCAACATAGACCCTGCCCTGCTTACCGCATGCGAGCACCTCCAGCTGCTGCAACTACAGACCGCGGGCTATGACGATTACTTGGCCGCCGGCACCGTGCCAGCCGACGCCAAACTGTCTTGCTCGGTGGGCGCCTACGGCCAGGCCGTGAGCGAGCACACGTTTGCCATGGTCCTTTCCATGATGAAGCGTCTGCCTGGCTATCACGACTTGCAGCGCGAGCATCGCTGGGAGGATTTGGGGCCGGTCACTTCGCTCAAAAATGCCAATGTGCTCGTGCTGGGCGCGGGCGATATCGGCGGCCACTTCGCCACGCTCTGCCGCAGCATGGGTGCACACGTCCGCGGCATCAAGCGCCATCCGCTCGTCTATCCCATTGTGTTTGAGGACATGGACGGCATGGATGCCCTGCCCGAGCGCCTGGCCGAGGCCGACATCGTCGCGTCCTTTTTGCCCAGCACACCCGAGACCCGCGGTCTTGCGAATGCCGAGTTCTTCGCCGCAATGAAACCGGGCGCCTTCTTTGCCAACGGCGGCCGCGGAGACCTTGTAGTTGCCGACGACCTGGTCGCCGCCCTCGAGTCCGGGCGTCTTGCCGGCGCCGCGGTTGACGTCACCGACCCCGAGCCGCTGCCTGCGACAAGCCCCCTGTGGGATGCGCCCAACATGATCATCACGCCGCATGTCTCCGGCTGGTTCCACCTAGAGGCCACGCTCAACAACGTGGTCGACATCGCCTCCGAGAACCTACGCCATCTTCTGGCTGGCGAGACGCTACGCTGTTGGATCGAGCATTAGGGTTCCGCCGTTCTAACGAACGGCGGACCGGTCGACGCTGCGCGCCGCCCAGAGCGACAATTTGTCATTCAAAAGGCAAGGCATGACCAGAAGGTCTATGCCTTGCCTTTTTCATGCCAACTTGTTCGCTCTGGGCATCGCTCGCTGACGCTTGCTCAATCTGCGGTGTCTTAACAATTCTGTCCAGCTGTTGGCGTTGCGGCATTTGCCCAGATAAAACCGGCCAAAATGAACCTGTCCCTTTTTGGTAGGTTTTAGAGCTCCACGCTTTCGGCGCCGTTGATGGTTAGGTTTCGCTCGTAGAAGGCGGTGAGGGCGCGGATGGCGTACATCACGTCGCGCACGCCGCCGGTCTCGTAGCTCGAGTGCATGGCAAGCTGCGGCAGGCCCACGTCCACGGCATGCATGCTCGCCTGCATATTGGACAGATTGCCGAGCGTGGAGCCGCCCGCCATATCGCTCTTGTTGGCGAAGGCCTGCGTGGGCACGTCGGCGTCGTCGCAAATAGCCTGGAACACCGCGCGGCTAAAGGCATCGGTGCAGTAGTGCTGGTTGGCGGCTTCCTTGATGACGATGCCGCCGTTAAGCACCACCTGGTTGCGGGCGTCGCACTTCTCAGCGTGGTTGGGGTGCACGGCATGCGCGTTGTCGCAGCTCACGAGCATCGAGGCGGCAAGTGCGCGATGGTACGACTCGTCGTCAAAGCCCAGCGATCCGTTGATGCGGCGCAGCGCGTCAGCCAAGAACGTCGACATGGCACCCTGCTTGGTCTCGGAGCCAACCTCCTCATTATCAAAGCAGCAGAAGACCGAAACGTCGTGCGCGTTCTCGGCACCCAAAAATGCTTGCAGCGAAGTGTAGGCACAGGCCAGGTCGTCGAGCTTGGGCGTCGAGATAAACTCGTCGGCCCAGCCCCAAATGCGCGCATCCTGTCGGTTGACGAGGAACAGGTCGCGGCCCAGAATCTGCTCGGGCTCGACATCCAGCTCGTCGGCAATCAGGGCATCAAAGTCGCCCTGCTTAAGGTCACCGGCGCTGATGAGCGGGCACAGGTCGACGGCTCGGTTGGGAGCAAAGCCCTCGTTGACGCCACGGTTCATGTGGATGGCAAGGCTCGGAATGATAGCGACCTCGCGCTCGGTGGCAAGCAGACGGCTCTCAATACGGTCGCCCTCGCGCACCAACACGCGACCCGCGAGTGCCAGCGGGCGATCGAACCAGGTGTAGTCGATCATGCCGCCGTAGGCCTCGGTGTTCAGGCGCAGCGTCTCGCCCGCGCCGTCGAGCTCGGGCACGGCCTTGACCTTAAACGTCGGCGAATCGCTGTGCGACGCCGTGAGTTGAAAATGATAGTCACCGGCAACACCGTCCTCGCCCCACGTCGCGGCCAGGTCCTCGCCCACCTTAAAGGCAACAACGCTCGAGGTATTGCGCTGCGTGTAATAACGCCCGCCCGGCTCGATGTCCCATGCCGCGTTCTCGGGCAGGTAGGTAAAGCCCGCCTCGTCGAGCTCGGCCATAATGGTCGCCGCCGTATGGAACATGCTGGGGCATGCCTCGATAAAGTCGATAAGGTCGTTGGCGGCCTCGATATCGTCGGCCGTCACGTGCACGCGCTCGGGCGTTTCCTGATCCGTCATGCTCTCCCCTTTCGCTGGGTTGATGGTCCCCTCCAGCATACCCCGCCACGCCAGCGACGCACTCTTCATTCCGTGCTTAATTCCGCGCCGCTCACCAAGTTGAGCCATCATGCCCGCGCTCCTTTTGCGACAATTGCGCTAACAGGACGAGAGGAGCCGTCATGAAGCCACGTAACGTTGCCATCGCCTGCGGTGTCGCGGGAGCCGCCGTCGGCCTTGCCGCTGCCACCGGCATCGTTTACCGCAAGCAAATCAAGTCCGCCGCGTCGCTCAAACGCTTGACCGACTATGCGGATGGCTATGACCTGTACGCAATCGACATCGCTTACGACTACGACCTCGACCGCATCATCGCCGCCAATGTGCGCGACGATCAGGCCTACATCGATGCTGTGGTGGCGCAGGTGTTGCCCGGCGTGCCGGCACATGTCCAGGCGCCCCAGTTTGCCTGCAGCGCTTTTGTCGCCGTAGATGCCGAAGGCCGCGTGCGCACCGGTCGCAATTACGACTTTAAGGACGACACCTCGGCGCTGCTGGTGCGCAATCACCCGCGCGATGGCTATGCCTCCATCGGCTTTGCGGCCCTCAATAACCTGGGCGCCAACACTCCACTTGACTCCGTCGCCGGACGCGCCGCGGCGTTGATGGGCCCGTTTGCCCAGCTCGACGGCGTCAACGAATGCGGCATGTTCATTGCCGTGCTCACCCTGGATTCCAAACCCTGTGACCAGGACACGCAGCGCCCCGTCATCAACACTTCGCTCGCCATCCGCCTGGTGCTCGACCGCGCGGCTACCACGCAGGAGGCCGTCGACCTGCTTTCTGCCTACGACATGCACGCCATGGCAGGACGCGATTACCACTTCTTTATCAACGACGCCGCCGGTGACGCGCGGGTGGTGGAGTGGGATCCGCGCGACCCCGACCGCGCATGCAAGGCGACGCCCGAGCGCCAGGTTACGAACTTCTACGCCTGCTATGGTGCCGAAGTGCTACCCAACCAAAAGAACGGCGAACTGGGCCATGGCAAGGAACGCGCCATCGCCATCGCCGATGTCCTCGACGCCCATGTCGGTGCCCAAGACGAGGCAGTCGCTTGGAAGGCCCTGCGCGCTGCGGCGCAAGAGCCCAATCCGGAAGACATCACCAGCAACACGCAGTGGTCGGTCATCTTCGACAACACCGAGCCCGCTGCCGCCATCACGCTGCGCCGCCACTGGGACGACGTCGACGCATTCGCACTGTAAGGAGCCAGGCCCGTCGACCTTACGCTCGCCTGACGTTGTTTACATTTCTATACGCTTGAGCTAACACGTTTTACCCCCGTATCAACAGTGTGCGGGGGTAAACTTATGCGCATGTTATAACTTGCCCGGAAGGATTCATCATGCTCAGGATCGGTCTTCTTACCAGTGGCGGCGACTGCCAGGCGCTCAACGCCACCATGCGCGGCATCGTCAAAACGCTCATGACCAATAGCGAAGAGCCTATCGAGATCTACGGTTTTGAGGACGGCTACCAGGGCCTTATCTACAGCAGGTTCCGCGTCATGTCGCCCGCCGATTTTAGCGGCATCCTCACCCGCGGCGGCACCATCCTGGGCACGAGCCGTACGCCGTTCAAGCGCCTGGATGTTCCCGAGGCCGACGGCGTCGAGAAGGTGCCCGCAATGGTCCACACCTATCATAAGCTGCAGCTCGACTGCCTGTTTATGCTGGGCGGCAACGGCTCCACCAAGACCGCCAACCGCCTGCGCGAAGAGGGCCTCAACGTTATCGCCCTGCCCAAGACCATCGATAACGACACCTGGGGCACCGAGTTGACGTTTGGCTTTACGAGCGCCATCGACGTCGCCACCAAGTGCATCGACGACATCCACACTACCGCCTCGAGCCACGGCCGCGTGTTCGTTATCGAGATCATGGGCCACAAGGTCGGCTGGATTCCGCTGTATGCCGGCGTCGCGGGCGGCGCGGACGTCATCCTGATTCCCGAGATCCCCTACGACATGGACAACGTCATCAAGACCATCGAGCATCGCATGGAGACCGGCAGCCGCTTTACCATCGTGGCCGTCGCCGAGGGCGCTATCTCCAAGGAGGACGCGGCGCTGTCCAAGAAGGAGTACAAGAAGAAGCTCGCCGAGCGCACGAGTCCGTCGATTGTCTACGACATCGCCAAGGAGATCGAGGCCAAGACCGGTCGCGAGACCCGCGTCGCCATCCCCGGTCACACGCAGCGCGGCGGTCAGCCCGACGCCCAGGACCGCATCTTTGCGACCCAGTGCGGCGTCGAGGCGGCACTCGGCTGCCTGCGCGGCGAGTTTGGCTACATGATTGCCCTGCGTGACGGCAAGATGTGCCACATGCCGCTCGAGGAGGTCGCCGGCAAGCTCAAGTATGTCGACCCCCAGAGCGACCTGGTGCGCGAGGCCAAGGCGTTGGGCATCAGCTTCGGCGACGAATAGCCTCGGCTGGAACCGCCCCCATCGGAGACCCCAGGGCTTACCTCCCAAATCGTCCTCGGACATGTCAGGACCCCGCCGTGCGCTTCGCGCGGCGGGGTTCTTCCGTCCTGCGGAAAGATTTGGGAGGTAAGCCCTGGGGTCTCCTGCGGTAACTGGGGAGGCCGAGGCTATTCGTCTTCTTGCTGCGGGTGCCTGGGCTGGAATTGAGTTGCGGTGAAATAGTTCCTGCTTAGTCCGCAAATGGCTGAATCCAAAAACTATTCCACCGCAACTTACTGAGTGGGGGCTCTTGGCTGCTACTTGCACTGACATTTGTCCTGAAATGGCTGGTCGTTAGGGATTGCTACCGGTAGTTGCGGTAGGGTTGGGGCAGATTCTAACTAGAAATGGTGGTCGCTACCGGTTGTTCTCGGCATACTCGGCTCATTCGATTACGGTCACCACATGAAAGGAACTGTCATGGATCTTGCGATGGCACAGCGCCTCGTCGATCGCCGCAAGGCTGCCGGGCTTTCTCAGGAGGCGCTTGCCGCCCAGCTGGGCGTGAGTCGTCAGGCTGTCAGTAAATGGGAGCGCAGCGAATCCTCGCCCGATACCGATAACCTTATTGCGCTCGCCGCGCTGTATGGCGTGTCGCTGGATGAGCTGCTGTATGGGGAGGCGGTGGCTAGCGCTGATGACTCACAGGCTGATGATGAGGCACAGAACAGCAACGCCGGCACCAAAGCTTCAGATAAGGCTGAAGAGGCTGAGGCTTCTACTGAGCACGCTGATTGCAGCGATAAGCCACTTGTCGATATTTCCCTCGCGCGCGGTATCCACGTCATTGATCCCAATAAAGGCGAGGAAGTCCATGTTGGCTGGAGCGGCATCCATGTGACCAACGAGCGCAAGGGCGAAGAGGTGCATGTGGGGCCGGGCGGCGTGCATATCGATACGCTTGAGGACGATGGACATAGCGTACGCACCAATGACGACGGCACCGTCACCATCGACGGCGAGACGTTTTCCAGCTGGAAGGAAGCACCCGACAAGCTCGACCATCATGGCAAGCATTTCCACACCAAGGTCGGACGTGCATGGAACAAATTCCCCTTCCCCGCACTTGTTACTCTCGCCTATCTGGTGCTCGGCATTGTCTACGGCACATGGGGCATGGGGCTTTTCCTCGTCTTTCTGGTTCCCGTCTACTACGCGATTGGTGACTTCATCGATCGGCGCCACCTGTCTAAGCTGATCGAGGCCATCTACCCGGCAGCCGCCATCGCTTGGTTCCTCTACATGTGGCTCTGTTTGGGACAGCCCCATCCTGCATGGATCATCCTCATCACGATTCCCGTCATAAAGGCGCTCATGCGCTGGTGCCGCAAACAATGGAAGCACCGCAAACAGGCCTAACACGCTCCGACCCACCAGCACCCAACCGCCCCCGCCCTTCTCCTAAGTTGCGGTGAGATAGGGACTGTTTTGAAGCTCCAAAGCGCCAAACAGTCCGTATATCACCGCAACTTACAAACAACTGGGTCAGTTCCGGCACGGAGATTAGCATTGAGCTGACCGCGCGCCAAGAAAAGGGCCTATTTACTACGTTTAACTCGAGAGGGCCGACCATACCCGCCTTTTCCGAAAACTGGCAAGCCATCTACCTGCGGTTTTAATTTCATAATCTTTGTCACGGTCGAGGGTGTGGTAGCAAACGTAGTAGATAGGCCCATTTTGTGGCATACGACCCATACAAGCCCAATCTCGAAGGCCAAAGAGAGCCTCTCATCCACGCCTGCGAGCGAAAACCAAATAGAATGAAAGGCAAATGGAAAGCCCGTTTGACGGGGCAAACGCCGGGCCACCTAATGGTTGTCCGGCGTTTGCCCAGATAAAACCTGCCAAAATAAACCTGTCCCTTTTTGGCAGGTTACTCGGCGCTCTTGAGGGCGCCGACCATGTCGATCTTGTTGAGGGTACGGTTGGTGGCGAGGTTGACGATAAACGTAAAGCCAAAGGCCAGAAGCACGGATAGCACGTAGCTCAGCGGCTCGACCTCAACATCAAAATACAGCGACGGCATCTGCAAAATGTACGTAAAACTCTCGGCCAGCAAGCCGCCCAGCGGCACGCCCAGCGCAGCGCCGATCGCCGTGAGGATCAACGTCTCCTTGTTGACGTAGTGGTGCACCTCGCCACGGCGGAAGCCCAGCACCTTGATGGTCGCCAGCTCGCGTTCGCGCTCCGAAATATTCGTATTAGACAGCGTAAACACCACCACAAACGACAGGCACGCCGCCATAAAGGTCACAAGCACCACGACCGAGTTGATGATGGTGAAGTTGGCCTCATAATTCTCCCAATGCTCGGCCGTACTCGAAATCGTAAGCCAACCGTCACTCTTAAGATTCTTGCTAAACGCAATCTGGTCGGCCGACGAACCCTTAAGCAGCACAAAGACGCCGTTAAGGCGTGCACTTCGACCGAACGCACGCTCATAGGTGCCCTGCGTCATATAAAGCGTGTTGCCCAGATAGTTGAGCGAGATGTCGCTGACTTTGACCTTGGCAACATTGAGCGACGAATCCTGGACGTGAGCCGTGTCACCCGGCTTGATCCCCAGCACCAGCTGAGAGCTCTTGCTCAAATACACGTCTCCGTCACGCAGGGCGAGCGGTTCTTTGGACTCATCCTCCAGGCGCACGTAATCGCCCAAGTCACCCGTGCGGTCGTCGGGAATCACGATGAGCTGCACGGTCTCGCTCTTGCCGCCAAACGTAAAGGTGACGTTGTCGGTCATAATCGGCAGGGTCGAGGTCACCGTCACGTTGGAATCATTGGCCGTGCTGCGCTCATCCAATGCCGCGCACGTCTGCGAAAAATCGTCGGGATTGGCGACCGCCAGCAAGTCATAGCGCGTGATATGCCCGTACTGTTTGGGCGAAAGCGCCACCGACGTGTCGCGAATTCCCATACCGCAAATCACGAGCGCCGTGCAGCCGGCGATACCGAAGATGGTCATAAAGGCGCGCTTTTTGTAGCGGAACAGGTTACGTGCTGCCACCTTGTTCAAGAAGCCCATGCGGCGCCAAATAAAGCCGATGCGCTCGAGCAGAATGCGTGAGCCGGCGCGCGGCGCCTTGGGACGCATGAGCGAAGCCGGCGTCTCGGCCATCTCGTGGCGGCAGGCGATAATCGTAGCGCCCACCACGCCCACGGCAAACAGCGCCACCGAGACAATCGAGGACACGATATCGTACGAAAGCAGCATCTGGGGCAGTGAGTACATATCATCGAACACCGTAAACAGGAACAGCGGCAGGCCCACAAATCCGATGATGTTGCCGAGCACGCCGCCAATTAGACACGCCCACAGCGCGTAGTCCACGTATTTGGACAGGATACGCCCGCGTGAATAGCCGAGCGCCTTGTACAGACCAATAAGCGTGCGCTCCTCCTCGACCATGCGGGTGGCGGTGGTGAGGCTGATAAGCACGGCGACGATAAAGAAGATGAACGGGAACACCGTGGCAATGGCCTCAATTGACGAGCTATCGCTCTCCACGCTCGAGTAGCTTGCGATGTTATCGCGGTCCTGGATGTACCAGGTGCATTCGCCCAGGTCAGAGAGCTCGGCGCGGGCATCGGCAAACTGCTGGTCGGCGGCGGCACGGCGCTGGTCCAGGTCGGCTTGCGCCTGCGCACGCTCGTCGCTGCCCTCGGCCATGCGATTAATGTTGTCCTGCTCGATCCCAAAGACCATATTCGCCTGACGCTCAGCCGCGTCCAAGCTCGCCGGTGTGTCGACCGTCAGCTCCTGGGCGCGCGCCTTCTCACGCTCCTCGCGGATCTTCTCGATATTGCCCTTGACCTCATTGATCTTTGCCGAGTAGGCATCCGAATAGGAGTTGAGGCTCTTGGCTCCCTCGACGACCACGTGGACAGCGGAGTAGGAAGAAGATGTCGCGGCATCCTCGCTCACGTAGAACTTGTAGTCCGCAGTCGAAGCAGCGCGAAAGGCGTTGACGGTCGAGTCGGAGCTCACGTCGGTAGGATCGAGAACCTCGGCCGTGATGGTGTAGTCCCCATCGGCAAACTGGTCCTTGGCGCTTTGGTTCGACGAGCTCGCATCGTTGGCGGCAAAGCTCACCGTATCGCCGATTTTCTTGCCCGAAGCCTTCAAAAAACGTGAGGTCACTGCCACTTCGCCCGAAGTCTCGGGCAGCTCGCCGCGTACTAGCATCGGTTGGTCAATATTCTCTTTGGAAAGGCTCTGCACGACCACGCGCTCGCGCGTTGTACCCACGGCGGTGTAGGCGGTCTCGGTGTAGATGCCCTCGGCCGTCTCGACGCCATCGACCTCTTGAATGGCAGCAAGATCGTCATCGGTCAGACCATAGGTCGACTGCACGTTGATGTCATAGACATTCTGCTGGTCAAAATAGGCGTCGACCGAATCACACAGGTCCTCGCAGCCCGCCTTAAGGCCGCACATCACGCTCACGCCAAGCGCGGTGATCACAACGATAGACAAGAAGCGTTTGAGGCTGCCGCGAATCGTGCGGTAGATGCCACGGCGAAAAACCGTCGGCACCATATCGTTTGAGCTTTGGGCGGTGCGGTAGGTCGTAAAATCCTGCTCGCGCTCCGTGTTCTGCGCGTCGCGGCGCTGGCTGTTTTGGCGGTCCTGGTCCATGGGCGCTACCACTCGATCGTCTCGATAGGCACGGGATTTTGCTGGACCGTCTCGCTCTCCACGCGGCCGCTCTTAAAGCGGATCAGGCGATCGGCCATGGGCGCCAGCGCAGAGTTGTGGGTGATGATGATGACCGTAATGCCTTGCTTGCGGCAAGTGTCCTGTAGCAGCTGCAAGATCTGCTTGCCGGTTTTGTAGTCGAGTGCACCCGTAGGCTCGTCGCACAAAAGCAGCTTGGGGTTCTTAGCCAGCGCGCGGGCGATGGATACGCGCTGCTGCTCGCCGCCCGAAAGCTGCGCCGGAAAGTTAGCGAGGCGGTCGCCCAGGCCAACCTGGCGAAGCGTTTGCTCGGCATCGAGCGAATCGGGGCAGATCTGCGCCGCGAGTTCGACGTTCTCAAGCGCCGTCAGGTTGGGGACCAGATTGTAGAACTGAAAGACAAAGCCGACGTCAGCGCGACGGTATTCCACAAGCTGAGCCTCGTTGGCAGAGCTCACGTCACGCCCGTCCACCGTCACGGTGCCAGAAGTTGCCGTGTCCATGCCGCCCAGAATGTTGAGGGCCGTGGTCTTGCCGGCACCCGAAGCACCCAAAATGATGGCGAGCTCGCCGCGCTCGACCGTAAAGCTCGCGCCGTCGAGCGCGTGGATGCGGGCATCGCCCTCGCCGTATGCCTTGATGACGTCTTTGAATTCGATATAGGCCATCGATTAATTCCCATCTGGTCGGATAACTCTTTAGTATTACCCATTTCCCACCTACCAAAAAGGGACAGGTTTATTTTGGCAGGTTTTATATGGGGAAACGGCAGCTATAGATAGGGCGCCGGGGAGGCCGAGAAATCATCAACGGGGTCAGGCCGACCGCCAAACACAACGCACGCATCTCAATCTGTCAGCCAAATCATTCGAACAGTTGTTCGTTTCTATGATATGATTCAACTATCTAAGCAGGCCAATACGCAGAAAGGCGGCCAACATGGCGTTCGACTTTAAGAAGGAATGCAAGGAGCTCTACAAACCTGCAAGCAAGCCGAGTATCGTAACTGTCCCGCCTATGAGCTACGTTGCCGTTCGCGGAAAGGGTGACCCAAATACCGAAGGTGGCGAGTATCAAAACGCCCTGCCGCTACTTTACGGCATCGCCTATACCGTCAAGATGTCGAAGAAAGGCTCAAGGAGTATCGAGGGCTATTTCGACTTTGTGGTACCGCCGCTCGAGGGTTTCTGGTGGCAAGAGTCCCCGAGCGGCGACATCGATTATGTACGCAAGGACAATTTCAACTTTATCTCGTGCATCCGCCTGCCCGATTTCGTCACCCGAGATGACTTTGGCTGGGCAGTCGCGGAAGCCACGACCAAAAAGAAACTGGACTTTTCCGCCGTCGAACTGCTTAAAGTTGACGAGGGTCTCTGCGTTCAATGTATGCACACCGGGCCCTACGACAACGAACCGGCGACCGTAGACGCTATGCATGAATACACGACCGAGCTGGGCTATGTTCCCGACTTCTCAGACACCCGTTTACATCACGAAATCTATCTCTCCGATCCACGCAAATGCGCACCGGAGAAACTTAAGACCGTGGTTCGTCATCCTATCAAGCGCGCTGAATAGCGTGGGGCGTCATTTCACGCGCTAGGTTTTAAGCCAGCCAACCAGCCGCCTCCTAGGCCGTCCGGTAATTATCTTGACGCGGCCCGTCGCATCTTATAAGTTTGTTTTGCTAAAGCTGGAAAGCCTCTCAACGATGCGCAACTCCAGCTCTTTTTCTATCAAGAGAGCAAGTGTCGGAAAGCAAAATGTCAGAAAGCAGCGCATCGAGCAGGATTAAACGCCTGGTCAACACCTATAGCGGTCTCGTGCTCATGGGCGCCGTCGGAATCCCTATCGGCGTTATCGTTGGCGCCATCTGTGCCCTTTTTGGTCGTGTGCTCCTGGCAATTGGCGCCTTCCGGGACTCGCACGTCGCGTTGCTGCTCCCCTTTCTCGCTCTTGCGGGCCTTGCCATCGTGTTTGCCTACCGCACCTGGGGCAAGGGCACCGACCGCGGCATGAGTCTGGTGTTCGACGTAGGCCACGGACGCGAGGACGCCATCTCCCCACGTTTGGTGCCGCTCATTATGCTGAGCACGTGGGCCACGCATCTCTTTGGCGGCAGCGCGGGACGAGAAGGCGTAGCCGTGCAGATCGGCGCAACCGTCTCGCATTGGATCGGCCGACGTCTACCTTTCCGAGACCCCGGCAACACGTTTTTGCTTATCGGCATGGCCGCCGGCTTTGCCGGACTCTTCCGAACGCCCCTCGCCGCCACGGTCTTTGCGATCGAAGTACTGGTCGCAGGACGCATGGAATACCGCGCGCTGTTTCCCGCGCTTACGGCTTCGCTTGCCGCAAGCATGACCTCCGGCGCTCTGGGACTCGAGAAGTTCGAGGTCGCCATTACCGCCTCGTATGCGCTCGACCTCCCCGGTCTTGGACGACTGGCGCTGTTGGGTATCGCGTTTGGTATGGTAGGTGGAGCTTTTGCCTGGTGCCTTGCCCATGCCAAGACCCTTGCAGCGCGGCTGCTCCCCAGCCCTTACATACGCGTTGCCGTTATGGGCCTTGCGCTGTCGGCGATTCTGTTCGCGCTGTGGCAGGGGCGATACTGCGGCCTTGGCACCAACCTGATATCCGCGGCACTGGGTGACAACGGCGAGGCGTCGATCATGCCTTGGGACTGGGCGCTCAAATTCGTACTCACCATCGCCACGCTTTCCGCAGGATATC
The DNA here is from genome assembly GCA_958371715.1 of uncultured Collinsella sp. Classification (GTDB taxonomy): domain Bacteria; phylum Actinomycetota; class Coriobacteriia; order Coriobacteriales; family Coriobacteriaceae; genus Collinsella. Next base: position 59,831 of record CATXLW010000005.1, read on the forward strand.
AGGGTGGCGAGGTGACGCCGCTGTTCTCCATCGGAGCCAGCCTGGGTGTCGTACTCGCCGGGATTCTCGGCATGCCCGTCGAGCTCTGCGCCGCGCTGGGATACGCCGCCGTCTTTGGCAGCGCCACCAACACGCTACTCGCGCCGATCTTTATTGGCTGCGAGGTCTTTGGCTTTAGCAGTCTGCCGACGTTCTTTATTGTCTGCGTCGTGGCCTACCTGTTCAACATGGATAAGTCGATCTATGCGCTGCAGGAGCACAGCCGCACCCGATAAACAGGGCGTTTGCCACCAAAAAACGCGCACGACAGGCCGGGCCCGCCGCGCGCGTCATCCTATACACGATTAGTTATTGTTGTTGGTCATCGAAGCCACTGCTGCCGCAAGATTGGAAATGGGCATTGTCTGCAGCCAGATGCGCCCCGGACCGGTGAGCACAGTGTTGAACACGCCTTCACCGCCAAACATGATGTTTTTGACGCCCTTGACCATCTGCGCGTCGATGCTCACCGTCTCCTCAAAGCCGGCCACGTTGCCGGTATCTACAATCATTTGCTGGCCAGCAGCAAGCTCGTACTCAACTAGGTCGCCGTCGATCTCGGCAAAGGCAATGCCCGAGCCCGTGAGCTTTTGCATGATAAAACCCTCGCCGCCAAAGACGCCGGTCTTTGCCTTCTTGTTAAAGTGGATGCTCAGCTCAACACCACTTTCCGCGGCAAGGAACGAACGCTTCTGCAAAATCCAGCTCTTACCAGGGCCAATCTCGATCGGTATAATGCGGCCGGGGAAGCAAGAGCCAAACGCAATCATGCCATCGCCGTGCGCGGTCCAAATGTTTTGGAACAACGCCTCACCCGAAAAAGCCTTAGAGAACATCTTGCCTATACCACCGCCCGAGGTGGACATCTCCATGTTGGGGGTCATCCAGACCATGGCACCGCTTTCGGTGATCATGGATTCGCCGTCGCTAAGGTTGCACGTAACAACCGGGAAAGCCCCTCCGCCGATCTCGTACTGCATGACCGTCTCCTTTCCTTCGGGAGCCGAACAACGATGTCCATATTTTAGCAGTTAGAGGTGCGTTTATTTGGGTCGGTGGCGTTCATGGCGCCGATCACCGCCAGCCTCCGCTGCCGTCTGCACAGATAAAACCTGCCAAAATAAACCTGTCCCTTTTTGGCAGGTCTTAGAGGCGGACGGTGAAGGTGATCTGGTTACCGTGGCCGCAGACAGAAGCGCTCCCGCCATGGGCTTCGGCGATGGCACGCACCACGGATAGGCCCACGCCCGAGCCGCCCGTCTTGGAGCTGCGCGACACGTCCGCACGATAGAAGCGGTCGAACAATCGATCTAGGTCGCCTTCGGGCAGCTCGTCCACGGCGTTCGATACGACAAGCTCGGTGGCGCCCTTACCCTGAACGCGCGAAACGGCACGCAGGCTCAGCTCAATCACGCTGCCCTCGCTCGCATAGCGCGTGGCGTTGTCCAGAAGCAGCTCAACCACCTGCGCCACCGCCGCAGCATCGGCATGGGCCCGCACGCCGCACGCAATCGACGTCGACAGACGCTTGCCGCGCGAAACCGCCACCGATTCAAACGGCGCCGCAGCCTTGTCCACGGCCTCCGAAAGATCGATCGATGTCATGGTAAAGCCCGCCGAGCCCTCGTCCATACGTGCCAAAAACACTAGACGTTCCGTGAGCGCCGTCAGCCGCGCAACCTGCTCGTGAATGCTCTGCGTCCACTCACTTTCGCCGCTCTCGATCTCTTGTACCTCATTGGCGGCGTCAATTACAGCCAGCGGCGTCTTGATCTCGTGGCTCGCATCGGTAATAAAGCGCTTTTGCTTGCTGTAGCTCTCGACCATCGGTCGAATCACCGCGCCCGAGGCACCCGCCACAATTGCCAGCACCGCCAGCCAGCCAATGTAACTGATCGCCACGCTCGCGCTCAAAAACGAATGAAAGCTTGCAAGCTCGCGCGAGCAGTCCACGAACACATAGGTGATCTCGTCGTCCTGGACGTCGGTCGTATAACGATAATTGCCAGAGAAGCCCGAGGTCCAGCCCTTGGCATGCAGCCTTGCGGCAATACTGGCGGCGCGCTTGGCACCAACCGCGGCAATGCGGGCCGTATTGACATCGGCAACCTGTCCGGCGTCAATCGTCACCGTAAAGTAGCGCGTGTCGAAGGGAGACTCCGCCGTCATGCCTTCGAAGTGTCTGATGCGAACGCCCGCTTGGCTATCGCCGGCATCCTTGCCATTAGCGGGCTCGGCTTTAGGCTCGTCCCCCCAATCGATACCGTCCTTGCCCGCCAGAATATAGTCCAGGCGAGCGTCGGCCATCTTGCAGACATGCGAATAATTGACGATGTTGATGCCGGCGATGATAAGCGTGAGCACCACGGTCACGGCGCCCATGGCAACGAGGATAAACTTGCGACGCAGACGGCGGCCCAATGCGTCAACAGAATTAGCCCGCCCCGTACTACTCGAGGCGGCGTGAAACCACTCCGTCATGCGCTTGCACCACGCGCTCGCGCTCACGCTTATTCGCCTTCCTCGACAACCTCGAGCGAATAGCCCTGGTTACGCGACGCGCGAATGGCAACGTTGGCACCAAGCGCCGTCAGCTTTTTGCGCAGGTACGAGATATAGACCCACACCACGTTGGCGCCTTCGGGCGCGTCCTCACCCCAAACCTCGAGCATCAGACGTTCAGTGGGCATGCGCGTGCCGGCGTTGCGCATAAAGAGTTCCATAAGCTGAAACTCGCGATTGGCCAGGTGCTCCTCGCCCAAGGGTCCCACAAGCGTGCAAGCCGCCGTGTCGAGGCGCACGTTACCCACGCTGAGCGTCGTGGCGTCAATTGCCGTCGCGGCGCGCGTCATGGCACGAATACGCGCAAGCAGTTCCTTGGCGGCAAACGGCTTGGTCAGGTAATCGTTGGCACCGGCATCCAGGCCCTCGACCTTATCGGACACCTCGCTTTTTGCCGTGAGCATGATGATGGGCAGTCGATTTCCGGCGGCGCGTGTACGCTTGAGCACCTCGATGCCGTCCATGCCGGGCATCATGATGTCCAGGATTGCGGCGTCGTAATCGTTGGTGAGTAGATTCTCGAGCGCCGTCAAGCCGTCGAGGGCGGTGTCGACCTCGTAGTCGCTATGTTGAAGAATCGCGGTGAGGGCGCGGGAGAGACCAGGTTCGTCCTCGGCAAGCATCAGCTTCATAGTTGCTCCTTTGGCGCATGGAAATACAGGTTTCGATACTGCCGATAATAGCGCACCGAAAGCTGCCTTAGCACAGCCCTAGCGGCTCAACCTGCGCGTTTTCAAATACGCAAGATATGGCTTAGCCAAACTTAAAGCGCAGATGCCAAGCGTCTGGACGCATGCCGGCCGTAGAAGGACGGAGGCTCGTCCTTTCGCGGCGTCCTAGTTATGCAAAGCGTTCGAGTGCTATTCCTCGTACGCGCCCTCAAGCCGAAGCAGCCACTCCTTGCGATCAAGGCCGCCAGCATATCCGTTGAGCGATCCGTCGACCGCGACCACGCGATGGCACGGCACGATAATCGAAATGGGATTACGCGCAACCGCAGCCCCCACCGCACGAGGAGACACGACGGGTGCCTCATTTCCCGGCACACGATGTCGAGCCGCAACACGCTGAGCGATCTCGCCATACGTAGCGACTTCGCCACGCGGAATTGAAAGCAGCTCAAACCAAACCTCGCGCTGGAACGCCGTGCCGATCATATGCAACGGCGGCGTAAACCGAGGCTCCTGCCCCGCAAAATAAGCATTCAGCCAAGCCCAAGAACGCTCAAGCACCGAAGAAGCCGCGCCATTTGCCGGACTCACCGGCAACATGCCACCGGTACCGGAAACCGCGTCGGCGCCTTCAACATGTTCGGAGTCTTCCCGGAGAAGCGTGGAACCAAAGTGCTCCTGCCCCTCAAACCAAAGCCCCGTCAGACCGCGGCCATCAGCGGCAAGCAAGATTTCGCCCAAAGGCGAGGCAAATGTCGTCGTGACCACCAGCGGCTCCTTTCAAAACTCCGCAACATAATACCGCGAATTGTGCAGACAACCCCAATCGACCCCAAAGTCACCCAAGGCAGCAGGCGCAAAGCGCCGAGGCCGCCGCCGGGACCAGGGCCTGCAACGGCCACGTGCCCCCACATCAGCCCAGCGGCCCCAACCAGCAACGGCCCCATCGCAGGCCGCTCGCAGCCGAGTCACCGCAGGCAGGGGCCGGGCTTAGTTTTCAGAACACTCCGCAGACCAGTGTGGCGCCTTGTCCGCGGCTCCGAAGGAGCAGGACAAGGCGCCACACATGGTCGAGGACGTTCTGAAAACTAAGCCCGGCCCCCGCCGGACAGGTCGCACTACTCGCAGAGCAGCTTAGCAATCTGGACGGCGTTGGTTGCCGCGCCCTTGCGGATTTGGTCGCCGCAGCACCAGAAGGTGATGCCGCGCGCGGCCTCGGGGTTCGAGATGTCGCGACGCACGCGACCGACCCAAATCAGGTCCTGGTCGGACGTATCCATCGGCATGGGGAAGCGATCGTGCGCGTCCTCGGCGCTCATGTCGTCGACCAGCTTCACGCCCGGAGCGGCGGCCAGCGCGGCACGGGCCTCTTCCACCGTAATATCGCGCTCGAACTCGAGCGTAATGCTCTCGGAGTGCGAGCGCAGCACGGGCACGCGCACACAGGTGCAGTTCACGCGCAGCTCGGGCAGATGCATGATCTTGCGGCCCTCGTTTTGCAGCTTCATCTCCTCGGAGGTAAAGCCCTCCTCCTTGACACCGCCAATCTGCGGAATCAGGTTGCTCGCCAGCTGGGCGGCAAAGGCGCGCGGCTCGGGAATCTCCTCGCCGCGGCCCAGGGCGGCCAACTGAGCCTCGAGCTCGGCCATACCGGGAGCGCCGGCACCCGAAGCCGCCTGATACGTCGAGACGATCATGCGCTTCACGCCGGCGAGCTGATGCAGCGGCCACGTAGGAACCAGGCCGATGATGGTCGCGCAGTTGGGATTGGCGATAAGGCCGTGATGCCACTTGATGTCGTCGGCATTGATCTCAGGCATAACCAGCGGCACCTCGGGATCCATGCGGAAGGCGTGGCTGTTGTCGACCACGACGGCGCCGCGCTTGACGGCCTCGGGCAGTAGCTCCTTCGCAATATCGTCGCCGGCGGCGCCGAGCACGATGTCGCAGCCCTCAAAGGCCTCGGGGCAAGCCTCCTCAATCACAACCTGCTCGCCGCGGAACTCGACGGTCTTGCCCGCAGAGCGCGCGCTCGCTAGCAGCTTGAGCTTGCCGACCGGAAACTCCTGCTCGTTGAGGCACTCGAGCATCTGGGTGCCCACGGCTCCCGTCGCGCCCAAAATAGCAACCGTGTACTGTTTCATGCTTCCCCCTTTAAAGGCTGTGGCTTTTGCCCGCACGCCGAGCAGGCCGATTATTGTTGCCAGTGTATACAAGAACAGGGCGGGCACGAAACCCGCCCCGTCGGAACGAAACCGAAACGAAACGCCCCGCCGTAGTTTTTGAGGCAAGTCCCAAAAATCTACTGGGATAGCAGCTACTTGTGGAGCGCGGCCGGGGCGGGATCGACCGGCACGGGAGCCTCCAGGTCGGAGACCTTCACAATGCCGTTCTCGTCGGAGAAGGCGCGGTAAATGGTCCGAATCGCCAGGTCGAAGTCCTTCTCCTCGACACCGATAATGATGTTGATCTCGTCACAGCTCTGCGAAATCATGCGCACGCTCACGCCGGCCTGGCCGAGCATGCCAAACAGGTGGCCCGAGATACCTGCGCGGCCGCGCAGGTTACGACCGACGGTCGCGATGAGCGCCAAGCCCTCGACAACCTCGATCTCGAGCGGTTCGACCTCCTGCTGGATGTCACCCACGAGTGAGTACAGCGAGTCGTGCACATCCTGCTCCTGCACCACGGCGCCAAAGCGGTCGACGCCGGTGGGCATATGCTCGACGGAAACGTCATAGCGTTCGAACACCGAAAGTGCACGGCGCATAAAGCCGACACGGGGCTTGGTGCGGTCGCGGGCAACGTTGATGGCGACAAAGCCGCGCTTGCCGGTCACGCCGGTAATGATAGGCTCCGCCTCACCCTCGTCGGCCGTCTCGCTAATGATGGTGCCGGGGTCCTGCGGCGCATTGGTGTTCTTGATGACCAGCGGAATACCCGCCTCGCGCACGGGGAACACGGCCTCCTCGTGCAGGACGCTTGCGCCCATGTACGAAAGCTCGCGTAGCTCCTCGTAGGTAACGCGCGCAATGGGCTGGGCCTCGGGAACAATACGCGGATCGGCAGAATAGAAACCCGAGACGTCAGTCCAGTTCTCGTACAGGTCGGCACCAAGGCACTTGGCCAGAATCGAGCCGGAAATATCGCCGCCGCCACGGTCGAGCAGCTTGATCTGCCCCTCACGCGTCGCGCCGTAGAAACCGGGCATAACAAAGCCGCCCTGCTGGCCGTACTCCTGCACCAGCTCGGCGGTGCGGTTCATGCTGAGCGTACCGTCATGATGGAACGCCACGACCGTCGCGGCATCCAGGAACGGCAGGCCCAGGTACTCGGCCATCAGACGGGCGGTAAAGTACTCGCCGCGGCTCACGAGTTCCTCGGTGGAGTAGCCACCGGAACGGGCGCGCTCGGCAAAGGCCGCGAACTCCTCGCGGATGGGATAGGTGAGCTCCAGCTCGTCAGCGATATCAAAATAGCGCTGGCCAATGTCCTCGAGCAGCTCCTCGCACGACACGTGGTACTTAACGTGTGCGTTGACCAAGTAGAGCAGATCGGTCACCTTGGTGTCGCCCTTAAAGCGGCGACCGCAGGCAGAAACCACCACAAAACGGCGGGCCGGGTCGGCATCGACAATGGCCTTGATCTTCTTAAAGTGTTCGGCGTCGGCGACCGACGAGCCGCCAAACTTGGCAATCTTAATCATGGGCTTGAGGTTACCTTTCTAAAAGCCTCTGCAAACCTGTTTTGCGCGCTCTGATACCATGGTTTCACCGATTGGGACCAAGGCATCCGAGGAGCAGTGTTATATGGGAACTTATCATAGTACACGAGGACGCACTTTATCGTGCTCAAGTAAGGTGGCAATCCGTACCGGCATCGCTCCCGACGGGGGTTTGTTTGTCTCGGACGAGCTGGGCACCCAGCAGGTCGATATCAGCTCGCTTGCAGATAAATCGTACTTTGAAATCGCTCAAGATGTGTTGGGAATGTTACTGAATGATTACACGGCCGAAGAAATTTCGGCGTGTGTCGACGAGGCTTACCGCAGCACGTTTGCGAGCGAAGAGGTCACGCCGCTCGTCAAACTCGACGCCGCACCGGGCGCCGATGCCCCTCAGACCTATGTGATGGAACTCTTTGGCGGCCCCACAAGCGCCTTTAAGGACGTCGCCCTGCAGATGCTCCCCCGTCTGATGGCCCGCACCTCTGCCAAGGACGGCAGCGCCGAGCGCATCATGATCGTCACCGCCACGTCGGGCGACACGGGCAAGGCAGCACTTGCCGGCTTTGCCGACGCTCCGGGCACGGGCATCACTGTCTTTTATCCCGAGGGCAAGGTCAGCCGCGTCCAGAACCTGCAGATGTCCACGCAGGAGGGCGACAACGTCGCTGTCTGCGGCATCCGCGGCAACTTTGACGACGCCCAGAGCGCCGTCAAGCGCATCTTTGCCGATAAGGAGCTTGCCGAGCGCCTGGAGGCCGCTGGCACCGTGCTTTCGAGTGCCAACTCCATCAACGTCGGCCGTCTGGTACCGCAGGTCGTCTACTACTTTGCCGCCTATGCGCAACTGCTGCGCGCCGGCGCCATCGAGGCCGGCGACGCCGTGGAGTTCTGCGTACCGACCGGCAACTTCGGCGATATCCTGGCCGGCTACTATGCCAAGCGCATGGGCCTGCCCGTCGCCAAGCTCATCGTCGCGAGCGACAAGAACAACGTGCTGGCTGACTTCCTGACCACCGGCGTCTACGACCGCAACCGTCCGTTCTTCACGACCATCTCGCCGTCGATGGACATCCTTATCAGCTCCAACCTGGAGCGCATGCTCTACTTCCTGTCCGACGGCGACTGCGAGCTCGTTGCCGGCCTTATGGAGCAGCTGGCACAGACCGGTCGCTACGAAGTGCCCGCCAATCTGCTCGCAAAGATTCAGAGCGTCTTTGGCTGCGGCTGGGCCAGCGAGGACGAAGTCCGCGCTGCCATCAAGAGCTGCTGGGACGCAAACGGCTACGTGATTGACCCGCACACCGCCTGCGGCTATCACGTCTTTGAAAAAGTCACCCCCGCCGAGGGCGCCAAGGCCCGCGTGCTGCTTTCGACCGCCAGCCCCTACAAGTTCCCGCGCGCCTGCTGCGACGCTCTGGGCCTCGACGTTCCCGAGGATGATTTTGAGGCTATGCGTGTGCTCGAGCAGGCCACCGATACGGTCGCCCCGGCACAACTTGCCGAGCTCGAGTCCAAGCCCGTCCGCTTTGAAGACGTCTGCGACGTCGATGAGATGGCAAGCTACGTCGAGTCTGCAGCAAAACGAATGAGCACCAACTAAACCCCTTATTAAGCGCCGGCGAAAGCCGGCGCACCTTCTTTTATCAGAAACCCACCGGGATGATGACGAACTGACATGCGGGTCTGCCTGTTTAGTTCGTCGCGAGTTCCGCACGAGCCGGAAAGCACTTAATGTGCTTTCCGAGCGAGCCAGGACTGCCCGAGCAGCGAACTAAACAGGCAGACCGCCCAGGAGATTCCCATGATCAAGATCACCGTCCCCGCCACCAGCGCAAACCTAGGCATCGGCTACGACACCCTCGGCATGGCCGTCAGCCTCTACTCGCACTTCACCTTTGAGCGCGCCGACAAGCTCACCATCACGGGCTGCCCCGAGGAGTTCCAAAACGAGAACAACCTGGTCTACGTGAGCTTTGTCGATGCACTGGCTGCATGGGACGAGCCGGCTTTTCCCGTTGCCATCGACATTCAAACCGATGTGCCCGTCGCTCGCGGCCTGGGCTCCAGCTCCACCTGCGTCGTCGCCGGCATCATGGCGGCCGCCGCGCTGACGGGCCACACCGTCGACCGTGCCGAGCTCGTCCGCATTGCCACCGAGGTCGAGGGCCATCCCGATAACGTCGCCCCTGCCATCCTGGGCGGTGCCGTTTGCTCCTTTACGCCGACTGATTCGCTCCCCCAGTGTCTGCGCTACGAGGTGAGCGATCGCTTGCGTTTTATTACCGTGATTCCGCCCTACGAGGTGCATACGAGCGAGGCGCGCAAGGTTGTGCCGCAGGAGATTCCACTCTCCACCGCCGTATGGCAAATGGGCCGCATCGCCGGCATGACGCGCGGCCTGGAGACCGGCGACCTTGACCTGATTGCCGCCGCCAATGACGACCGCATCCAGGAGCCCTATCGCCGCCGCCTCATCCCCGACTACAACGCCGTGCGCGACACCTGCCTTAACGGCGGCGCTAAGACCATCTGGATCAGCGGCTCGGGCTCGACCCTTATGGCTGTAACCGACGACACCATCGTGGCAAAGTTCCTGCAGGTCAAGCTGCGCGAGCAGTTCCCCAAGTGTGAGACGCATATCCTCACGTGCGACACGGAAGGCGCCCAGATCGAATACCTGTAGTCGCCGTACCTTATACCCGCCGGGGAGGCCAGGGGCTTTGCCCCCAAATCGTCCTCGGACATGGCAGGACCCCCGCTGCGCACTTCGTGCGGCGGGGGTCCTGCCGTCCTGCGGAAAGATTTGGGGGCAAAGCCCCTGGCCTCCCTACGTTAACTTCGCTGGCGGCGGCTACAGGGACCTTCGCTCTGTAAAAGCGCCGGGCTGATAGTTTGGCTTTTTATTGATAGGGGCTCTTACTAGGCTGGAGCACTTCCTAGAGGCGGGCATCGGTTGTGTGCTTGGTTTAGGCGGCGCTGGATTCTTTGAATTCAAAGACTGGTTCTAGGAGGTCTTCGATGTTGCAGTGGAGGGCTTTTGCTATGGCTCTTACGCTTGTTACCGAAGCTTCATTGATGTTTCTCTGGCGCTGCTCGTACATTTGGATTGAGCGGAGTGACACACCCGATTCGTACGCTAGGTCTTGTTGGGTTTTCTTAAGCTTCTTTCTCGCTAACGCAAGTTTGGTTTGCCTGGACGCTTTTTTCGCCATATCGCAGACGAGGCGAGCCACGCGTTCCTCCGAGGCTTCGTGCCAGGGGTAGTACAGACTGCGTAGCACATCGAATGGAACGACATGCAGCAAATCTTCGAAAGACTCTCCTAGGCGCCACTGCAGGTATGCCAGTATCCAGCCCGCCCAATATTCCGGCGTCTTCTCAAATCGATAGGCGCAGTCCGGTATAGGCCCGTTTTGATAGCCCGACCTTTCGGCGATAAGCGCGAACAGCTCAACGCCCGATTTTCCCGACACTACCCATGCGTTGCCGCGTTCGAACTCGCGAGCTACGCCGCTCAGGCAAAAGAGTTCAGCAACTTCCGATCCTTCTGCTCCGTAATCGTTAACGGCATAGTCGAAGCAATCCCCGAGGTTGTTCATTGCGTCCTCAAGGTAATAGACGGGATATGTCCTACTCGGCCCACGATCCGTTAACTCTTGGATCATTTAAATCAACCCTCCCTGACATCAAATCCCTAATGTCGACACCCTCGGTGTCAAATCCGTTTACCGTATCCAGGTACTTACGTCGAGCGTTCTGTTCTCGCTCAAATCGTTTGGGATAAAACTCCGCTCCCGAGGCCTGCTTCCAATCGCGAAACCTGATCGCCGAGAACGCGCGCTCACTCATAAGCGCATATTGAATGCCCAAATCCCCCAAAAACATAATGCGCTGCAATTGCCTGAGCGAAATCATGCCGTTAACGAACTGTCTTGCAAACGAAAAGTAGGAATCGTCAGCGCGATAGCCTCGAATAACGTCATAGGGAGAAATATCAATCAGGCAGTTGTCCAGCAAATACCGAAGTCCTTCGCGTGCCAGCGGCGTCGAGACATTAAACTCCCGGTTGTCAGCCAAAATCGCAAGCCAATTGAGGATTGAAAACTTCCCAGACTCTAAATCCAAGACCGAAAGGCCCTCTAAGTCAAGCTCATATCGGTTCGCGATGCCATCAGACTCGGTCCGGCATGCCCATTCCATTGCCATTTCCTCATGTGGTGTGCAATAAAACCCGCGCCCATAGTCATTGAATTGCCTGCATTTATCCAACGATGGATGCTCGACAACAACCTCCGACCCGTGCCAAAGCTCCATATCGACCTCCTAAAAATATCACCCCAGTGATAGTTTACCAATAACTATCACTGGGGTGATATAGATGAGAGCTTTTGAGGGGCTGCAGCCTGACTAGAGGCAAGCCTCGGCGATGCGCTTTTTTAGTTCGTCGATGCCGGTGCCGGTCTGGGAGCTCGTAATGATCACGTTCTCGGCCGGGACGTTGAGCTGCTTTTTGATGGCTGCTGCCTGGCGGGCCTGCTGGGTGCGGCTGAGCTTGTCGGCCTTGGTGAGGCAGACGATAAAGTTGAACTCGTTGCCCTGCAGATAGTCGATCATGTCGTGATCGAGCTTGCTCGGGTCGTGACGAATATCCACCAGCGACACGACCAGGTTAAAGCTGCGCTCGGAGTCAAAGAAGTCGCCGATGAGCTCTGCCCAGCGGTCGCGCTCGGCCTTGGAGCGACGGGCGAAACCGTAACCCGGCAGGTCCACAAAATGCACGTCGTCGGCCTCGAAGAAGTTGATGTTGCTCGTCTTACCCGGCGTGCTCGAAACCTTGACCAGGTTCTTGCGGCCAAAGAGCTTGTTCATAATCGAGGACTTGCCCACGTTGGAGCGGCCGACAAAGCTCACCTCAGGGCAGGTGGACTCGGGAATCTGCGAAACCTTGCCGTAGCTGGCGACGAACTTGGCAAGCTGGTAGTTAATGGAATCGGCCATGGACACTCCTTGGTCGTAGGTTCTTACAAATAGACGCGCTATTGCGCAGCGGCAATGCGGCGGACGATATCGAGCGTAATGTCACTTGCGACACGCGCGTACTCGAACAGATCGAACTCGCGCTCGCAAATTGCATCGTACGCCTCGTCACAATTATCGCTGATAGCGCGTAACACCAGGCAATCGACACCATTTTTGGTTGCGACATGGGCAATTGCCGCGCCCTCCATGCCGACACAATCGGCATGCGTCGCCTCGATAGCGTCGTTGCGCATGGCGGCGCCCGTCACAAAGCGGTTACCCGTGGCAATCGTGCCGACCAGGAACTGCTTGGTGCCCTTGTTCGAAGCGACTGCATTTGTCGAAGCGTCAACAAACCCACGCTCAGCAAGCACATCGGCGGCAATATCGACCAGCGCAGGCGTCGAGCCAAACTCCTCGAGCCCCGGTGCGGACTCGGCAATAAGCGCGGTATCGGTATCCAAATAGCGCAGGCGTTTACCAATGACCACGTCGTCGATATGGAGCTTGGGGTTCAAACCGCCCGCAATGCCCGAAAACACAACAGCCTGCGGAGCATACTTGCTAATGAGGTGCTGTGTCGCAGCGGCGGCGTTCACCGTGCCCATGCCCGCCGTTGTGGCGACAACTGTCAGGCCGTCGAGCCCACCGCTCACAACGGTCAAGCCTGCCTCCCGTGCCTCGCAAACGTCGCTCAGCTCTTCCTTAATCTGCATGATCTCTTTTTCGAGCGCACCGATAATCGCGATGGTAGCCATACCATTCCCCAAACCTATACGAAATTCTCAACCACGGTATGGTACCAGCATTTTGTTTGACCTCGCCAAACGAACACGCTAAGCCAGTGCAGCTCGCGTATCAAACAGAGCCTTTGCAATCGCGGCCGTAACCTCGCTCGAGCGGTCGCTCCACGGCATCGATGTCATGACGCTCATGGCATAGGTACGGCCATCGATGTCGATAAGGCCCGCATCGCATGTCGAATAGTAACCATCCTCGCTGACCCAACCCACCTTGTTGCACATCTTAAAGGGTAGTCAATTTGGGACGGGCTTGTTAGCCAATGGCCGACCTGAGCTCCGCACGGCGCTTTTTCATGCCGGCCATGACGGCGTTGCGCAGCTCGGGCATGCGCGCGGTATCCATCTGGGGCACGCCCTCGAGCTTATAGGGAATACCCAGCTGCTCGTACTTGACGACACCCATCGTGTGATACGGCAGCATTTCCAGGCCCACCACGTTGTGCCATGGAGCGATCAGGCGACCGAGCTTCTCGCATTCCTCCGCCGTATCGGTGATACCCGGCACCACCACGTGGCGAATAACAACCTTAATCTTGCGACGGGCAAGCTCATCGCCAAACGCCAGGATGCGCGCAGGATCGCAACCGGTCAGCTTTTTATGCTCAACCGGATCGGCATGCTTGATGTCGAGCAGCACCATATCGGTCTCGTTGAGAACAGCATCGAACTTCTCCGGATGCTTGGGATCAAATGCATAGCCACAGCTGTCTAGGCAGGTGTGTACGCGGCCATCGGGGTTGTTGTGCATTGCACGGAACAGGTCGGCCAAAAACTCGGGCTGCAGGAGCGGTTCGCCGCCCGAAACGGTAATGCCGCCGCTACGGTAGAACTCATGGTTGCTCTGGAACTCGTCCATGAGATGCTCGACGGTCACCATCGTGCCGCCGTTAACAGACCAGGTATCGGGATTGTGACAATACGCACAACGCATGGGGCAACCCTGAACAAACACTACAAAGCGGATGCCGGGACCGTCGACCGTTCCCATCGTCTCGATCGAATGCACGCGACCCAGGGCATACGCAGAGTCCTCGGGATGAGCATCCACACCCTCAAGCGTCATCTCAGCCATTCCCGCAACCTTGCCTCTCTTTGGTTTTTGTCAATTAAAATGCCAGAGCCATTCTAGCCCATACGCCTGATGGCGAAACGGTTTAGCGGTCAATTTGATCGTCCTATTTGACTCCACGCAAAAGCGGCGGGAAGGTTGTCACAACCCGCTCGCCGCCGAAGCAATAGAAATCGATAGACGCCAGGCCCTACGCCTTAAGCGTAAGCACCGCGCCAAAGGCGGTCGGGCCGCAGTGGCTCGAGATGACGCCGCCGACCTGAGTCCAGGTAACGTCCTTAAAGCCCAGGTCGTGCGCATAGACTTCCATATCGTCGCGCAGCTCCTCGGAAAGGCCCACTGAATACGCCAAACCAATGTGCGAGTAATCAATATCGCCCTTCGCAACCATGTGGTCAATAAAGGCACGGGCACATTTGAGCATAGAGCCGCGGAGCTTCTTGGTCGCCACGAATTTGCCACCCGTTACCTCAATGCAGGGCTTAATCTTGAGCAGATGGGCGCCAAGAAACGCGACGTTGGACAAGCGACCACCCGCCTTAAGGAAGGCAAGGTCCGTAGGAACAAAGCCCAGCAGTACGCGGTCCATCACCGAATTGGTAAAGGCGAAAATCTCGTCGACGGTGGCATCCGGATGGGCTTCGATATACTTGGCGGTCTCAACGGCGACAAGCGACTGGCCCACCGACACAAAGCGCGTATCCATGGAGAAGACGTAATCGCGGCCCTTTGCCGCAATCTTCGACGACTGATGCGAGCAGGTCGTAACCTCGGAATACGCAAGATGCAAAATGGTCGCGTCGGGCTGCTCGGCGTGAATGCGGTCGTACACATGCGCAAAATCCGCCGGCGAGCAACCGCTGGTCTTGGGCATCACGCCAAACTCGTTGCAGCGCGAGTAAATCTCAAGCGGGTCGATCGATCCGTCTTCGACGGTCTCGTCACCAATCGTGACATGCATGGGCACGCGCACGATGCCATAGCGCTCGCAGAGCTCCGGCGTCACATCCGAACCAGACTCAACCACGATTACGTACTTGCCCATTATCATCACAACCCATCTCGACGTTGGCTTTTGAATATGTGACGCACGTCCGCCGTCCTGCTGCAGAACGGCCTCCAAGCGCCAAAGAGACGCCGCCCCTTGCACACAACAAAGGACAGCGTCTCCCTGGAAAACTCCGTGCTTATCTGAGATTCTACACGGTTTATTAAGGAGTGTTACTTATTCCGCAAACGGTAGCTATACGCGATAAACGGTAGCAAGCAAGAATCCAGAACGCTCAACCCATTAGGAGAGTTCCGCCTAAAGGGTGACTACACAGGACCCCGCTGGGGCTGTTTGGGCTACCTCCCAAAATATTCCGCAGGACGCAAGAAGCCCTCGCCGCACGAAGTGCGCAGCGAGGGCTTCTTGCATGTCCGAGGACGTTTTGGGAGGTAGCCCAAACAGCCCCGGCGATCCTGCGGGAGTTAAACCCCTTTAGAACTTGTCGTGGAAGGTACGCGAAATGACCTCGTCCTGCTGCTCCTTGGTGAGCGTGTGGAAGTTCACGGCATAGCCGGAAACGCGGATGGTCAGCTGCGGATACTTCTCGGGGTGAGCCTGAGCGTCGAGCAGCGTCTCACGGTTGAAGACGTTGATGTTCAGGTGGTGGCCACCCTTCTCGGCGTAAGCGTCGAGCATGTGGACCAGGTTATCGGCCTGAGTCTCGGAAACTTCAGAAACCTTCATAATGTGTCTCCTTCGATTGATAGGCGCCGGCCGAAACCGGCGCGCTAATCAGTAATCGTTATTGTTAGTATAGCACTAACAATAGTTACTCGCCCAGCTGATCAAGGTCGATATCGCCAAAGAACACCTGGTCCTCCTTGCCGAGCGCACCCGGGATGATGGAGAAGGTGTTGGAGATGCCGTCCTGAGCATCGCGGAACGGGAGCTTGGAAACCGAAGACAGCGAAGCGATGGCGCCGTGGCTATCGCGCTTGTGCATGGGGTTAGCACCCGGGGCGAAGGGCTGGCCAGCCTTGCGGCCATCAGGCGTAGAACCGGTCTTCTTGCCGTACACGACGTTGGAGGTGATGGTCAGAACCGAGGTCGTGGGCACGGAGTTGCGGTAGGTGTCGTTCATGCGGATGTACTCCATGAACTGGTGCACAACGTCGTGAGCGATCTGGTCGACGCGGTCGTCGTCGTTACCGTACTTGGGGAACTCGCCCTCGGTCTCGAAGTCGACAATGATGCCGTTCTCGTCGCGGACGGGGTGGACCTTGGCGTATTTGATGGCGGACAGGGAGTCAGCCACGACGGAAAGGCCAGCGATGCCCGTAGCGAACCAACGATGCACGTGCTTGTCGTGCAGAGCCATCTGGATGCGCTCGTAGCAATACTTGTCGTGCATGTAGTGAATGATGTTCAGCGAGTTGACGTACACGCCAGCAAGCCACTTCATCATGTCGTTGTACTTGGCCACAACGTCGTCGTAATCGAGCGTATCGCCCTCGACGGCGCGATACTTGGGGCCGACCTGCTTCTTGGAGACCTCGTCAACACCGCCGTTGAGTGCGTAGAGCAGGCACTTGGCCAGGTTGGCGCGGGCGCCGAAGAACTGCATCTCCTTGCCGATGCGCATGGAGGACACGCAGCAGGCGATGCCGTAGTCGTCGCCGTGGTAAACGCGCATGAGGTCGTCGTTCTCGTACTGGATCGAGGAGCTGGCGACAGAAGTCTTGGCGCAGAACTTCTTGAA
Source organism: uncultured Collinsella sp. (assembly GCA_958371715.1). Lineage (GTDB taxonomy): Bacteria > Actinomycetota > Coriobacteriia > Coriobacteriales > Coriobacteriaceae > Collinsella. Next base: position 76,471 of record CATXLW010000005.1, read on the forward strand.
GTTCTCGGGCAGACGGGTCGACCACAGAACGGTCATGTTGGGCTCGGGGCTGGTGCCCATGTTCTCGAGCGTGTGCAGGTAGCGGTAGCTCATCTTGGTAACGAGCGTACGGCCGTCAACACCCATGCCGCCGATGGACTCGGTGACCCACTGCGGATCGCCGGTAAACAGGGCCTGGTACTCGGGGGTACGGGCAAACTTGACCATGCGGAGCTTCATGATGAAGTGATCCACGAACTCCTGGATCTGCTCCTCGGTGAAGGTACCGTTGGCAAGGTCGCGCTCGGCATAGATGTCGATGAACGTGGAGGTACGGCCGATGGACATAGCGGCGCCGTTCTGCTCCTTAACGGCAGCGAGGTAGGCGAAGTACATCCACTGGATGGCCTCCTGCGTGTTGGTAGCAGGGTTGGAAATGTCGAAACCATAGGTCTCGGCCATCATCTTGAGCTCGCCGAGGGCGCGAATCTGCTCCTGCAGCTCCTCACGGTCGCGGATGTTGTCGGCGGTCATGACCGTCGGGGTGGAAGCCTTCTGGGCCTCCTTGTCCTTGATCAGGTAGTCGACACCGTACAGGGCGACACGACGGTAGTCGCCGATGATGCGGCCGCGGCCATAGCCATCGGGCAGACCGGTGATGATGTGGGCCGAACGGCAGGCGCGCATCTCGGGGGTGTAGACATCGAAGACGCCGGCGTTGTGGGTCTTGCGCTCGAAGGTGTAGCGCTCGACAACGTTCTCGTCGACCTTGTAGCCGTGCTGGCTGGCAGCCTGGCAAGCGATGCGGATACCACCGTTGACGTGCAGCGCACGCTTGAGCGGCTTGTCGGTCTGGAGGCCGACGATGGTCTCCTTGTCGCGATGGGCGTTATCGATGTAGCCAGCGGGGTGGCTCACGATACCCGTGACAGTCTTGGTGTCCATATCGAGGACGCCGCCCTGCTCGCGCTCCTTGAGCAGCAGATCGAGAACCTCGCCCCACAGCTCCTTGGTACGCTCAGTCGGGCCGGCGAGGAACGACTCGTCGCCCTCGTAGGGGGTGTAGTTCTTCTGGATGAAGTCTCGGACGTCAACCTCTCCCGTCCAGATGCCTTCCTTGAAGCCTTCCCATGCCTCCTGCATTGTGTAACCACGCTCCTAGTTACGTGTAATGCGGCGCTCTCTCACACCGCTGCTTATTGAATTCTTGAATTATCGGCTTGCACTACCGGCTTCTTCCGTTCTTCACCACACGTTGGTGCAGGGAAAAACGTCTGTCCACCTTGGAACTACAACCCAAACCCAAGATTTCACCCGTTTGAGAAGGATAACATAGCCACCCCCTTCATCAGGGCTGTTATATGTTTCTTTTTTTATACCATTATGGCGTTTTTAACAAATCCGCAGGAAATGCGAGCGCGAACAACTACCGTTCACCGATTTGTTTGGTATTTTTCCTTGCCTTTGTACGACGTTCACTCTAGCTGTTATGCCAGTTTTAGCAGGGTAAAGTGCCCCAGAGACCCCACAGAAACTGCAGGGCGGCCACGGGATTTCCCCCGGGGCCGCCCTGTGGCATGGCTAGTTATTTAGCTTTGATTGCCACTTGGCATTAGGCGGCTGCGGCGGCCTTGTCGGTCGTTGCCTTGCTGTGGCCCTGACCCTCAAAATGCTTGTAGCACCAGCTGGTGACCAGCGGGGTCAAAATGGCCGTCACGATAGCACATGCTGCGACCTGCGCCGTCGCCGTCGCGAGCACCGCGCCGCCGTACATGGCCTCGTTGACGCTTGCCATGGCAGCAGGCGTGGCCACATTGGCTCCGGCGCAGCTCGAAATGGCCGCACCTGCGACACCCGTACCGCCCGTGAGCTTATCGACCGCGATGACGGGAATTGCAAAGACCACCGAGCAGATCACGCCGAGCAGGATGCCGGGAAGACCACCGTTGATAAGCTGGCCAAAGGTCATGGTCGAGCCCATGGCAAAGAAGACGAGCACGATGATGGCGGAAAGTGCCGGTGCCATCATCTTCTTAAAGCTGGGGAAGAGGTTACCCAGGATAATGCCGACGACGATCGGCAGGATGGCGCCCACGAGCGACCAGCCGATCGGAGCCTGACCGGCAGCGCCGAGCACGATCATCGTGACCGGAGGGCCGACAACCAGCGTGGTGATGGCGACGGCGCCACGCTCGGCCTCGTTGCCCATGGTGCCCATCAGTCCAGCGTACATAGCGTTGTTGGCACCCGTGCAAGCGGCCAGCATCACCATGGCCGAGATACCAAACAGGTTGTCGTTGAACACATAAAGGATGAGCAGCGACACGGCAACGACCACGATCTGCTTGACGGCGATGATGATGGCGCCGCGGGCAGCGGCGGCAGGAGCGCTCTTAAACGAAATCGTCGTACCGACGATGAGCAAAAAAGCGCCAACAAGCGGGCCTGCGCCCTGCTGGGTCATGCCGAGCGTAAAGCTGCCGAGCGTTTTGAACAGATCGGGGAACAGCGTGTTGAGCAGGCAGCCCAACAAAAGCGGCACCAAAATATTGGCACCCGGGATGGAGGACATCTTAAAGAACGGCTCCTTTGCCGCCGGCGCCTCCACCGCAGTCGATTCACTCATTTATATCTCCTTTTGATGCGTGTGACACGCGGCCGCACGCGCCTTTGTCAGAAAGAAGGCGACGGTCCCGAGTCGCAGGAGCCGTCGCCGAATTATCGTCGCGGGGTATTACCCGTCCAGGACGATGCCACCGTCGCAGTCACCGATCTCGCCGTTCACGAAGCTGGCAAGGTCGGAGGCAAAGAAGAGCACCATCTGCGCGGGCTCGCTTGCCTGGGCGGCACGGCCCAGAGGAATACCGTTGATGATGCGCTGAGAGTTCTCGTCAGAGAGAATCGAGGTCATATCGGTAAGGGTGAGCGACGGGCACACGGCGTTGCAGCGGACGCCAAACTTGCCGCCTTCCTTGGCGACTGCCTTGGTTAGACCGTTAACACCGGCCTTGGAGCTCGCGTAAGCCGCGGTGCCGAGCAGGCCGCCACCGATCTTGCCCGCAACGGAACTCACGTTGACGATAGTGCCGGCATGGGCCGCCTTAAAGTGCGGGTACACAGCATTCATCATAGTGAAGGTACCGTTGAGGTTGATGTCGATGGTACGACGCCACTCGGTGTCATCGATCTCGTCGAACTTCTTGGTGCTGATGACGCCAGCGCAGTTGATCAGGATGTTGGTTTGCGGCAGGTCCGTAAAAATCTGCTCGACGGTCTCACGCGCCTTGGGCGCATCGGCAACATCGAGCTGATAGAACTTGTTGCCCTCGCCAAGCTCGGCCACCGCGGCCTCGCCCTTAGCAGCGTTCCTTGCGATGAGCGCGACGTGTCCGCCGCCCGCGACGATGCCCTTGGCGATCTCGAGGCCAATGCCCTGAGTGCCACCCGTGACAATCGCGGTCTTGCCCGTGAAGTCAAATGCCATGACTCCATCCCCCTTTATATAAGGTGTCTTCTTGCGGGAAGTTGGAGCATCGCACGTGGCGATTATATGAGTCCCAGTCGTCATGGTGGTGACAACCCCCCGCCTAACCGCGGGCATAATAGTTCTTTGAAACGCTTCAGCAATTGAATTTTTTAACTCTTTATGCGCTCTTTATATTGCCCACTGCATGAGGCCCGAATATGCGGGTATCATCTTTCACCGAAAATAGTTTCTAGTGTTAGGGGTTTTCGGTGGAAGATACCGATTTCCATGAGCTTGGGCGTCAGCTCTTAACTGAGTTTGGCAGCATGCATCATCGCATTTCACGCTCTGCGGACAAAGCTCTCGGCGGCGAGATGGCTGTCATGCGCGCCCTCATGCTCGCTGGCGGTTCGCTCACGCCGAGCGAACTCGCAAATCGCGCCTGGGTCTCGAGTGCCCGCATCGCCAATATCTTACGCACTCTCGAAGCCAAGGGCTGGGTCGAGCGCGAGCACTCAAAGACCGACCGTCGTCGTGTACACGTCACGATGACCGATAAGGGATTCCAGAATCTCGAAATCAAACGTCGGGAATTCGAGGAGCGCACCGCGGCCTTCCTCGAGCAGCTCGGCGAAACAGATACCCAAGAGATGGTGCGCCTTCTAAGGCGTTTCAACGAAATTATCGACCGCAATCAAGAAAGGAGAGATGCCGAGTGAGGATTCTCAAGCTCTTTAAAAAGCATGTCCTGGCACTGTTCACAGCTATCGTACTTATCGTAATCAGCTGCAACGCCGATCTGGCACTGCCTACCTACATGAGCGACATCGTCGACGTGGGCGTACAGCAAGGCGGCATCGCCTCGCCCGTGCCCGACACCATTCGTGCCGAATCACTCGATGACCTTGAGCTCTTTATGAGCACCAAGGACGCCAAAGCTGTGGAGGCCGTGTTTAGCAAGGCTGACAAAAAAGGCATTCGAACGTACAAGGGCACCGAGGAAGAGCGTGCCGATGGCGGCAAGATTGCCGACATTATGAGCCTGCCCGAGACCGTCGTCCTTTCTCTCAACCAGGGCATCGACGCCAGCTCCATGGGCGACATGACCGGCGCATCCACCGAGGCAAGCAATGGCGGCGGCGCCCAGGCCATGCCCACCCCCGAGCAGATGGCGGCAATGACGCCCGAGCAGCTCGCCGAGATGCAGCAGAAGGCCACAGCGGCGCAAAACATGCAAAAGCAGATTGATGCCGACGGCGGCAAGATCACCATGAAGAGTCTGCGCCTAGGTGTCGAGGGCGGTCTGGTAGACCAAAGCAAGCTCGTCGAGGGCGCCAATGAAATGGCGGACAAAATGGGCTCCATGTCGGGCTCCATCGTGACCCAACGCGCCGTGAGCTATGTGCAAGACGAGTACAAGGCGCAGGGTATCGACCCCGCCGACGTGCAGAACGCCTACCTGGGCCGCATGGCGACCACGATGTTTGGTCTGTGCCTGATCTCACTGGTCGCCACCATCCTAACCGGCGCCGTGGCCTCGCGCACCGCCTGTTCCATCGCACGCGACCTGCGCCGCGAGACCTTCAACAAGGTCATGCACTTCTCGCCAGCCGAGGTGGGCAAGTTTAGCCAGGCCTCGCTCATCACTCGCTGCACCAACGACATTCAGCAGATTCAGATGGCCGCAACCCTGTTTATCCGCATGTGCCTCATGGCGCCCGTCATGGGCATCGTCGCCGTCATGCGCGTCCTGGCCAACCACACCGGCCTGGAGTGGACCATCGCCGTGGCCATCATCGCGGTCTCGGCCGTCGTCGGCGTGCTTATGGGCCTCACCATGCCCAAGTTCAAAAAGATGCAGAGCTTTGTGGACCGCGTGAACCTTACCGCCCGCGAGCTGCTCGACGGCCTTATGCCCATCCGCTCGTTTAACCGCGAGGAGCATGAGCTCGAGCGCTTTGACCAGGCGTCCCTCGACCTGATGACCACGCAGCTCTACACCAACCGCGCCATGAGCTTTATGATGCCGCTCATGATGCTCGTCATGAACTGCATCACCGTGCTTATCGTCTGGTTTGGCGCGCAGGGCGTGTCCGACGGCGTGATGCAGGTCGGCAACATGATGGCGTTCATCTCCTACACCATGCAGATCGTCATGGCGTTTATGATCCTCACCATGGTTTCGGTTATCCTGCCCCGCGCCGAGGTCGCAGCAGAGCGCGTGGAAGAGGTCATCACCTGCCCCACGAGCATCAACGACCCTGCCTCGCCCAAACTGCCCGCAGCCAGCGCGCCGCGCGGTGAGCTCACCTTCCGCGACGTGAGCTTCCAGTACCCCGATGCCCGCGCCGATGTCATCAGCGGCGTGAACTTCACCACACATGCCGGCCAGATGCTCGGCATCATTGGCTCAACGGGTTCGGGCAAGTCCACGCTCGTGCAGCTGATTCCGCGCCTGTACGACGTCACGGGCGGCAGCATTTCGCTCGACGGCATCGACGTGCGCGACATGACCCTTTCCGAGCTGCGCCACCGCATTGGTTACATCCCGCAGCAGGGTCGCCTGTTCTCGGGCACCGTCGAGAGCAACCTCAAGTTTGCCGGCGACATGGTGAGCGATGATGATATGCGCCAGGCGGCACGCATCGCCCAGGCCGAGGACTTTATCGCCGAGCGCGAGGGCGGCTACGACTCCCCCATCAGCCAGGGCGGCTCCAATGTTTCGGGTGGTCAGCGCCAACGCCTGGCCATTGCCCGCGCGTTGGCCAAAAAGCCCGAGGTCGTGGTGTTCGATGACTCGTTTAGCGCCCTCGACTACAAGACCGACGCGCGCCTGCGCGAGGAGCTGGCCAAAAACGTCACCGACGCCGCACTCGTGGTCGTGGCCCAGCGCATCGCGACCATCATGCACGCCGACCAGATCATCGTGCTCGACGACGGTCACGTAGTGGGCACCGGCACGCACGAGGAGTTGCTGCACGGCTGCCCGGCGTACCTGGAGATTGCACAGTCGCAGCTTTCCGCCGAGGAGCTGGGGCTTACCCAAGAAGAAATTGCAGCCGTCATGGAAGGAGGCGAGCGCTAATGGCAGACGAGACCAAGACTCAGATTCCCAAGCCCACCCGCCAGCGTGGTCCCATGGGCCGCATGGGTGGCATGCGCCGTGGCGAAAAGGCCAAGGACTTTAAGGGCACCATGAGGCAGCTGCTCGGCTATATCGGCCAGCACAAGATTGCCGTGTTTGCCGCCGTCGCCTTTGCCGTGTGCTCGGTCATCTTTAACATTGTGGGGCCCAAGGTGCTCGGCCAGGTTACGACTAAGCTGTTCGAGGGCTTGGTTGCCAAGGTCAACGGCACCGGCGATGTCGACTTTGGCTGGATTGCCAAGACGCTCGGCCTTTTGCTCTGCCTGTACCTGGCGAGCTCTGCCTGCAGCCTGATCCAAGGCTGGCTCATGACCGGCGTCACGCAAAAGATTTGTTATCGCATGCGCAAGGAGATCGCCGCCAAGATCGCCGTCGTTCCGATGAGTTACTTCAACGGCCACAGCAAGGGCGACGTGCTCAGCCGCATCACCAACGACGTCGATACGCTGGGTCAGTCGCTCAACCAGAGCGTGACGCAGCTCATCACGTCGGTGACGCAGATTATCGGCGTGCTCGTCATGATGCTTTCGATCAGTCTGCCGCTCACCGGCGTCACCGTGCTCACACTGCCGGCCGCCGCGATTATCCTGACCGTGATGATTCACTTCTCGCAGCCGTACTTCCGCGAGCAGCAGCAAGTCCTGGGCACCGTCAACGGCATTATCGAGGAGGACTTTGCCGGTCAGAACGTCATTCAGGTGTTCGACCGCGCCGAGGCCTCGATCGAGGAGTTCGACCGTCAAAACGACCGACTGTTTGTGAGCGGTTGGCGCTCGCAGTTCCTGTCGGGCCTGATGATGCCGCTTATGAGCTTGGTGGGCAACATGGGCTACGTGGGCGTTGTCGTGGTGGGCGCACAGCTCGCGCTGACCGGCAATGCCACGCCCGGCGACATCCAGAGCTTTATCCAGTACGTGCGCAACTTTACGCAGCCGGTGCAGCAGCTGGGCAACGTGAGCAACACGATGCAGTCGATGGCCGCTGCCACCGAGCGCGTCTTTGAGTTCCTCGCCGCGCCCGAGGAGGAGCAGAAGGCCGACGCCCAGATTCCCGAGAAGCGCCCCGGCCACGTTGAGTTCGACCACGTCAAGTTTGGCTACACGCCCGACAAGACCATCATCCACGACTTTAGCTGCGAGGCGCAGCCCGGTCAGACCATCGCCATCGTCGGCCCCACCGGCGCCGGCAAGACCACGCTCATTAAGCTGCTGCAGCGCTTTTACGACGTGGACGGCGGTTCGCTGCGCGTCGAAGGCGTCGACGTGCGCGACTGGGACCGCGCGGCGCTGCGCGGCGAGTTTGCCATGGTGCTGCAGGACACCTGGCTGTTTAACGGCACCATCCGCGAGAACATCCGCTACGGACGCCCCGATGCGACCGACGCCGAGGTCGAGGCCGCCGCACGCGCCGCACGCTGCGACCACTTTATCCATACGCTCGCCGGCGGCTACGACTTTATGATCAATGAGGAGGGCACCAACCTCTCACAGGGCCAGCGCCAACTCGTGACCATCGCCCGCGCCATTTTGGCCGACCGTCCGGCGCTGATTTTGGACGAGGCGACTTCCAACGTCGATACCCGTACCGAGGAGCTTATTCAGCGCGCCATGGATGCGCTGATGCAGGGCCGCACGAGCTTTGTCATCGCGCATCGCCTGTCCACGATCCGCAACGCCGACGTGATCTTGGTGATTCGCGACGGCGACATCGTCGAGAAGGGCACGCACGACGAGCTGCTCGCCCAAGGCGGCTTCTACGCCGACCTGTACAATTCGCAGTTCGACGAAGCGGCGTAAATTCTGCCGCAGGGAACGAATAACGGTAGCGCGCAGAGATGTGGTGTAAGAGGCGGGGAATGCCCCGCCTCCGCCCT